>CAZKHW010000067.1:0-12173 GCA_964552525.1 uncultured Ruminococcus sp. | reverse complement strand
AGGTAACCAAAGCGTCCGCTTCTATATCGTCCTTCATTCCTTGCAGATTGCATTTTCCGCTGTCCCAGAAATGGTTATACGAATGGGTGACATAAGAAGACTTTTTAGTATCGAGTGCGCCGTCGCCCTTTTTCTGGTCTTTCTCCGTTCCTTCGCCGTAAAACATATCGTTGTTGTGTACCCAGATATGGTCGCTTTCCTGCTGAACGCCGACGTTATCGAAGCCGCCCATCTGGCAGTTCATAAAGCCGAGGTTGCGGATTTCAAACATCGTGCCTCTGCTTATTACTATACCGAAGCCGTTTATGGTAGCGTCGTCGCCGATACCCTCGATAGTTACGGGTCCGCCCTTAACTTTTTCGGTACTGTTGCAAACCTGCCAATCGCCCTTAGTCAGTACTTCGGGAGGGGTTACATTGCCTATTATTCTCATACAGAAAGGCTTAGTATCGAATCCTTTTTTAAGCGAATTGAATATATTCTGAATACCCGTAGCCGTTTCCGTTTTGCCGTCCTTGTTGACGGTGACTTCAAGCGTAACGGTATCCTTATTACTATCGGTAACGTACAGTACGCGCGCGCCTTCTTTTAAGGTTCCGTCCTCGTTATACGCGCCGGGCATTACTCTTTGACCGTTCGTACCCTCGAAAGCGAAGCCCGTTCTTTCGTGCGCTTCCACGGTTACGGTTTTAACGGCGGAAAACTCTTCCTTTTCGCTTCCCGAAGCTTCGCAGGGAACGACCTTCAATTCGTACTTGCCTGCTTTAAGCCCTACTGCGTCCGCACGGAAATAGGTTTTATACTGCCTTACGAGCGGGGCGTCAAGCTTAACCCAAGCGCCGCCGACGGGTCTGTAATAAGCATTATACCAGCTAGAGCCTTCCAGCGCTTCCCATTTTACAAAAGCCGCCTCTAAATCTCCTGCCGCCTCGGTAATTTTAACCGCGCCTTCTATGGGGGGAAGTTCGATTTCTTCATCGCCGCCGGTCTTATTATCGTCGTCGCCGGTAGTATTGCCTTCACCCGCCGTATCGCCCGAACCGTTATCGGGAACGGTTATCGGTGTATCGGGCGTTGCGTCCGCGCCGTCGCTGTCTGGCTTTTTAGCTTTACAAGCCGTTGCACCGAACGATACCGCAAACGCCATTGACAGAGCCAACAGCGATACGATTGCTTTTTTGATATTTTTCATTTTTCCACCTTCTGCGCTTTTGCATAAATCTGAGCGAAATTATTTTTCATATTTTATCATATTAACAAACTTTTGTAAAGGTATATTGCCAATAAAAAACGCAGTTCCTTTAAAACCAATTAAAGGAACCGCGGTAAGGGGTAGGTAACCGCACTCTTTTAAAAATACGGTTGTAAGTTGTGTAAATAAGGTCCATAAAGGTGTGGTAACCGAGGAGTGACCTTATAGTTGTTGGTTTGTTTAGTTATACCGCGCCGCCGCTTGAGAGAAGTTGCGGCGCGGTATTAAGTTTGAGTTAATCGCCGGTATAGTCGTCGGAGAAGCCGTCGTCGTCGCCGCCGGCCACAATAACCGTCTTGCGTCTCTTGGTCACAATAACGATAATCAGGATAAACAGCAGGAACGCACCGCCTGCGGCAATCGCAATAATCGCCCATGTGGGTAACTGCACGCCTTCGGGTTTGGTAGTCGGCTCGGGCGCCGCGGGATTAACGGTAATCAGCTTGCTGTCGCTGCCAAGCACGTAGTTGTGGTTATCAATAACCACGCGCAAGGTATAGCTGCCGTTGGTCATGGTGCTGTCGCCGTCGGTATGCAATACCGTAACGGTTATTATATCTCCGTTATCCAGCTCAACCAGCATCGGCTCGCCAACCGTGAAGTTGTTCAGGCTTACCGTCTGTCCGCCAACAAATCCTGAGATTGTAATTGCGGGCAACTGCATGCTACCGTTAGCCGTCAGCGTGGTGTTCTCCCAGTTAACGGTAATATTACGCTTTGTAACTTCGAACTTGTCGAGGTTGGTATCGGGCGTATCGTTGCTTGCGCTGTACTTAAACGAATACTTGCCGTAAAGCTGCATACCCGTCGAGTTGAAGTTCAGACGGATAGCGTATTTATCCACGCCGGTACCGCCGTTAACCTCGTTCTGTACGTCCTCGAACGCATACGCTTCCGCAACTCTCAACAGCGTAGCCGTATCGGGCACGACCTTGCCGCTGAGCTTAATGCAGCCCTGTTCAACGAGTTCGGGCAGGATGTTCTTGCCGGAAATTACGTCGCCGTAGCTTACCTTGTAGGGTTTAACGAAGGTGATTATTACGAAGTTTTCGGGATCGTCAATCAGGACTTTCCAGATACCGTACCTTGTAGTATGGTTATCGGCCTCTATTCTGTAATAAACAACCCAGCTTCCGCCACGTATAATCTGCGGTTTGGTCTGCTGTTCGCCGAACGCAAACATCATCCGGATCATTGCGTCGGTCATATTGTCGTGGCGGTCGGAATCGTATTCCGCGACTACCGTCGAGTAATAAATTCTTGCGGTCTGTCCGCCCTTGATATTCAGGTACTTGTATTCGCCGGTTACGCTGTCGGTTTCACCTATGATAATGAAATCGTTCTGGTGGTCGCCTATAACGCCTTGCTCGTCGAACCAGGTCGTACCGTTCTTCAGTACCCCGATTTCGGCTTCCGTTACGGTGTAAATACCGTAATCCTTGCCGTCCTCGCCTACGAAGTTAACCTTGTAGTTGCCGTTGCCGCTGTTACCTATAATCTTATAGGTTCCGGCGTTCGCGTAGGTTCCGCTGCCGAAATCACAGCTGAAGCTGAGGTTAAGCAGTATCTTCGCGAGGTCGTCGCTGTTTGCGCCTATAACTTCGCCGTCTATTACGCAGTGGCTGAAGTTCCAGAGGTTGACGTCTATCGTCTCTTCGCCGTAACCGCTCTGCATATCCTTGATATACACGGTAATTTCTTTCTGCGTAATGGTGTACTGTACGGTCGTGCTTGCCGCACCCGCACCGTGTGCAAACGTGTACTTGGATAAATCCGTGCCGTCCTTTGCGGTAAGCGTTACGCTTGCATTATAGGTGTCGGCGTTAGTCTGCGCGCCTGTTACAACGAGTTCGATTTCTCTGCCGTCCAGCATAACGAACGCCTGCGGCGCCCATGTCGTGCCGTCGTACTCGTGCGTAAGCTCGCCCCAGTACAGATCAAGCTCGAGCTTGCCCGTTACCGTGAACGTGTAAATTACTTCGAGTCCGTCGTAGTTATCAGTACCTTCAACCGTTACCTTAGCGTAGTAAGTGCCTTCCACTTCGTTCCACTTGTTTCCGGCGGTATTTATAGCCTCGCCTTCGCAAGCCGCGTCTTTATAGAACTCTACCACTGCCGTGCCGAACTTCGCAACGGGGTTAACGGTATCAATCGTCTGTCCCGCCTTGATTTCGCGTACCGCAAACTCGGTAATAAACGCGTTTTCCGCTTTAAGAATATTAAACTTAACCGTGTAGTTGGCGCTGCGGATATCCATACCGTCTTCGCTCTGCCACTTGTAGTTCTCGTAGTCGAGCAATTCGAGTATTACTGGATATTCGCCTGCGTCCTTACCGCCGTTATTCTGGTAAACGGAGTAAATGGAGTTGGCTTCTATATCCGCTTTCAGCGTTGCGCCCGTATATACCTTGCCGTTGATAACGGGAGCCTTTACAGCCGCTTTGGATACGGTATACGTGCCGGGTACGAACGTTACGTCGTAGCTGTCCGAGCCGACGTATACGCCGGTTATCTCGTAGGTGCCTACCTTGGAAACCTTGCTTACGCTGCCGGTAAGATATACCGAACCGCCGCCGATAAACTCGTCGCTGCCGTCCGCGTACGTCCAGCCGTTGTACTTGATTTCCTCGCCGTAAGCCGTGCCGGCGTCGTTTATAACTACCGTTACGCGGCGTTGCTCTATGGTGAACTCGTGCTCCCATTCGCCGCCCTTGATATCGACGTTGCCGCTCTTAACCGTAGCTACCGCGGTATATCTGCCCGCGTAAACCGCTACGCCCGAGCCGTCCGCCGCTCCCCAGTTAGGCTTGATGGAGACGTTCATTTCCACCTGTTCGCCGTTTGCAGTGTAATAGTATGCCTTAGGCGTATGAGGCTGGTTATCGAAGACTATCGGCGCGCTTTCCCAGACGATTATGTATGCGCCGGGGATTATATCGAACGCCATGATTGCGCCGTCGGCGGGAAGCGTATAATTGTTATTGCTTATCGCCGTGACTATCGCCTTATAGCCGATGCCTGCTTCCGTCTGCGCACCCGTTACCGTAAGGGTTACGCTGTCGCCTGCAAGTATATTGCCGGCTTCCGCGTGAGGCAGGTGCTGTTTACCGTCGTACTTGTACGAGCCCGCGTCGGTTATCGGCGTGTTCATTCTGTCGTCGGTATACCAGTTAACGGTGATTACGCGTTTTTCCACGGTAAGCGTACCGGTCTTATAAGTGATTTCGTAGTTCGCCGCGGTCAGGCCCTTCGGCGTTATCGTATACGTGCCTGCGTTGCCGCCCTTGACGTATCCGTATTCGTAGCTTACCGAGCCGCCGAGTACGCCCGCAGCGGTTGCCGTATCCGTACCCTTGAAGCCCGCATAGCTTACGCCCGCCGAACCCGGCTCGTCGCCGTAGACTATCGTTTTGTCGTTTGCCGTTACTACGAGTTTGGCTTTTGCTATCTTCTGTACGCCGGTCATTGCCGCTATCGGCTCGTAGTTCGCGCTGCCGGTAAAGGTTACCGTTACCGCGTACTCGCCTGCGTCTATACCGCCGCCCGCATAGCTGATACCGTTGCGGATATATGCGTAGCTTGCGGTCACTCCCGCGGGCAAGTTCTTCGCCTCTGCCGCGTGCGCCGTGCCGTCGTAGCCTGCGTTCAGGCCCGTAAGCGTTACTCCGCTCATATCGTATACGGCCTTTTCTATAGTAAGAGTGCCGTACTCGCCGCTGTGATCGTAGCTTACGAAGCTGCCGTTTACAAACCTGACTTCGTAGTCGTTGCTGCAGGTATATGCCGCGATTATCGGGTATTTACCTACGTCCGAAGCCGAAGTTGCAGGCGTTGAAAGCGTTATCGTATAGCTGTCACCGCTTATGAAGCTGCTGCCGTTTACGAACTTGTAACCGACCGCGCTTAAATCGTGCGCTGCGCCGTACTTACTTACGCCGTTGCCGACTTCGATATACACTTTACGCGCAAGTACCTCGAATTCCGTCGTGGTATTCTCGTAAGTATTGCCGTCCGAAATCGTGACTACCGCAGTATATTTGCCTGCGTGGATGATCTGCGTTACTGCGTTGCCGTCAGCGTCGTAAACCGTGATATTCGCTGCATTGACCCCGATATATCCCGCGTTTACGCCGTCGTTGTACTCTGCCGTAGGCGCGGTTTTGGGAGTGCCGTCGTAATACTGTTCGGTATACGTCCAGACTATTACGAATTCGTGGTTTTCAGGGTCCGTGAACTCTATGGTGAACTGCGTGGTTATCGCTTTCGCGGGAAGCTTGTAGTTGTTGTTAACCGTGCCGTCCGCGTTGAGCACCGCAGTTACCGTCGCCAGATAGTTGGCGCCCGCAGAAATCTTTTCTACTACTACTTTGAGCGTAATATCGTCGCCCGCCGCCGCGTTGCTTATTACCGCGTAAGGTATATGCTCCGCGCCGTCGTATTCGTAAGTAAGGTCTGTATCTGCATCGTCTTTGCTAAGCTGCCAGCCCGTTACCCCGATTTCTCTCGGGGTTACCGTAAGCTTACCTGCTTCGTAGGTTACCAGGTAGTTAGCCGTTGCCGAAACGCCGCTTACCGTTATATCGTATTCGCCAGCGTCTGCGTAGCCCGCAGCGTTTGCGGTATAGCTATATCCGTAAGTGAGCGTTCCGAGTACGCTGTCGGCGTTATCCGTTGCCGCAAGTCCGCTGACGGTATATCCGTAGCCGCTTGCCGCAGGCGTTGCGCCGTATTCGACAGCGTAATCGTTTGCAGTTACCGTAAGGCTTGCCTTGTTTATTTCAAGCGTTGCCCACTGTGCGGTAACTCCGCTTACGTCGTAGTTACCTCCGAACGCGAATTCCGCTTTAACCTTATAGGTTCCTGCCGCGATTGCCGCGTTGCCAGATACGGGCGTTACGCCGTCTGCCGCGTAATAGGTATAGGTTACGCCGGTTATTCCCGCCGCGCTGCCCGTTGCCTGTACGCTCTGCGCCGTGCCGTCGTAGGTCGCCGTGTAGGTTTCGCCGTCGAAGACTATGCCCGTAAGGTCTGCCGCTACCTTGCTTATTGTAAACTGCTTTTCTATATCGCCTACCGCGTTATAGTTAGCGCTGTCCGTAAGCACGAAGCGGATGGTTACCGTGTACTCGCCTGCGTCTCTTACGCCGTTGGTGCCGTAGCTTACTCCGCCCTTTTCGTAGGTGCAGATTACGTAATCCACGCCCGCGGGAAGGTTGGTGATATTAAGTCCGTGCTCGCCGCCGTCGTAATTGACCGTAAGCGTGCCGTAAGAAATTCCGCTTATATCTATCGTGGCTTTGCTTATGGTAAGCGTGCCGTCGATAAACGTTACTTTGTAATTAGTATCGTTGCAAACGCCCGTTATTGCGTAGGTGCCTGCGGGGCTTGCACTGCTTGCGCCCGTCTTAAGCTCGACGGGGCTTGCGCCGATAAACTGGGCACTGCCCGAAGCATAGCTCCAGAGGCTCTGGTCAAGCTCTACCGCACTTCCGTAAGGGATTGCCGTTGCCGGACTGCCGATTACTACCGTTACTTCCAAGGGCAGTATCTCGAACGGCCAGTATTCGAACTTGCCTTTATACGATACTCTTGCTATATAGTTGCCCGCGTTGATTGCCGCAGGGATTACGTTGTTCTTTTCGTCAAGAATGACTACCGAACCGATTTCGTTCAGGTTGCCCGACGCGTCGTAATCGTAAGCCTTGGGATACTGTGCCGAACCCGTGTAATACAGCTGGGTGTCGTCCCAGACGATACTGCCCGCTACGGGAAGAATCGAGAAGGTCTGACGCGCACTGCCGTCCGTAGGCAGCTTGTAGTTGCCGTTGGTAAGCACTGCTTCCGCCGTATAGTTCAGGCCCTGCGCAGACTTAACGCTGTCTTCAGTTACCGTAAGCTCGACTTTATCGCCGTTTACGAGTCCGCCCGCTACCGGATAAGGTACGTGGTCTTTCTCGTCGTTTACGTACTCGAAGCTCTGACCGCTCTGCGTTTCGTCGTCGTACCATGTCACCGTTATGGTTCTGGGCGCTACCGTAAGCGTGCCGGTCTTATAAGTAATTTCGTAGTTCGCCGCCGAGTAGCCGTAAGGCGTTATTACGTATTCGCCTACGCCGTTGCCTAAAGTATAGCTGTAGTTATACTTCAAGCCGCCCGTAAGCACGCCCGCTTTCTCCGCGGTATCCGTGCCCGCAAAGCCCGTATAGCTTACGCCGTTATCCGAAGCCGCGTCGCCGTAGATTATTGTGCTGTCGTTCGCCTTTATGGTAAGACTTGCTTTCTTAACCGTAAGCGTTGCGGTTTTGTCCGCGACAGGCTCGTGGTTAGCGTCGCCCGTGAACGATATGGTTACCGTATACTTGCCCGCCGCGAGTGCGCCGTCCGCATACCCGAAACCGTCCTTGACGTAGCTGCATGCCGCGGTTACGCCCTCGGGTAAGCCGTTTACCGTAAGCTTATGCGCCGTGCCGTCGTAGGTCACTTCCGTGCCTGCGAACGATACTTTGCTCATGTCGTATACGCCCTTGACTACTTTCAGCGTGCCGTATTCGCCGGTATGCGCGTCCGCGCTGGCGTAGCTACCGCTGAAGATTACTTTGTAGTTAGAAGCGTTGTCGCTTACGAACGAGCCGATGATAGGATACTCGCCTACGCCGTCAATCGTGCCGACCGTGAAGCTTATCTCGTACTTCTCGCCCTTTATAAAGCTGCTGCCGTTGATAAAGCCGTAGCCGACTGCGCCGAGGTTGGGAGTTGTGCCGTATTCGGCTTCCATATCCTCGATTTCGATATACACTTCTCTTGCAAGCACCTTGAAGCGGTACTCGGTTGCTCCGTTAAGCGTATAGTTGATACCCGAAACGTCTACCGTCGCAAGGTATTCGTCAACGTTGATACCGTCGCCCTCTACCGTTACTTCAAGCTCGTGCTCGTTGCCGTCCGCGTCATAATAGTACGCCTTGGGTTTGAGCGCTTCGCCCGTGTAGTACAGAGGCGTATCGTCCCAGACGATGTTTCCGCTGAGCGGCTTGGGAAGGATATCGAAGGTCACCTTCAAGCCCGCCGCAGGCAGCTTGTAGTTGCCAGCGTTAGTGCCGCTGATGCCCGTTACCTCCGCTTCGTAGCCGTAGCCCGCATTGATTGCGCCGCCCGATACTTCAAGGGTTATTCCAGTAAGTCCGGTTGCCGCATAAGGCTGTCTGAGTGCGCCTGCCGCGTATTCGTATTCGAACTTGCCGCTTGCGCCCAATGCTTCGCCGCTTTCTTCTTTCAGCCACTCGATATCGTCCGCAGTAAGCGTGTACGGGGTTACCGTAAGCTTACCTGCTTTATAAACTATATCGTAGTTGCCGCAGCTTGCGCCCGCGTCGCTCGTAATCGCGATTGCGTTTGCGTATTCGCCGACTGCGGTTGTACCCGCAGTATAGCTGTAAGTGTAATGTACTTCGCCGAGTACCGTCTCCGCGCTGTCGCCGAGTGCAAGACCCGTTACCGTGTATCCGTAACCCGCCGCGTCTATCGCTTTGCCGTACTCTACCGCGCCGTTGTCCGCCGTTACCGTAAGCGTTGCCGCTACGATTTCCAGGGTCGCGGTCATATCCGCGATGGGCTCGTAATTTGCCGCCACTTCAAAGTGCGCTACTACCGTGTAAACGCCAGCATCCGTTACGCCCGCTACGCTTGCGCCGTCATAGGTGTAGGTTACCTTGGTTATACCCGTCATATCGCCGCTGACGTACAGCGAATGCTGCTTGCCGTCGTAGGTGATTGGTTTAGAACCCGTGCCCTCGAAGGTTACGTTCGCAGTAAGCGATTTCGAGATTATCGTAAGCTCTGCGGTAAGCGTATATGCGTCCATATAATGGTTGCCGTCTACCGTGAGCGTTGCCGTTACCGTGTATACGCCCGCAGCGATTACGTCGCTTGCCGCTACGTCCTTCGTGCCGTCGTTATACTTATAGGTTACCTTAGTTACGCCGTCGGGAAGCTCGCCCGTTATTTCAAGACCGTGCGCCTTGCCGTCGTAGTCAACGCTTGCGTCGTTGAACGCGATGCTTGCGGTGATTTTCGCCTTGACTATTTCAAGACTGCCGTTTACGAAGGTTACCGCATAGTTATCTGCGCCCGCGCCGAGGATTTCGCCCGTTACCGCGTACTTGCCGACCGCGCTGGTATCCGTTACCGTAGCGCCGAGCTTAACGGTGATACCGTCCGCCGCTACGAAGCCGTCCGTGCCAGTAACAGTTACGCTGCCGAGTACGGTTGCGAGGTTATCCTCTGCTTCGCCGTAGGTGAGCTGCGCTTCGTTGCCGATGGTTATGCTTACTGCCTTCGGCAAAATCCTGAACGCCTTGCTCATTACGCCGTCAACGCCGTCGGGTACGCTCTTTAAGGTTACCGTGTAATTGCCTGCGTTGATTGCGTCGGTTATTACCGTGCTTACGCCGTCGATAACCTGCGTGATCTCGATATCCGTAAGCTCGTGACGGTCGCCCGCCTCGTCGTAATAGTATGCCTTGGGATACTGCGCCGTACCGTCGTACGTTATCTCGCTGTTGTCCCAGACTACTACGTTCTTTTCTATTATGCTGAACTTAACGCTTGCGTCGTCCGTCTTAACAGTATAGTTATCGCTGCTCAAGCCCGTTATACGCGCCGTATAGTTAAGTCCCGCTTCACTTCTGAACCCGCCGTCTACCGTTACCGTGAGCGTAAGCAGGTCGCCGTGGACCATGCCGCTCGCTACCGCGTGAGGCGTATGTACCGAACCGTCATAGTCGTACTTGTAATCCGTGCCGAGCAATACAGATGCACTGCTGTCGGTATACCAGGTTACCGTTACTTCTCTCGGGTTGACCGTTAAGGTGCCGGGTACGTAAGTGATTTCATAGTTCGCCGCGGTAAGTCCCGCCGCGACTATTCTGTACTTATCCACGGGGTCGTACTGCTTGTAGTCCGTCGTAAGCGTAAGCGCACCGCCGACTGCGCCCGTAAGCGAGTCAAGCGTGTACTCTGCGCCGTTGATTACGCAGATTACGCCGTTGTCCGAAGGTACTTCGCCGTAGATTATAGTTTTATCCTTTACCTTTACAGTAAGGCTGGCTTTCTTGATTTTCAGCTTCGCGCTTGCGTCGGGGATCTTTGCATAGCCGTCCGCTTCGCCCGAGAACTTGATTACTATATCGTATTCGCCCGCGTCGGTTACGCCGTTAAAGCCGTATTCACCGAGTACGCCGAGGCTCCAGCCGTTTAAGATATATTCGTACTTCGCAGTTATGCCTACGGGAAGTCCCGCTGCTGCGATTGCGTGTTCCGCGCCGTCGTAAGTTACTTCCGTGCCCGTATACGAAACTTTGCTCATATCGTATACGCCTTCCGTTACCGTCAGCGTTCCGCAACGTCCGTCGTAGTCCTCGTTTTCGCTTACGAAAGAGCCCACGAAATGCACGTTATAGCTGCTTGCGTTGGTGGACGTGAAGTGTCCGATGATAGGATACTTGCCTGCGCCCGTGATCGTTCCGGTTGTGAACGAAACCGTGCACGACTCGCCAGATACGAATTCAAGACTGCCTGCTACGTAATCCCATTCCGCACCGCTTACGTCAGCTGCGCCGACCGACGCGCTCATGTCGCCGATTTCGATGTATACCTCGCGCGCTAAGATGCTGTAAGGCATTTCAAGCTGACCGGTGAGCGTATAGTTGCTGCTGAGCGTTATCTTTGCTACGTAGCTGTCGCCGACTTCTACCGCGCGCTTGTTGCTCGTTACCGGCAGCTCCTGCGGGGTATTGTCGTTTTCGTCCTCGTAATAGTACGCCTTGGGTACCTGCTCCGTGCCGTTATAGTACAACGGAGTATTATCCCAGATTATCGTACCGTTCTTGGGAGGCTTCGGAAGTATATCGAATTCCGCCGTAAGACCGTTTACCGGAAGCGTATAGTTCTTTGCCGGCGTCGTTTCGCCGAGAAGGTATATTTCCTCTGCTTCCGCAAGATAGTTCATACCTGCGTTCGATGCGCCGCCCTTGACTTTGATTATAAGCACGTCGCCGTGGACCGCGTTCGTTACGTCCGCATACGGCGTGTATACCGTATCTTCTTCAAACGTATAAGTGAGATCCTGTGCCGTGCGCGAGGAGTCGTTATACCAGGTTACCGTGACAGTTCTCGGCTTTACCGTTAACGTGCCGGCTACGTACGTAACCGTATAGTTCGTTGCGGTAAGGCCGCTGACCTCGATTGCTCCCGCGTATGTGCCTACGTCCCCATATATGCTGTACTTTCCGCTGTTTACACGGATTACAGGCGTGCCTAAATCCGATGCGCTGTCGCCCGATACGAGGCCTGAATACGACGCCGTATAAGTACCCTTGGTAGGGTCGTCGCCGTAGGTTAGCGTATAAGCGTCTGCCGTTACCGTCAACTGCGCTTTCTCTATTACAAGCGTTGCTTCCTTATCCGCTACCGCCGCATAGTTACTGTCAACCGTGAAGTGCGCAACTACAACGTACTCGCCGTAATCCCTGACGCCGTCCGTGCTTACTACTACGCCGCCCTTGCGGTATTCGTAGGTTACGCCCGTTACGCCGACCGCTGCGCCGGACACCTGTATTCTGTGGATATTGCCGTCGTATACGACAGTTGCGTCGCCGAAGTTTACGTCCTCGACCTCCGCAAGCTGCTTATCGATGGTAAGCGTTGCTTCCAGATAGCTTACGGCCGCTCCGTCGTATTTAAGCTCGTAGTTGTCACCGTCCGCAGCGTTTTCAAACGAGAACGTTGCTCTGACAAGATACTCGCCCACGTCCGTTACACCCAGTGCGCCGTAGCTTACGCTGTCCTTGCTATAAGCATAGGTTACTTTTACGCCCGTAGGAAGCGTGCCCGTAAGCGTAAGCGTGTGCTTTGCGCCGTCGTAATT
>CAZKHW010000066.1:0-12492 GCA_964552525.1 uncultured Ruminococcus sp. | reverse complement strand
ACTCGAACCCCCGACCTACTGGTTCGTAGCCAGTCACTCTATCCAGCTGAGCTACGAGCGCATCTGCTCAACAAAATCTATTATAGCACAAGTGAAAGCGTTTGTCAAGTGTTTTTTCAAAAAAATATGGAAATTAATTTTGTTGCCTTGCATTGTGCGTTTCGCGCCAGCGTTGCCCTCTGCCGTTTGCGGACACTAGAATCCGATCTATCGCCATTGCTAACTCGCAAGCGCGGGCGTCCGCGCAAAAACTGCCCCGTTGAAACGGGGCAGTTGACAGAGGAAAATACATTAGGATCTGACGAAAAGATCATGCCTCGTCCGGCTCAAGAACGGCATAGCCCTCATCGTTGCGCCTGTAGACCACATTGATCTCGCCGGTGGCAGCGTTGCGGAACATGAAGAAATCGTGTCCGATCAGATTCATCTGGAGAATTGCCTCCTCGGCGGACATCGGGCGCAGCTTGAACTTCTTGGTACGCAGAACAGAGATGTCTGCCTCCTCTACCGTATCCTTGAACTCCTGCTTGAAGGCGTTGTCCTTCAGACGCTTTTCAACACGCGTCTTGTTCTTGCGGATCTGGCGGATGATCTTATCAATGGCAGCGTCAAGAGCATCGGTCTTGTCAACTGCTGCCTGCTCCGCACGGTAGAGCATGTTGTTGTAGCGGACGGTCAGCTCAAGATCAATATTGCCCTTGCGCTCTGTCAGCATCAGCTTTGCCTCGGCCTCACTGCCGAAGAACTTGTCCAGCTTTGCGTCAAGGCGTTCCTGCGCATAGTCGGTAAAGGATTGGTTGATCTGCATTTTCTTGGCATTGACTGTGATGTTCAAAATAGGTTCCTCCTTTACAGGGTCGTTGTTGACCCTTCCTTGTGATGTTATTATTATATCACATTACCTAAAAAAATTCAAGTGTTTTTTGAAAAAATATTCAAATTCATGAATATTGCCCCCGGAATTTGGGCAACACGATGAAAACCGGTTGCAGTTTTTGTCTAAATGTATTATAATAGGGGAAAGACAATAAAAACACGGAAATCAATTTTGTGAGCTTGAATTGTGAGTTTCACATAAAAGTCGCTCTACCCCCTTCAAAGGTTGCCGCCTTTGGAAACCGCTTTTTTGGGAAATTGATTTCCGCGCAATAAAAAAGAGAGGAGAATCTGACATGAATGAATTGTTTCAATATCTGAACAGCCTGGCAGTGCCGGATCTGGTGCTGTGTGCGGCGGCGGTGGTGATCCTGGATATTTTTGCGCTGTCCGTCATTGTGGGTGCGAACCGCGAGGCAAAGCTCTGCCGCAAGCGGTGGGCAAAGGTCAGCAACGGGCTGGAGCTGCGCTTCTGGGACAACCACTACCCCTTGGAGGCAGACGAGATCCTGCTCGGGCGGCATGTTTCGGCGGACATCCGGCTCAGTGACGGCTCTGTTTCGCGCTACCATGCCGTCATGACGGTCAGTGCCGGCGTGTGGAGCATCACCGATCTGGATTCCAAGGCAGGGACATTTGTCAACGACAGGCGCGTCAAGCAGGCGCGGCTTTACCCCGGTGACTGCATCCGGCTTGGCAGCGTGCAGATGTATCTGGCGCGGCAGAGTGTGCCGGGCGAGGAGCGTCCGAGGAAGGGAGGCGGCAAGCGTGTTTAAAAACGGTCTGAATTACGCCGGAGCGATCGTGCTCCTGCTGATGACGCACATTTCGATGCTCGGTATCGTGCTGGTGCGGGGCGGCTATGAGCAGCCGATGGATCTGGTCTATCTGGCACTTGCCGTGCTCGTGCTGGATCTTGCCGGGATCATTGCCGCAGCGGTCTACCGTCAGATGACCTATACGCTCGATCTGATGCTGCTGGGCATTCTGAACATGAGTCTGATCTTCCAGTCGTGCTTCGGAGGGGTGCATCTGTCGATCAAGCACCTGATTACCTGCGTGGCGGCACTGGTATTTTGCGAGCTGGGCTTTCTGCTCACGCGCAACCACGAGTGGATCCGCAAGCAGAAGAAATACATCTATCTGATCATCGGCATCCTGATCGTTTCCATCCTGACGCTCACGGGCGGACGCAGCATGTGGATCACGTTCAAGGGATTTTCGATCCAGCCGTCAGAATTCATCAAGCCCTGCTTTGTGCTGGTCTGCGCGGCATCCATTGTGGAGCTGCATAAAAAGGTCAAGGTGCTGTTCTTCTACGTCTCGCTGGATACGCTCTGCCTGCTGGCGATGACCGTGGTCATTTTCGGCTTGCAGTGGTGGTGTCGGGATCTGGGAAGTCTGCCGACCTTTGCGGCGATCTTCGGCTGTGCGCTGGTGTGCCGTCTGTGCTATCCCCGTGCGAAGATCAACAAGACTGCCATTGCCGCCATGTGCGCAGGCGGCGTACTGATTGCGGCGATCGCCTGGATGGTAGCACCCTCCTACGTGCAGGATCGTCTGCATGCGGATATCTGGGCAGATCCTTACGGTGCAGGCTATCAGCAGTGTCAGGCACTGATCGGCATTGCCCGGGGTGGATGGCTCGGCACAGGTCCCGGACAGGGGAATCTCTGCCATGTGTTCGCCTACGAATCTGATATCGTATTTGCCACGATCTGTGAGGAGTGGGGACTGCTGTATGCAGGTCTGACGGTGTTGATGATCCTCATCATGCTCACCACTGTTCTCATGAATCCGCCCAAGAGCTACTACCATGCGACCATGACCGCAGGGGTCGTGGCGGCATTTGTGGCGCAGATGGCACTTAACATTTTCGGCTCGTGTGATCTGATCCCCTTCACAGGCGTGACGCTGCCGTTCATTTCGCAGGGCGGCAGCTCGATGGTGACGTGCGGTTTCCTGGTGGGTATGCTGAAAGCCGGACAGTCGCCGCTGTTCCATCACGAGTCCCCTAAGCGCGGACAGTCTGTGAAAAAGTCCGGTAAACCGCCGGTCAGCAAAAGGAGGGCAAAGGCATGAAAAGCATCCGCAGAGGGCAGCATCTGATTACGATCATGCTGCTGGCATTTCTGGCGGTCTTTGGATTTCTGATCTACAAGCTCCAGACAGAATCGACTTTTTACATTTCCCACGCATCGAACATGTCGCTCGGCAAGGTCTATGACCGCAACGGCGAAGTGCTGTTCGATCCGGATGCAACAGCAGGGGAGTACGGCGCGGATTATTTCCTCGATGTGGGCAACCTCATCGGTGATGACTCGAAGCAGATGACCAACACCCTCGTGGCGCAGAACAAGGATCTGCTGGCGAATTTCAGCTTTATGCTGGGGGAACAGCCTGACGGTCAGGCGGCGATCTGCACGACCCTTGACCATACGGTGAACCGCACTGTCTATGACCGGTTTGGCGCAAAAAACGGCTGTGCGGTGGCTTATAACTACATGACGGGCGAGATCTACGTCTGCTTTTCCAAGCCAAGCGTGAACATTCTCGACCATTACGAAAATATCGAAAGTCTCCCCAGCGGCAGTCTCCTTTGCTCGGTGTTCTACCCGACCGTTCCCGGCTCGACCCAGAAGATCTCCACCACCCTTGCAGCCCTCGAACACATGGGTTATGACGCGCTGATGGGAAAAAGCTTTTCCTGCGCAGGTGTGTATCCCAATCTGGGCGGTCAGGATATCCGCTGTCACAATGCCGGCGGTCACGGCGCACAGGGGATCGTGGAGGCGTTTGCCAATAGCTGCAACCCCTGGTATGCGCAGCTTGTCGAGGATCCGGGCTGGAGTCTGGATGAGATCAGCGAGACCTACCGCGCTATGGGCTACAATGTCAACAATACGGAGGAGCAGCAGTATTTCGATGTCAACGGCATCAGCGGCTATACCGCGTCAACAACGCTCATCGACAAGAACGATTTCAGTACGCAGTGGGGCTGTATGGGACAGGGAACGACCCTTGTCAGTCCGCTGCAGCTCATGGTGTGGCAGAGTGCCATTGCCAACCAGACAGGCGTGTCCACCATGCCGTATCTGATCGACCATGCCGTCACTGTCAACGGCAAGGAGACGGCGTCGGCGGTCACGGCCTATGGGGACAAGATGTTCACACCGGACAGTGCGGCGCATATGCGAGAGATCATGCTCTCGAACGGACGCAGCCGCTATTCGGATGTCCTGCTGGGCTGCGATGTGGCGGTCAAAAGCGGTACGGCGCAGGTGGGCAACGAAAAGACCGAAAATTCCCTGCTGACAGGATTTGTGGATGATCCGGCATTCCCGATTGCATTTTGCATCATGATCGAAAATAGAGTCAGCGGCGAGATCACAACAAACCAGATCGCCGCAACGATGCTCCAGGAGCTGAAGGCTTCGCTGGGGGTGTAAGTCCCCCTGTCAAAGACGGGCTTGCATAAAGAAGTTTTCGACATAGCACTTATGATTTTCAGTCAAAAGTGCTATGTTTCTATTGACAATGTAACGGCTTTGATGTATAATAATTACTAAGATAAATTGGTATTTTTAAGGAAGTGAAATAATAATGTGTATTGAATGTTATATTGATGAAAATAGAATAACACCGCTGTTAAATCCGATAGAATGTTTACAAAATCATACGCAATATATTTGTGGGACTTGTGGACGGTGTATCTGTATTGAACGTGACCCTAAACGTGGACTGCAAAGATGGAATTTTCCTTTCAAATCATTAGAAATTGCAAAAATGTATTTGCGTACTGCTGATTACAGTATGAAAAAATCTTGTGGTATTTATGAAATAGAAAGTGAAAACGGCAGACATTCTTATAAAATTTTTGCAAGTGATAAGGATTTGCAGTTATACTTAAAAAAGAATAAAGGCAAATTTTGTAAACGTATGAAACCTATTTTTACTGTTGTAGAATATAAGGAATATGCAAATACACAAATACGAAAATTGACTACTGATGAAGTACAGAAATATATGTCAGAACGATAAATTCTGATTTAGCACAGCACCAGCTTTGTCCTCTGCCGCAGGCAAAGGGCATTGCGGACACCAGAGACCGATCTCTCCTTACCGCCAACTCGTCAGCGCGGACTCTGCGCAAATTCTGATTTATGCGAGTAATCGAAACCAAATCGCCGCAACGATGCTCCAGGAGTTAAAGGCTTCGCTGGGGGCGTAAGTCCCCCTGCCAGAGACGGATGCGCACAAAGAGGTGAGACACATGATAAACGATCATTATAACAGGAAAGAACTCATTGGAATGGTTTCAGATATATTCGGCTGGAAATTGACCAAACATGAAATAAGAAAACGAGCTAAACTTTGGGAGCTTGCAGAGCATACAACAGATGCAAAGATACTTTCTAAATTATCAGTTTCTCCATATGTAGAGGTACGGGAATCGGTTGCGTGGAATTGTAATACGCCTGTCGATATATTGCTGTTCCTATTAGGCGATGAATGCTGCGAAGTCAGAGAAACAGCAGTTTTGAATCCCAGGACGCCGCTGAGTGCTGTAGAGAGCTTGAGGGATGACGAACATGAATTGGTGCGTAATGCCGTCATAAGCCGAAAAAAAGAATGCGAGTAATTGAATCATAGCAATAAGCCCCGAAACAGTGATGGATCACTGTTTCGGGGCTTAAACTTTAGAGAGCTGCGTTCAAAAAAGAACGGCCGGACAGCATTGCTATCCGACCCAACACAATATAGAAAGGGTATTATGAAGAAAAGCGAATATCATATCGCACACAATGTGCGCGGCATCCAGCGAAAACCGCCGATGCCTCCTCTCCCGAAGCAAGTGCCCGGGATCGGCAAACCTCTGACAGCAGCCGGGAAAACCAGTCCTGATGACGGTGCAATGCGTACAGCTCCGGCTTCTGTGAGGGGAAACTTACAAAATCAGGTGTTCCCCATATGGCTGTACTCCTTGACGGAGTACAGCTTGTGGAGAAACAGAAGATGATGAATGAAAAAGGTATATGCAAGTATCATGGATTCAGGTGTCGAAAACGTTTTCAGAAGTTCCCATAAGCGACAGCCGCCCGGCGCAGTATCGGAATCGGCTGATGGTCGCTTGACATTCCCTCTGATACAGGCATTTTTCAGCAAAACTGTTGTCCATATCCGGACATGTTACCTGCTGCATCGCTCATGCTGCTTGACACGCGATGCAGTGCCTTTCCCTGAATCCATACTTATTGTAACAGATTATTCAAATTTCGGCAACCCATAAAGTGCAGAATAGGTGGAGAATTTGAAGATGTTTTCGATGGATTTTCAAGAATTGCCGAAAATGGGTAAATATGTGCCGTCCTGTGATATTTTCCGTGATGGGATTGCATTTCACGGGAATTTGTGGTATAATATCCTTATCTATGCAAACAGCAAACAGATCCGGGGGAATCTCCGGCGAAAGGAGTCCTATGACCACCAACAGTCCCGAGGTGCAGAAGCTCCTGCACCAGATCAGAACCGAAACGTCCGTATCCGGCGAGACCTGTGAGCTGGTTTCGTTTCAGGATTTCTGGGACGAAAAATATGCCGCGAAGGACACCGGCTTTTCCGAGCCGGAGTTCCTTGGCGATGTCAATGTCCTGCTCGCGAACAACCAGCTTTCCTACTATCAGGATCTCACGTCCTATCACGAGGGCGCATCCGGCTTGGTCAAGCCTGTCAAGCGCGTCATCCGCAAGGCGGTGGCATTCCTGTTCCTGCCGCTGGTGGCAGCGCAGAACAATGTGAACCTTGCCATTGCCCGCTTGTTCATCCATATGCGCAGCTATGTCAACCGCGACCGTTCGGAGCGCAGCCAGATGATGCAGCGTGAGCGTGAGCTGGAGACGCGTCTGGACGCACAGCGTCAGACCATTGAGACGCTCCGGGCGCAGGTCGTGGCACTGACCGAGCGTCTGGATACGTATGAGAAAGGAGGGGACAGCCAGTGAGGATTCTCCAGATCGTCAACACCCTGAATTTCGGGGATGCCATCGGCAATGATGTCATCGCCAAGAAGCATGTCATCGAGGACATGGGGATCAGAACCGCCGTCTATGCGGAGACCATCGCGGAGAAGGTGCGCGAGCCGGGCTGCTATAGGCTCGACAGATTCCCCAAGCTTCAGCCGGATGACATCATTATCTACCACATGGGCAACGGCTCACCGCTGAATACCAAGGTCGCGGAGCTGAACTGCCGCAAGATCATGGTCTATCACAACATCACACCCTACGAGTTTTTCAGTCTGGACAGCCCGGTGGCTGCCGAGAACTGCCGGCAGGGACTTTTGCATATGAACGGTCCGATGAAGGGGCGTTTTCAAGGCTATATCGCAGATTCTGCGTTTAACAAACAAAATATGGCGGATATGGGCTATGATGCGCAGGACATCGAGGTCATTCCGGTGTGCGTGCCGTTTGACGACTACAAGCAGCCCCCTGACAAGGCGATGATCCGGCAACTCTCTGACGGCATCACGAACATTGTGTTTGTCGGCAGAATTGCACCGAATAAGAAGCATGAGGATATTATCCGCACCTTTGCGTATTATAAAAAGCATGTCAACCCCGATTCACGTCTGATTTTGGTCGGCAGTGCAAATACCGCGGGCATGTATTACCGTGATCTTATGGATTACATTGAGGAGCTGGGGGTCGAGGACATCGTGTTTCCGGGACATATCAGCTTTGCGGAGATCCTTGCCATCTACAAAACGGCACACGTGTTCCTGTGCATGAGTGAGCATGAGGGATTCTGCGTACCGCTGCTTGAGGCGATGACCTTCGATGTGCCCGTCATTGCCTTTGATGCCTGCGCCGTTCCCGAAACGCTCGGAGGATCCGGCATCGTGGTGGATGACAAAGATCCGGTGTTCCTCTCGCGCGTGATCGAGGCTGCCGCCAAGGATGAGGCACTTCGCAGCCACATCATCCAGGGGCAGCGCGAACGGCTGGAGCATTTCGCCTATGCGCACATCAAGGAGATGTTCCAGGACTATCTGCGCCGCTTTATGGAGAAATTCCCCCCCGTGACCCCGGACGATGAGAACGGGTCTGTCAGGAGATTGTACCGCCTTGTGGAGGACAATATGCGTGACGAGGGCAAGCCGATGGCATTTACCGAGGAGGCACTTGTCCACGCCGCCGCGCGCACCGCGGAGACTGCCGATGTGACGACGCTGCTCAACCAGAACTACTCCGTGCGCGGTATCATTGAGGCGGTGTACCTTTCGTGCTGTAACCGTCTGCCCGATCCGGAGAGCTATGCAAAGTGGGAGGAGCAGGCGCGGCAGCTTTCGCGCACGGAGTTTGTCAAGGCACTGGTCAGTGCGGTGGTGAATGGCGGACAGCGCGGCGGTATGCGCGTGCAGTATGATCCGTTTGCCGCAGCCGTGCTGCCGGATCTGGAGGAAGGCGGTGCTGCACCGGCATGAAGCCTATTTATATCGACATCACCAATATCCCCGAGCTTGACCACTGCACGGGCATTTCCCGGGTCGTAACGGAGCTCATCCTCCGGATGCTGGGCGACCGCAAGCCGCTGTGTCTGCTGTCGTATTCCGTGCCGGAGGGAAAATACCGCATCATCGACAACGACCGCTTTCTGCTTGCAGCCTCGGGCAGACTTGCCGACAAACGTGCCTGCTATACCCAGACCTTCCTTGCTATTGACGATTTCGAGCCGGGCGCGGTCTTTCTGGACATCAACAGCGCGTGGCACACCCTGCCCAACCGGAGCTATCTGCTCCCCCGGCTCAAGGCAAAGCAGATCCGCATTTTAGTGCAGATCTACGATCTCATCCCGATACGCTTTCCACAGTACATGGTCGGTCAGACGCTGCTGCGTTTTATGGAATTTCTCCATGCGCACCTGCGCTATGCAGACGACATTCTCGTGAATACCCACGCGGTGCAGGAGGATGTCAGAGCACTGCTTGCCGAGCTGGAGCTGCCGGAAAAGCCCATCCATATCGTGCCGCTGGGCGCGGATTTCACAGCAGCAGCCGATGCGGCGAACGCCGCCGGCGCGCCCGATCATGCGCTGCTCGAAAAGCTCGCAGGCAGACGTTTTCTCCTCACCGTTGGTACAGTCGAGCCGCGCAAGAACCACCAGATCCTCATGGACGCTTACGAAAAGCAGCTTGCGGCGATGGGCTATGATGTGGTGATCGTCGGGCGGATCGGCTGGGGAATGGATGCGCTCGTGGAGCGCATCCGGCGCGATCCGCGGTATGGGCGCGGTCTGTATCTCCTCTCCGGCGTGAACGATGCGACTCTGGATGCGCTCTACCGGAGCGCCGCAATGGTCGTGTTCGCGTCCTATACCGAGGGATATGGTCTTCCGACCATCGAGTCGATGATAAAGGGCGTTCCGGTGCTTTGCTCGGATATTCCCGTCATGCGCGAGGTGGGCGGCAGCTTTGCGGATTACTTCGATCCGGACGATGCCGATTCCCTGATCGCGGCAGTAGACCGCTATGCATCAGATCCGGAGGCGTATGCCGCCAAGCGTGCGCAGCTTGCCTCCGAATACCATCCGCCACGATGGCGTGCAGCGGCGGATGCCCTTGAACGCATCGTGTGCGCGCCCGAGCCTGCACCGCGCTATCCGCATGGACGCGTTAAGCAGATCGTGTTCCTTTCGGCACGGCCTGCGCCGCTGCTGGCAACATTGCCGTATATCGAGGCGTTCATGCCGTTCATCACCGACCTTGTGGTCTGCTGTCCGGAGAAGATGGCGGACTTTCTCCGAAAAAACTACACGGGACGGCTGTCTCTGACCGCCATCACCGATGACCAGCTCCTTGGCGGAAGGCATCTGCCGCCGGATCACTCCACCCGGAACTTCTTCCTGCGCTGTCTGGCAATGGAGCAGGACGCCATCGACGATGAATTCATCATGTGCGATGATGATTACCGTCCGCTGTGCCCTGTCACCGAGGAGGTCTTTTACAAGGACGGCAGATACCGGGGGTATTACTTCTCGGATATTGCGGCGTGGAAGTACCGTATCAATGCGCTGTTTTCCTATGATTTCTGCCACTTCCGGACGCTGCACTTCCTGAATGCGCACGGGTATCCGACATTGCAGTATTCCTCGCACCAGCCGCAGCTCATCAACAAGATCTGGTACCGCGAAATGCTCTCGCAGTACCCGGAGATCGCCGGCAAGGGCTATGACGAGTGGAGTACCTACTTCAACTACTGTGCTGCCGTACACCGCGAGCAGTACGAGCCGCTGCCCTATGTCACGCTTTCGTGGCCGCCGGTGGGGGGAGATGCCAAGGGCGTATTTCCGCCGGAGTATCTGTTCGAGAATTTCTACAGCGACAACTACCTGCCCGGCAGACCCTTTGCAGGCTTCTCCAAGGCGTTCACGAACAAGGCGCGTGTCCTTGCGGAAAACGAGCAAAAAAAGCTCACCGCGCTTGGCTTTAGAGTCCAGTTTGAGGAACTGCACGCGCATTCTGACCGTTATGCGGCGGACTATGAGAAACGCTTTGGACAGCAGCCGCAGTGCGCGGTGTATTTCGGGTCGGAGGAGAACAGCATGCCGGAGCTGGGTGTTCCCTGCACGGTAACGCTGAGCCGGAACGGGCTCAATACGCTGCAGGTGGGCATTGCACGCGCTTCGGAAAGTGCGGCAAATCTTCTCCCGGCAGTGATCGAACTGCACATTACGGATGCGCAGATCACGGTGCTTGGACATGAGCTGTTCCGCGTTCCGGCGCAGCTTGAATACACCAGCGTGAGCTTCCTGCTGCCGGAGGATCTGCCGGAGCAGACGCCGCTGTTTCTGCGAATGGCTGTCCATCTGGAGACACGTGCCCAGCGTACCGAAAAGGTCATCCCCATTGTGCTTTGCGAGGAAAGGACTTTCGTATCATGATAGAATCCGTCAAGAAATTTGGATTGATGCTGAAAAAACACCAGTTCCTGTTTGAGGAGCTGGTCAAGCGCGATTTCAAGAAGAAGTACAAGCGCACCATTCTGGGCATGCTCTGGAGTCTGCTTTCGCCGATGATGCAGCTCCTTGTCATGAGCATCGTGTTCACGAACTTCTTCGGGCGCGACAAGCCCCATTACACCATCTATCTCTTTGCCGGAAACCTGACTTATTCGTTCTTCCGCGATTCGACCTACGGCGGCATGAATTCCCTCATGGCAAATGCCGGGATCATCACCAAGATCAATCTGCCCAAGTATATGTTCCTGCTCTCGAAGAATGTGGCATCGCTCATCAATTTTGGGCTGACCCTTGTCATTTTTCTGGCATTTGTGGCGGTGGACGGCATCGCGTTCCACTTCCGGTTTCTGCTGCTGCTCTATCCCATCCTCTGGATGATCGTGTTCAACATCGGATGCGGCTTTATCCTGTCGGCATTGTTTGTGCTGTTCAAGGATGTGCAGTACCTCTATGACATCTTCACACTGATGCTCATGTACCTTTCCGCGATCTTCTACTACACCGCGGACTATCCGGAGCATGTGCAGAAGCTGTTCTACCTCAACCCCTTGTATGTGTATATCACCTATATCCGGGCTATTGTCATTGACGGCTATATTCCGGGACTGCCAACGCATGTTTTGTGCGCATTCTATGCGCTGCTGGCACTAGGCGTTGGTGCATTTATCTATAAGAAGTACAACTACAAGTTCATGTACTATATGTAATGTAAGGAGGGGAGTATGGATGGCAAAGATTGAACTGCATGATGTTTCTGTTTCGTATATTGTCGGGGATTTCTCGACAGTCGGACTGAAGGATGTGATCATTCAGAAGCTCCAGGGAAAGCAGCTTGCCAAGGAATTTGTTGCCGTGAAGAACGTCAGCTTTGCGCTGGAGGAGGGGGAGCTGCTCGGCATTGTCGGTGCAAACGGTGCAGGAAAATCCACTTTGCTCAAGGTGATCTCCGGCATTATGCGGCCGACCACGGGCGCGATGGCGGTGCGCGGCAATATTGCGTCACTGCTGGAGCTGGGGACGGGCTTTGACGGCGACCTGACCGTCAGGGAGAACACCTTTTTGCGCGGCGCGATGCTCGGCTACACGCGCGAATTCATGAACGCCACGTACAAGAGCATCATCGAATTTGCAGAGCTGGAGGAATTTGAGGACAGACTGTTCTCGCATCTCTCGTCGGGCATGAAGTCGCGTCTGGCGTTCTCTATCGCCTGTCTGGTCAAGCCCGATATCCTCATACTCGATGAGGTGCTGTCCGTTGGTGACGGCGCATTCCGTAAAAAGTCGGAGGAGAAGATGCTCGAGATCATCCGCGGCGGTGCAACGACCTTGCTTGTGTCGCATTCCCTTGAGCAGATCCGCCGCATGGCAACCAAGGTGCTGTGGCTGGATAAGGGCGAGCAGGTCGCATTTGGCGATACCAAGGAGATCTGTGACCGCTATCAGGCATTCCTGAACGGAAAGTAGAGACAGCGTACAGACGAAACACAGAGGGGAGCATGCCCCTCTGTTCCTTTGTACGGATGTTGTCAATTTTCAAAAAACGGTTTCCAAAGGCGGCAGCCTTGGGCGGCGGCGGTGCGCAGCACCGCCATTCTC
>CAZKHW010000065.1:6899-12501 GCA_964552525.1 uncultured Ruminococcus sp. | reverse complement strand
ATCCACCAGAGGCTGTGATCATGGCGGAGCATAAAGTTCCGGTACAGCCCCGATACCGAGGAAATGAGGATCCATCCCCCGAAGAAGATGGGGATGAGGAATTTCAGCAGGTGGGGAACGATCAGCAGAATCCCTCCAGCCGCCAGGGCGATGATGCCGTAGATGAGATAGGTCGGGACGGTACGGCGGTTGAGGAAGTAGAGGATCACGCACACCGCCGCACCGGCGCACAGCACGATGCCTGCCCACAGGCAGATGGTAGAGAGAATGTCGGGCTTGGCGGCAAAGAGTATGCCGACGGCAAGGGTCAGCAGTCCCGTGAGGAGCGTGACGAAAAATTGCGATCTTGCAGGGTGTTTCATAAAGATTTCCTCCTAGACGATGTGCCGGATCCATTTGAGCCACAGACGCAGCCAGGGATTTGCGGCATTGTAGTAATTGACGGACAGCTTGCGGTAGGTATTGATGAGCATGATACGCTCGGGATCACTCAGGGAACGCGGGCTGTAGCGCAGCTTTGTTCCGACGCGGATCATTTCGTCCAGTTCCTCCAAGGGCAGCAGGTGACCGCACTTGGCGTGAATCTCGCTCGTAAGGGCATCGGTGCTGCCTGCCTGAATGTTGACACCGCACCGTGCAGTCAGCGAAAGGAACAGCGACCATGCGTAGGCTGCCGCCGCATCCCCGATGGGATCGGCAAGCTTCAGCTCACGCTTTTGCAGCACAGCCCTGCGCCACAGGTACAGTCCTGTCA
The DNA here is from genome assembly GCA_964552525.1 of uncultured Ruminococcus sp. GTDB lineage: Bacteria > Bacillota > Clostridia > Oscillospirales > Ruminococcaceae > UBA3855. The sequence goes on along the minus strand of CAZKHW010000065.1, from coordinate 11,747 downwards.
GCAAAACGGCAAGCACTGCACAGATGCCCAGCAGCGTGTACAGTCCCCGGAGATCGAGATGCTCCTCCATCGCCACCGGGACAGGCTGGGTGTAGAGCTGCGTCTCCTGCGGTACAGGGGGAACAGGCACGACCTCCGTCTCTGTTTCGGCGAGCGTCTCCTCGCTGGGGACTTCTGTGGGATCATCGGCAAGGGTCATCTCCTCGGTCGGCGGCTCGGAGGGCAGCTCAGGCGGCGTGAAATACGAGTAGGTGAACTCGAACGGAATCCAGCCAAAGCCGTCAATGTAGACCTCTGTCCACGCGTGGGCACTGGAATCAAGCAGCTCCATCGTGTAGACTGTCTCGCCGTCTGCCGTCTCCTCGCGGAAGCTCGCCGGATCGATCAGATAGCCGTCACAGTACCGTGCAGGGATGCCAGCCATCCGCGCAAGCATCGTGCCGGCGGAGGCGTAGTGGCTGCAATAGCCCTTCTGGTTCTCGATCACGAAGTAGTGGATGTAGTCGTCTCCCGGCGGCGTTCGCCCGGGTGTAAGGGAATACTCCACACTTGCGCAAAGCCGCTCACGCAGGCGGTCGAGCATCAGAATGGTGTCGGATGCGGAGGCACTGCGTGCATCGAATCCCTCAAACAGATCCCTGAAATACCACGCAACATCCTTAATATCTTCATCATCCGGGACTGTAGTGTACTGCTCGAACACATAGTCTGTGTAGCCGGCTGCCGAAAGCACGGCAGCTTTGGAGCGTTTGGCAAGCCCCTCCTCACCGCCGTAGTAGACAGAGCCGAGTGCGACCGATTGGGGGAGCTGCACGATGGCATCCTCACGCCCGGACACGTAGTCCGACAGGGCATCCTGATCCTCCGGCGTACACATGGAAAGCTGGGACTGCGCCGTAACCGGGTAGCTCATCGTGCCCAGCAGCAGATCCTCGTAATTGCTGCCGCAGAACACGGTGTAGGTGTTGGTTTTCGTGCCGACCACGAGATCGTCGCGGAAGAACAGGGCATGATTCTGCTCACAGCCGTAGGGGACGCACCGGGCGAGTGCGCCGTCTGCGTTCTCCAGTGTCATCTCAGCACGTTCAAAGCCGAGAGACTGCGCCGTATAGAACAGGAACTCCGGTGGGTAGAACGAGAGATCCCTGAACATGCCTGACATCTCTCCGGGCATCTGCGCAGTTTGTTTCCACTTGGTGCGCCCGTAGGTGTCATAGGTGGAAAAATGCAGATAGATGCGCCCCTGCGGCCGCTGGGTAAGGGTGATCCGGGACATGACCTTATTCTGGAATTCCCGGCGGTCGCTGCGTCCCAGCTCGATCGTATCGTCCGGTTCATCGGGTCTGTGATCGTCGAGAAAGGGGAACACCGTGGACAGATCCGACCATTCGATGGAGGCGGCGTAGTACTGAAAGCTCGTGCGCATCTCCTTGACGGCACTCGGCCGCTTGTAGGAAAATGCCTGCAATGCGCCGTCAGTGACCATACACAGGAGGAACACGAGGAGTGCCGCGCAGATGCCGGCATGCTCGGTGAGGAGAAACCGCATGGAGGGGACGGGCGCGAACAGATTGTGCCGCCGCAGGAATCCTGTGCGGCTTTGCAGGCGGTACGAGCCGCGGCCGGAGGAGAGCTGCACGGCTGCCATGCCGCACCAGAACGCGATCAAACCGGCTGTGGGCAGGTGATCGGGAGCGATACCGAAGAAGAAACCGACCTCGATCAGCGGAAAGGTCAGGAGCATCGAGAGAAAGAAATTTTTGTAGCGAATGACGGCATAGGTGATCAGCCACGAAATGTGTACCATGAAAAAGCACAGCATCATAGTTACGCACAGGGTAGGGTCGTAGTCAGGGTCGGTCGTGAAGTAGTTCCAGTCGTTCATGTAGATCGTCTGGTAGATGTAGTTGAGGATGTGCAACATTCCCATGGTCAGATCCGTCATCCTGACATACATAAAGGTCGCACTTACAGGCAGAAATAGCATCAGCGTGTAGTGTGAACTGTTGGGATTTGCGCTGTGCATCGCAAAAAAGAACAGCATCAGAATGGTTAAGACTGTCAGGAATCCGATGTGGCACGTCATAGGGAACATGCTCAGGAATGTAAAGAGCATGCAGAGCGTTCCAAGCACCGTAAGGAGGAACAGCTCCCACGGCAGGCGTTTTCGCCCCTTGCTGTGCAGGCACATCGACAGATTATTGTCAATGATGACACCGGTCGGTGAGGAGGTGCGCTGCGGTGGTTGGTTTTGTTTCATAAGAAAAACCTCTAGTTTTATACGATGATCCGGGGCGTTTCAAACGCGCCGGAGCGTATCGGCATGATATCCGTCATCTCGGAGGTGAGGGGAGTTTCCTCCTCCGAGATGATGAGGAGGGTGCGGTGATTGGCGGCGATGCTGTGCTCGAGAATGCCGAGCATCGCGGTGTCCGGGCAGTTGGTCACAACATGTGCGGACGAAAACGGCTGCGCGCCCAGCGCATCGAGAAAGCTCCGGGCATCCGATCCGATGGTGTGGAGGGAATCGTAGAGCGTTCCGAAGGCATCGGTCAGCTCCCCGGGTGTCGTGGGGCTGCACAGCACGACCTCGCCGCGCTCCTTGTCAAACCACGCGAGCGTCACCGGATGTGCTGCCCGGATGAGCTGATGGGCAAGCGAGTAAAGTAGGGTCAGGAGCGCATCGGCATCCTCAAGTGCCTGCTGCTGCCGGGCAGGGGAGCGGTATTCCAGCAGGAGGAGGGCATGCTTGTCCACCGGCGAACCGAATTCCTTCAGATAGAGCGTGTCTGAGCGCGAGCTGAGCTTCCAGTGGATGCGGCTGACCGGGTCGCCTTCGCGGTACTCCCGAACGCCGAACAGCTCGGAGGGATCATCGCCGGGTTTGTCCTCAAAGCGGACACCCTCGCTGTTCTCGACCGGCGCGGCGGAGGTTTCGAGGGAGAGCTGCACGGGCTTGGGAAGCACGAGCAGTTCAAGCTCCTGCACCTGTCCCCTGAGCCGCGTATGGAACAACCGGAATGGGTCGAATACCCAGACACGGCGGAGGGTAGCGGTCAGTGTGCCGCACGACTGTGCGCCAACGTAGAAGGTCAGGCGCGTGCTGTTATGATCCTGCACGGGAAAACGCAGGCGAACTGTCTCACGTCCCTTGCCGAAACTGTGAGAGATGCGCACAACTGCCTCTGCGCAGGGAAAAAACAGGCTAGAGGGGTTCTGCACCGTGATGGTGATGGGAACAGTATCGCCGGCGCAGCAGGAGACAGCCTGACAGGACAGCTCGGCGGCGGCACTCCGGTGCAGCACGAGCAGGCAAGCCTTGAAAATGATGGGAAGAATGAGTGCCGCGCCCAGCATCATCAGAGGGAGCGAGTCGATGTAGAGTACATAGAACACGGTCAGTCCGATGAGGAGCGCAAGATAGATCAGTTTTGCCCTTACCATATCAATCAGCCCACGGAAGCGGTGTCGAATCGAGAATTTCCTGCACGACCGCCTGAATTTCCTTATCGCCGCCCGTCCCGTGTAGGAGGATGCGGTGGCTGAACACATCGGCGCAGACATAGTGGATGTCATCGGGCAGGAGGTAGTCGCGTCCCTGCGCATAGGCGGACGCCTTGGCGATCTGCATAAGTGCAAGAGAGCCTCGGGGACTGACACCGAGCCGGACATTGCCGTGGGTGCGCGTTGCGCCTGCAAGGGCAACAACGTAGTCGTAGAGCGTGTCGCTGACGTAGACCTCCTCGACCTTCTCACGCATATGCAGGAGTGCCTCCGCCCCGGCGATCGGAACGACCGTATCGAGGGGATTGCCGTCCTTACGCGCTTTGAGGAGGGCTGCCTCATGCTCCGCGCCCGGATAGCCCAGCGAGAGCCGCACCATAAAGCGGTCGAGCTGGGATTCCGGCAGACGCTGTGTTCCCACGCACGTAATGGGATTCTGGGTGGCGATGACGATGTGGGGGCGCGGCAGGGGATGGGAGATGCCATCCACCGTGACTGCACCCTCCTCCATCAGCTCGAGGAGCGCACTCTGGGTCTTGCTGGAGGTGCGGTTGATCTCGTCTGCCAGAAGCAGGTGACAGAATGCTGCGCCTTTTTTAAAGGAGAAACTGTCGGTCTCCTTGTGATACAGGTTAAAGCCTACCACATCGGTTGGCAGGACATCAGGTGTAAACTGGATGCGCTTGCACGAAAGCGACAGGGTCTTGGAGAGGGCGAGGGCGAGGGTGGTTTTCCCAACGCCGGGCATGTCCTCCAATAGGATATGACCGCCGGCAAGGATGGCGAGGAGGATCTTGTAAATGACCTCGTTTTTGCCGTTGACGGCTTTGGCGATTTCATGGAGCATCTGCCGGAGCACGGGACGTGCAGGTGTGGCAGAGATGAGGTTCTGATGGTTGTCTTGATGGTTCATGTAACAGTTTCCTTTCCCCTAGCCGGAGCGAATCGGGGGACGCTCCGGGATATCATATACCATTATACCATGATTTATGACAAAATGCAACCCCTCATCGTAAGTTCCCCACGCAAATCAATTTTGTTGTATTTCATTGTGAGTTTCATGTAAGAGTCGCCCCCACCCCCTGCCCCCTCCCCAGAGGGGAGGGGGAGCGAATTTTGCACGGAAATCAATTGTTTACAGAAATGTAATGAATTTCCTGCCTGCTTATGGTATAATGAAAATAATTATAGTTGCACTATACGTTCGACCAAATCTGAATCTGTAAGGAGAATTGGTGATGCAAGCAGATAAACCAAGCCTGAAACGTATCAATAGCCTGAAATATGCCCTCATTGGCGGCTATGCTGCCATCGTCCTGTTCGCGATCCTCGGCGTGTCCATCC
>CAZKHW010000065.1:0-6889 GCA_964552525.1 uncultured Ruminococcus sp. | reverse complement strand
GACCGCGCCCTCAAATCCAAGGTATCATCCCTTGTTTCCTCCCTCAATGTCCAGATGAAGCTCAACATGGACAGCTATCTCTCGCGCATGGAGACCATCGGCACACTTGCGTTTGCGGCTGAAGAAACCTACACCTACGATGCGACCAACCCCGACAACGACGAGTACGAGGCACTGGGCATCGAGAAAACCATCTCGGATAAACTCTACAGCCTGTGCATTATGGACAACTTTGTCGATTACGGCATCATCTACCGGAATAACCATACGGTCGGCAAAATTTCCAACGGCACGAAGGATCTGTTCGGCGATTCCATCTATGAGGAACTGTCCTCCATCGTCACCCGACAGCGCACCCGGGATGGCTGGGCTGCCGGATTTCACGACAATTTCAAGCGCATTTACTATGTCAAGCAGATCCACGAGAACGCGCTGCTCGTCATTTCGTTCTATACCGCCGAGCTGGAGAACGTGTTCGATAATCCCCAAACGATGAAGGATATCACCATTCGACTGACCAATCACGATTACAACATCCTCTACTCCTCCAAGGGAGAGGACGAGATCGGTATGCCCCTGCCGACCGACATCCTGGAGCGCGTGCAGGGGACAGCCTCCGCTACGCTCCTCGATGACAGCCTCCTCGTGACCGTCAGTACCTGCGGTGATTCGTGGTATGTTGTCTGCTCCATCCCGACACACATTATCTTAAAGGAAAAAACACAGATCCAGGTTCTGGTGATCGCGGCAGCCATTCTCGCAGCTATTCTCGCCGCCGCGCTTGGAACGGTGCTGTCTCTCCGGCTGACCAAGCCCCTTGAGCATATTGTATTGAACCTCGATTCCAAGGCGCATACCGACCAGCTCACCGGCATTCTCAACAAGCTGTCCTTTGAGGAATACACCAAAAATCGCCTGGATACTGAGATCCACACCGTTCCCCACGCCCTGATCCTTGTGGATGTGGACAACTTCAAGGGAGTCAACGATACCCTCGGACATGCCTACGGCGACAAGGTGCTCGCCCAGATCGGCAGTCTGCTGCGCGGTACGTTCTCGAATGCTGATTTTTGCGGTCGTATCGGCGGTGATGAGTTCTGTATCCTCCTGAATACCACGCCGCCCGATGAGCAGCCATATCTCGACTATGTGCGCGAGAAGTGCGAGGCAGTCTGCGAGGGGTTCCGCCGTCACTACACGGGTGATGACGGGACTTACAAAATTTCCGCATCCCTCGGATGCTCCCTGTTTCCAGAGCACGGCGATGATTTCGGCACACTGTATAGGGCGGCGGATACGGCTCTCTATGCGTCCAAGCACCGCGGCAAGGATACCTATACCATTGCAGGGGAGGTGAGCGATCATGCGTAAACATCTGACAGCATTGCTGCTTTCAGTGAGTCTCCTGCTGACCGGATGCTCCGCACCGGATGTGACGCTCCATCAGGCAGACCAGGTGGAGATCAAGCTGGCGTGGTGGGGCAATGACAGCCGCAACGAATACACCATCGAGGCTGTCCAGCAGTTCGAGGCACTTCATCCGGAGATCAAGGTGCATATGAGCTATTCCGAATGGTCTGGCTACGAATCGCGCAACCGCATCCAGATGGTCGCTGCCACCGAGGCGGATGTGATGCAGGTCAATTTCGGCTGGCTGCCGGAGTTTTCCCCGGACGGCACAGGCTATTATGACATCGAGAGCCTGTCGGAGTTTGTGGATCTGACCTGCTTTGACGAGACGATGCTTGCATACGGGCGGCGTGACGGCATTCTCAATGCCATCCCCATTGCCATGAACGCGGAGACCGTCTATCTCAACAAAACGATCTACGACCGCTATGGTCTGGATATTCCTGAAACATGGGAAGATTTTGAGCATGCCGCCGAGGTCATGTCCAAGGACGGGGTTTATCCGCTGTCGGGTCCCTCCAAGTCGATTTGGCTCTATACCATCGCCTATGCCGAGCAGGTGACGGGCAATTCCTTCCTGAACGAGGACGGCAGCCTGAATTTCACGGAGCAGGAGCTGAAGACCATGCTGCAATTCTACCAGCGCATGGTGGAGAAGAAGGTGTTCCCCCAGGCGGAGTACTACGACCGCGTGAACATCGACAACCGCCAATACGCCGGATGCGTGGCGTGGGTCAGCGATGCGAACAATTACTTCGGCTCGGTCATCGAATCGGGAGATGAGGTCGTGGTCGCACCCTACACGCATCAGAAGGGCGGCGAAAGCGGTGACGGCTGGTACGCCAAGCCTGCCACGCTCTACGCCATCAGCCGGGATACCGACCATCCGGAGGAAAGCGCGATGCTGCTCGAATTTCTCCTCAACAGTTCTGAAATGGCGGTTTTGCAGGGCGTAGAAAAGGGCGTTCCGCTGAGCCTTGCGGCGCGTGAGACGCTGATCGAGGAGGGCATGCTTGAGGGCTTGCAATACGAGGCATCGCTGTGCATGGAGCAGAGCGAGAGCCTTGGGCAGATGAACTCGTTTGTGGAGAATGCCGACATGATCGACAGCTTTATCGCGGCGGCAAATCTTCTGCTCTACGACAAAGCCACCCCCGAGGAGGCGGCAAGTGCGTTGTATGCGGAGATCCGACATGGCTCCTGAGCCTGATGAATCATCTTCAATCAAGCCATTGAAAGAGAGTGCTGAAATGCAGAATGGTAATGAGATGCCTGGGAAGATGAATTTTGTGGAAGTTAAAGAGATGGGTGAGAATTATAAAGAAATCTATTCATCGTGTAAGCTTGTTCACAAAGAATGTACATCTTCTGAAATTCAGTCTATATCAGTCAATGATAATAATGAAGTGGCAGTATCAGTTGGGAGTTATATTAATGTATATGATCCTGATGGTAAATATCTATATGGATATTATGCTGCCACGCCTAAGCCTAAATATATATCATTGCATGATGATTATATTGAAGTATACGTTGATATTTATAGAGCCTATTTTACCATTGATAAAAATGGGAAAGTAGATCATTTGTATCATATCAAGAACAGTACAAGTAATCAGAAAGCAGTGAGAAACCTTCAGGTATACAAAGATGAAAAAGAATGGAACCTTGATGATGCTCAGTATTATGCGACTGCTGATGAATTAAAAAAGACAGACAATAGCGGAACTACGGTAACGATATATAAAATATCTGAAAATGCCATAAAAAGCAGGAATATTGATATTTTTATTGCGATGGTCTTTTTTTGTCTATTGATTATAGTATTTACACTTAATATGATATGGAAATTTAGTGAAAAGCAATGAAATGATTTAGAGAGGAGAGACGGCATGTCCCTCCTCTTTTTGTCATTTCCCACAGTTATTTCCGATCGGATTTTCCCTTTGTCTTGCCGGATTTGCCCCGGTTCGTCTTGGGCAGAGATGGCACGGCAGCAGGGGACTGGGCAGGGGATTGCTCCGGGGGAGCGGCAGGGGAGACGGACGGTAGCTTTTGGGGAACGCCTGATTCGTCTCCCGCAAAATCAGGAGCGATCCCCTTTTTCCGGAGACGGCTGCGTGTTAGTTGTCCGAGCAGCGTGTAGAGCACGGACATCAGCGGAATGCCGATGAGCATTCCGGTAGCACCCCACATCGCGCCGCCGATCGTGATGGCGAACAGCACCCACATGCCGGGCAATCCTACAGAACCGCCGACAATGCGCGGATAGATGAGGTTGTTATCGATCTGCTGGAGGACAAGGAACACGCCGAGAAAGATAAGGGCTTTGGCTGGCGTATCCAGCCCGATAAAGATCATGCCGATGCCGCAGGCGATGAATGCGCCGACCACCGGAATGAGCGCAAATACGGCAATGATCACGCTGACCAGCAGCGCATACGGCATCTGCAGGAGGAGCATGGTAATGAAGAACATCACGCCGAGAATCATGGCATCCAGGCATTGCCCGGAAATGAAGTCTGAGAACGTCTGGTAGGAGAGTCTGGTGATTTCGAGACTTTTTCGGTACAAGCGTTCCGGGAGGAATGCGAGCAGGATGCGCCTGCACTGCATTCCGAGCCTTGCCTTGTCGAGGAGCAGGTAGATGGCAAACACCAGTCCGATAACGAAATTGGTGATGCCTGTGACCACGCCGCCCACCACGCGGAATCCCGTGCCGACAAGATCCTGGAGACGTTCGGAGAACGTTCCGAGGAGCGAGCTGATCTGCGATTGCCAGGATGTAGCAATTTCTAGCAATTTCTCCTCAATGAACGGATATTGATTGAGGTTGGTTTCGATCCACTCGATAATGCGGAAGAAATTATCCTTGTTAAAGACCTGCCGCACGGAGGCAGTGAGCTGCGGCACAAGGACGAGCAGAATCACCGCAATGAGCAAAAGTGCCGCAAGAATGGTCAGCACGAGCGAAAGACCGCGGCGGAGCTTATCCCATTTGGGACTTTGGAAACGCTTGCCCTGAAAGATATGCCGCTCAAAGAAATCCATGGGAATATTGAGTACAAACGCGATCGCTCCGCCCATCAGGAATGGCTGGAGAAATCCGAACAGCGTTTGCACGCCTGCCCAGACTGCCGAGATATTATAAAGAATACACGCCACGATCAGCAGTGCCGTGCCAAGCAGAAATTTGCGCACCCAGAGATTCTTGGGAAGCATAGTTTTCATAGTGTCACTCCTTACTTTGTTTGGGAATCAGTATTAGTATAGCATATTTTAGGGAAAATTGCAAGGGGATTTCTTGTTTGGGCAATTGGTGGATTCCTGAATTCTTTAATTGCACAAAATCTGTATTTTGTGCAATTACTATTTTCTTGCTGTAACGCTTTCTCCTTTTCTACTCTCTCCGGCAATCTGCAAGTAATCAAATTACTGCATAATGTTCCAGCTTGTCATCATCAAGGAAGCGGTTGGCAAGTGCCTCATATTCCGAGTAATCCTCCTGTGATACTGTATGCTTGGCGGAAGGTCGGTCAGTGTACTGCTGACACTTTCCGCGATGCGCCTCCCATCGCTGGATGGCGAAATCCCAGCCATCCTTGCGTCCACGGTTGCGGTTATAGTTTAGAAACCGCTGCGCCTCTCCGATATCCCACGAAATCCCTAGTCCATCTGCAAGTTCCAGAATATCCGCAGCTTGCATCGGCAAAACAATCTGCTTACTCTGTGTGTGTGCATCCTGTGTGGGAAGTGCCTGTGCGCCGTCAGGCGCAGAGGGTGTATCGGCAATTTCAGGTGCAGCCACATTCTCACTTTCACACACAGTAACATTAGCATTCTCATTCTCATACACATTCTCATTATCAGGTTGTTTTGGTTGTTTAGGTTGTTTTTTTGCGGCGTTCCGATTTCCTTTCGGAGCGCCGCCTTTTTTGCCGACCTCGGAGCGAATCCGGCATGTTTCCTCCCATTTTTCGAGATCCCTGCGAATCTGCGCGCTCATGAAGCTGAACGCCATTTGGAGCAAGCCATCGCCGAATTCCGGGATTTCTCCGGATTCCACATAGCGCATAAGGGCTTTGAAGAGCTTTCCTGCCTGCGTGTCGCTGAGGAGCGAAACTTGTTCAAGATTCTCACAATACATTACAAAACTCGTTTTTCTGGGCATACAAATGTACCTCCATACTTTTTTATGTATGGAGGTAATGCAGAGAGAATTGCACGGATGAAAGCAATTTGGGGAGCTTAATAAGGACTTGCAATTTTCCGCAAACTGTGGTATGATAGAAGGAGTAGTAAAGGAGGCAGCAGCATGCAGATCAATCGTAAGGAGAACCCGGATTACCTCAATGACTACATCACCCACATCTCGGTCGTCAAGGGGCTTGCGCCAAGCACGGTCGGGGTGTATTATCAGGATATCCGGCAGTTTCTGAGGTTTTACCGTCTCGACCAGACGTGTGATGACGCCCTGACCGCAGAGATGCTTGAGGGCGTGAGCATCCGCGGCATTACCATTGAGGAGATCCGGCAGATCACGCTCCGGGATCTTCACAATTACTACAGCTTTATCGCCGAGCAGTGCGGCAACAGGGACAAGATCCGTGTACGCAAGGCGACTTCGCTGCGCAGCTTTTTCCGTTTTCTGACCAAGCAGGCGGCTCTGCTCGACCACGACCCGACCACGAATCTGGAGCTGTCGCGCCCCAAGCACGCGCTCCCGAAATATCTCAACCTCACCGAGAGCCTGAACCTGCTCAAATCCTTGACAGAGCAGACGACAGGCGGCAGTTCCCTGCGCAACTACTGCATTCTGACCCTGTTTCTCAACTGTGGCATCCGGCTCGGGGAGCTGGTGGGACTGAACCTCTCCTCGTTCGACTTGGAGGAATCGACCATGCGCGTGCTCGGCAAGGGGAATAAGGAGCGCGTGGTGTACCTCAATCCGGCGTGTATGTCCGCGCTGCGCGAGTACCTTTTTGAGCGTATGAGCGTGGAAACGGACGATCCTGCACTGTTTTTGTCAAATCGCTGCCGGCGCATCAGCCGCCGCCGGGTGCAGCAGGTCGTTGAGGATTCCCTCAAAGCCGCCGGACTGGACGGTCGCGGTCTGTCCACCCACAAGCTCCGGCACACTGCGGCAACTCTGATGTACCAGCACGGGCACGTGGATGTGCTGACCCTCAAGGAAATTCTGGGGCACGAGAACATTTCCACGACCGAGATCTACACACACCTGTCGGACACCAGTGTGCGTGAGGCGATGGATCATTCGCCCCTTGCAGAGGTCAGCCGGAGAAAGCTCAAAAAATGAGTATGCGGACTGCCGCACTACTACGTTTTATTCGGCATGACCGCAATATCCCGATGGGGCACAGGTGTTGAGAATACGATCTGCGTCGAGGTGTTCCCGAACCGCGAAAGCTCCCCGATAAACTGGTCAAGCTCCTGTGTGCTGGGGAATGCCACCTTGATC
>CAZKHW010000064.1:0-12604 GCA_964552525.1 uncultured Ruminococcus sp. | reverse complement strand
TCTATTATAGCACATTTTCAGGATTATGTCAATCTTCTGTAGACACTGTCTAGAAAATAGGACGCCAGCAGCCATAATCTGAAAAGAGAGGTTCAAGGCAACACCAAAGCCCCCGGAGATCCTGCATCTCCGGGGGCTGTTCTGCTGGGGTTTCAATAAAGCATATCAACCGCAATACTCCGCCGTATCATCCGCCAGCGACTGCACATCCGCTGCATTCCCCAGCGTCTCAAACCGGATGCTGTGCATGGTCAGACCGCTTTGCGCAAAGTACAGGCGCATTGTTGTAAAATGCGAGAACAGCGGCAACTTTTTCTCAAAGCTCACCGGCTCGCCGCCTGTGCCGTTCCATGTGAATGTTCCGGATGCCGTCCCCATCGAGAACAGTGTCACGGGGATCTGTGCCAGCTCTCCGCCCTCAGCAGATGCCGTCAGCGTCACCCGAAACCAGCCGGGATTGTGAACAGTGAGTGCAAAGGTGTGATTCTGCCCCTTGTCGGTGCAGATGTCCTTCAGCGGAAGTGTCAATGCCTCCTCTAGATCGTAGAAGATGACCGGCTTGCCGTCATCGCACTCGTCTGCCGGACGGTTCAGGATCTCGACCGCGGTATCCTCTCCGGCAAGGCGTTTCATCGCATGGGTGGTCAGCAGAAACCGGCACACGTTCGCTGCGCCGCGCTGCAGCTCCGCACGTGTGAGCGTTCCCTCGGCAAGGGACGCCATCAGGTTATCCTCATGCGCTTTGCTGTCGGCACAGACCATGTACACATCATTCTGGGCACGTACCATTGAGGCAAGATCCGCCTTGTCGGGAGCTTTGCCGCGCTCGTTGATGTTCGCCCACCAATCGGTCATGAGAAAACCGTCAAAGCCCCACTCGTTCCGGATGATCTCGGTACACAGATCGTAGCTGCCTGCCGTCCACAGACCGTTGACTGCACCATAGGTCGTCATGATCGTCCTAGCACCGCCCTCCTTGACGGCGATTTTAAAACCGCGCAGATAGATCTCGCGGAGCGCACGCTCGGAAACCACCGAATTGTAGAAATGCCGGTTCGTCTCCTGGTTGTTGCCGCAGCAGTGCTTGACCGTTCCGGTCACACCAGCCCTCCGCAGTCCCCGAAGCTCTGCGGCTGCCATCTGTCCGGTGAGCAGCGGATCTTCGGAAAAGTACTCGAAATTCCGTCCGTTGAGGGGATGGCGGTGAATGTTCATACCGGGACCGAGGAGACAGTCCACCCTGTTGGCAGTCATCTCCAGACCCATGTCATAGAACAGCTCCGTCAGCAGTTCGCGGTTGAAAGTCGCTGCAAGCAGTGTGCCGTTGGGCAGGCTGAATGCCTTGGTGCCGCAGTCCAGACGCATTCCGGACGGACCGTCCGAGCAGCATCCTGCCGGAATCCCCCGTGCCTCCAGCGCATCCGTCACACCGCCGAATGCCGATGCCGTTCCGGCGGTGACACGGGGAGATCCCATGCCCTCCCCTCTTGCCAGAGAGCAAAGCTCCTCATCGGTGAGCTGCGATACAAATTCCTCCAGGCTCACCTCGCCCCGGTACACGTCCACAAGAGACGAACGCTTGCCGGATCGGGGCAGCTCCTCGGGAAGTGCCTGTGCACGGCGCGATGGCTCGTCCACCTCGCTCAGGGGAACATCCTCGTACCCCACGGCAAAGCCATCTCCCTGTGGGACAGGGCGTATCCTCTGAAACGCCTCGACCGGTGCTAATGCCTGACGATGCTGCGACCCGGGGACGGTCTCGGGGATCTCGATGCCAGCCTCAAACTGCGCCGATCGCACATCCGTGCCGACATAGAACCGGTACATTCCTGCCTCAAGAACGGAACAGAACCGATAGCCCGTCACGCCGCTGTCATCATAGGACACGGGCGGTACAAGCGGCAGCCGGAGGGTCTGCTGCTCACCGGGCGCGAGTGTCCGCGTTTTTTCAAATGCAGTCAGAACACGTGACGGCTTGCCGAGCCTGCCCTGCGGTGCTTCGCAATACACCTGCACGACCTCCTTGCCGGGGACATCACCCGTATTGGTGACGGTCACATCCAGATAGAGGGTATCATCGGCAGCATCGTGGGATACTTCCCCAGCCTTGAGCGAAAATGTCGTATAGCTCATGCCAAAGCCAAACGGCCAGCGCACCCGATCCTTTGCAAAGGTCTCAAAATAACGATAGCCTACATAGATATCCTCGACATAGCGGTTGCCCTCGCGGCAACCGAAATTCGCATCGCTCGGATAGTCCGTGATCTCATAGGCGATGGTATCGGGCAGCTTGCCGCAGGGGGAGATCTCGCCGGTCAGCACCTTTGCCGTTCCCGTTCCGCCGGTCATGCCGCCCTGCCAGATATACAGCACGGCATCGGGGGAAAATTCGTCCACGAAGTGCATGTCCATGATATTTCCGGTATTCAGGAGCACCACAACGCGCCCGAAGTACTGCCGTGCCAGGCGCAGCATATCACGCTCATCCTCCGTGAGCAGATACGAGCCGGGTTCCATACGGTTGTCCTGCTCCTCCCCGGCAGTCCTGCCAATGACGACCACGGCGGTTTTCGAGGTTTTGGCAGCATGGGAAACGATCTCGTCCGTCAGCGGCATCTCGTCCTGCGACCACGGCTCTGCTCCCCATCCGCTGCCAAGATCGTAGGGATGAGCTGCATCCCATGCCTTGTAGATATCCAGCAGCGTCTGATTTACCGTGATCCCGACCTCGGCAAGACCATCGAGCAGACCGGTGACTTTGGAAACATTGACCATGCCGCCCGAACCTGTGCCGCTTTTGTAATAATGGAGCTGAATGCGCCCGAACACCGCGATCTCCTCGCTTTTTTTGAGAGGGAGCGCGGCATTGTCGTTTTTCAGCATGACAATACCCTCTGCCACCGCCTGTGCGGCTGTGTCCAGATAGTGAATCCAATCTAAAATGCGTTTCATCCGAATTGCTCCTTGTGTACAGATTTTATGGGTATAGTATAGCATATTTTGGAGAGATTGTCAACGTTGTGCAGTCGCAGCCTATGCAAATCAATTGTGTTGGCTTGTATTAGACCTGTTCAATAACCTCCAAAACGCTGCCTGACTTGTCCTTTTTGCATCATACTTTGCCCGTTTTCCTTGCAATACATACAGTATTCCTGCGGAAAACGTGCTTTGTCTGATGCAAAAAATCCTGCGTCATTCAGCATGTTTCCGGTGATGAAACAGGTCTATTAAACGCCGCCCAAGCTGCCGCGCCGTGCAGGCACGGTTTATTTCCACTGCTCTTCTTTTTTTAGACAAATTGCATAAACTTTGAGAGAAGTCATTTGATTTCGCAAAAACTGCTTGCATTTTGCCGGAAAATATCTTATAATGTAGATAAACAAATCCAACGATAAAAGGGGAAATACGCATGAAAAAGACATTCAGCCTGCTGGCTGCTGCTGCACTGCTCGGTGCAGCCCTGACCGGATGCGGCGTTCCTGCCAACACCGTACATACTGCCGATGACCTTGAGGGAAAGACGATCGCCTGTCAGCTCGGTACGACCGGCTATATCTTTGCCGGCGATATCACCGGCGCAACTGTTGAAGGCTACAACAAGGGCGCAGATGCCATCCAGGCACTTGCACAGGGCAAGGCAGATGCCGTCATCATCGACAGCGAGCCTGCCAAGGTCTTTGTTTCCAAGAATGCCAAGCTTACCATTCTCCCCGATCCGTTCGCGGAAGAGGAATATGCCATTGCCTACAAGAAGGGCAATGACGAGCTGGGTCAGAAGATCGACGCTGCCCTGAGTGAGCTGAAACAGGACGGCACGCTCGATGAAATTGTAAACCACTGGGTCGGTGACGAGGCGGATCAGGTCTCCTACACGCCGGACGAGAGCGTATCCCGTGACAACGGTCAGCTCATTATGGCGACCAATGCGGCATTTCCGCCGTATGAGAGTACCTCCGGCGGCAAGGTAGTCGGCATTGATCCGGACATGATGCAGGCAGTGTGCGACAAGCTGGGCATGGAGCTTGTCATTGAGGATATGGAGTTTGATTCCATCATCGCTGCGGTCGATTCCGGAAAGGCGGATGTCGGCGTAGCCGGCATGAGCGTGACTGAGGATCGCCTCAAAAACGTATCTTTCACACAGGGTTATACCACCACGACACAGGTCATCATCGTCCGCGCTGATTGACCTGATCCTTTCACCGTATCAAATCAACGGACGGATACCCTTGTCTGCGCGCCTGTTTCGTGTCTGGAGACAAGGGTATCCTTTTCCTAACCATTAGGGGAGAAGTGCTATGAATCCATTCCAGAGTTTCGTTGAGAAACTGCATGACACGTTTATCGTGGACGACCGCTGGCAGTACCTGACAAACGGTCTGAAGATCACACTGCTCGTCACAGTGCTGGCAGCACTGCTGGGCATTGTGCTGGGCTTTTTGATCGCGATCGTCCGTGCCACACACGACAAGACCGGAAAACTTCGCATCCTCAATGCCATCGCCAAGCTGTATCTGACCGTTGTACGGGGAACGCCTGTGCTTGTCCAGTTAATGATCATTTACTTCGTTATCTTTGCCTCGTTCAATGTCTCGAAGATCTTTGTGGCAGTCATGGCGTTCGGGCTGAACTCCGGCGCTTACGTGGCAGAGATCGTCCGTTCGGGCATCATGTCCATCGACAACGGACAATTTGAGGCAGGTGCGAGCCTTGGTCTGAATTATCCCAAGACCATGATCTACATCATTCTGCCGCAGGCACTGCGCAACATCCTGCCGGCACTGGCGAACGAGGGCATCGTGCTGTTGAAGGAAACCTCTGTTGCAGGCAACATCGCCCTGAACGACCTGACCAAGGGCGGCGACATCATCAGAAGTGCGACCTATGAGGCGTTCCTTCCGCTGATCGCCGTGGCACTGATCTATCTGGCACTGGTGCTGATACTCAGCAAGCTGGTGACATTACTCGAAAGGAGGCTGGCAAAGAGTGATCAGGGTTGAGAATCTACATAAATCCTTCGGGGATCTGCACATCCTCAAGGGCATTTCCACCACCATCGGCAAAGGCGAAAAGGTCGTCATCATCGGACCGTCCGGCTCTGGTAAAAGCACCTTCCTGCGTTGCCTGAACCTCCTCGAGAAACCCACTGACGGCAAGATCTTCTTTGAGGACAAGGAGCTGACTGCCATGAAGGAAAAGGAGCTGTATGCCGTCCGCGAAAAGATGGGAATGGTATTCCAGCATTTCCACCTGTTTCCGCACCTTACCATTCGGAAAAATATTACCCTTGCTCCTGTCAGACTGGGGCTGATGGCTCAGGACGAGGCGGACAAGAAGGCGGATGCCCTGCTCAGAAAGGTCGGTCTGTCCGACAAGGCAGAGCAGTTCCCGAGCCAGCTCTCCGGCGGTCAGAAGCAGCGGATCGCTATTGCCCGTTCGCTTGCAATGAATCCGGATGTGATCCTCTTTGATGAGCCGACCTCGGCACTTGACCCGGAAATGGTCGGCGAGGTACTCAACCTGATGCGTGAGCTTGCCGATGAAGGTATGACGATGGTCGTAGTGACGCACGAGATGGGCTTTGCCCGGGAGGTCGCATCGCGCGTGATGTTCATGGACGGCGGCAATATCGTTGAGGAGAATAAGCCGGGCGAATTTTTCGCCAATCCGCAAAATCCGCGTCTTAAAGAATTTCTGTCGAGGGTGCTGTGATGGGCTATCAGATCGAGATCGGACAGGAGCTATCCGAGGGCGCAAGGGCACTGCGTGCCGCAGTATTTCTGGACGAGCAAGGGTTTTCGGTGGAATTTGACGAAACGGATGACACCTGTCTGCACCTTGCCATGTACGACGGCAGCGAGGTCATTGCCGCTGCGAGAGCCTACGAGGATGCACAAACAGCAGATCTCTGGCACATCGGGCGCGTTACCGTCTCCGCTGCGCACCGGAGAGAGCATCTTGGCTCACAGATTATGGCGGCAATGGAGGCACATCTGAAAGGTCTTGGTGCAGTGCGCACGACGGTCTCAGCACAGTGCCGTGTCAAGACGTTCTATGCATCGCTGGGCTATGTCGAGCAGGGAGAGGTCTACATGGACGAGTTCTGTCCGCATATCCGGATGGACAAGGTGCTGTAGCAGGCTGTTTTTGCATGAAATGGGTTTTGCAGCACAGTTCAAGCCTAAAACGGCTTTTTGTACAAATTTTCCAAAAAGCGGTTTCCAAAGGCGACAGCCTTGGGCGGCGTTTGCATGAAACTTCCAATTTAAGTTCACAAAATTGATTTCCATGCAAATTTTCATCCGGCACTTGACATCTGTCGAATAATGTGCTATACTAAATGTGGCAATGTGCCAATCATACAATCGGGGAGCTGTCAAAGGCTGAGAGGAAGCGAACGCTTCGACCCATAACCTGATGCGGATAATGCCGCCGTAGGGAAATGCGTGTAGACCCAAGCCCTCGGTATGTCCCGAGGGCTTTTCTTTGTCTGCTCCGATCATTTTAAGGAGGAATTCCCATGTCAACTGCAACCAAAATTACCCCTGCCCTGTCCCGGCACGAACTCATCGTGCGCCTTGCCGCAAGCGGCATCATGATCGCGCTTGCGACCGTTCTGAGCATGCTCACCATTGTGAAGATGCCCCTGGGCGGCAGTCTTACGCCGGTCTCCATGCTGCCCATCTGCATGATCGCCATCGTCTACGGCACCGGATGGGGACTGGGCACGGCATTCACTTATGCGCTGGTGCAGCTCATCATCGACTTTGCCGCCGCACTGAGCTGGGGACTGAGCGTTCCGGCTCTGATCGCCTGCTTCGTATTCGATTACCTGCTGGCGTTCACCGTACTCGGCTTTGCCGGACTGTTCCGAAGCAAAGGAGCTGCCGGCATCGTTGGCGGTGTGGCACTCGCCTGCCTGCTCCGCTACATCTGTCACATTATCTCCGGCGGTACAGTATTCGCCGTCTGGATGCCCGAGGAGTGGAACAATCCGTGGGTCTATTCCGCTGCCTACAACGGCGTTTTCATGCTCCCGGAGACTGTCATCACCGCTGGCTGCGCCTTTGCTTTGAGCAAGGTGCCTGCACTGGGATCGCGCATCGCTGCGTGAGCATTTCATGCAAAACCGCTGTACCATTCAGGGTACGGCGGTTTTGCTGTTCGCTTTGGCGGAAGTCCATTAGTATGAATTTGGATTTTTTTAATTAAAGTACTTGACAAATTCAGAGAATTGTGTATAATATAAAATAGGAGAATCGTGTTTATTTTCCATCGGGGATGGCGATGTTCCCCACAATTTTTTGGAATGCAAGACAGAAGATGAAACGGAGGAAATCCCTATGAAGCGAATCAGATCCTTCCTCACAGCGGTGATGATGCTGGCTGCACTCCCGGTCATTCCGGCAAGCTCGCTCTCTGCGTCGGCGGCTGGGCAATATGACGGCACCTACGTCATCCGCAATGTGAACAGCGGCAAATATCTCAATGTTGAGGGCGGTGCCGCCGTATCCGGCACCAATGTCCAGCAGTGGGCAGCAAATTCCGCGCATGCCTACGATACCTGGCAGCTTACAGAGACTGAGGACGGCTGCTACAAGATCAGCTCACTGCTCGATCCCAAGCTCGTTCTGAGCGTTGTGGACGGCAATGTCTGCATCGCCTCGGATTCCGGCGCAGCCTCGCAGCTCTACCAGCTCTCTGCCAATGCAGACGGCAGCTTCAAGCTCCTCTCCATGGCGGATGACAAGGCGGTCGAGATCAAGAATGCCCTCACAGATTCCGGTGCCAATGTGCAGGTCTGGGAGGTCAACGGTGTCAATTGCCAGGACTGGGAGCTGATCCCCGTCAAGCTCGCATCTGGTACGGAGACGAAAGCTACCGTCACCGGTGAGGACTACACCCCCGGCGACCTGAACCAGGACGGCGTTGTGGATGTGTACGACTACGCACTCGGCAAGCGCATCCTGCTCGGCGGTGATAGCTCCGAAGTGCAGAGCATGGCACTCGATGTCAACGCCAGCAAGTCCCATGAAGTCGCTGACCTCGCTGCGATCTCAAAATTTCTCCACACCGGAAAGGGCGGCTTTTCCAAGCTCGATGTCAAGCAGGTGCGCTCCTATGCTGCCATTGACGGCACATTTGACAAGGGCTATGTTGAAAGCGAGCATCCGGGTTTCCAGTCGGAGAGCTATCTGAATCTTTACAATGAGGTCGGATCTGATGTGAGCATCAATGTTCAGGCACCCAACGAGGGCATCTATGCGCTGACCGTTCACTATGCCAACGGCGGTACGGCTGACCGCCTGACAGGTGTGAGCGTCAGCGGCGGACTGTCCACCTACACGCTCAAGGGCGAACCGACTGCCTCCTGGGACACCTGGCAGGAGGAGACCATTTATGTGCATCTCGGTGCAGGGCTGAACACCATTACGCTGACCTCCCTGACCGATGACGGTGCGCCGAATCTCGACACCATCACGATCACAGCATCGTCTGAGAAGGAATCTCCCTCCACGCCGGTCGAGCCAATCAAGGGCAAGGTGCAGCCGGTAGGCTCTCCCAACAATGTCTGGGGCAGCGGCATCCAGATGGAGTACCTCAACCGCGGTCTGGTGGCTGCCAATACCGGAACGGGCATGCAGCTGACATGGCGTATCCTCGCCACTGATGCGGAAAATACCAGCTACAAGCTGTACAAGAACGGCACACTTCTGACCGAGATCGCTGCCGGAGCAGCCTCCAACTACTTCGACAAGGGAGGCACGGCAGCAGACACGTACACCATCGACACCTATGTCGGCAAGACCTGTGTGGACAAGGGCAGTCCGGCAACGGTCTTTGGTACGAAGAATTCCGGTCAGTCCGGTGCATATTTTGACATCAACACCCAGAAGCCTGCTGACCAGACCATGCCTGACGGCTCAACATGCAGCTACACCGAGAACGACTGCTCTGTCGGCGATATCGACGGTGACGGCGTTTACGAGATCTTTGTCAAGTGGGATCCCTCCAACTCGCAGGATAACTCCAAGACCGGCTATACCGGCACAGTTTTCATCGACTGCTACAAGCTGGACGGCACCCTCGTATGGCGTGTGGATCTGGGCAAAAACATCCGCGCCGGTGCGCATTATACGCAGTACATGGTCTACGACTTTGACGGTGACGGCAAGTGCGAGATGATCTGCAAGACGGCTGATGGTACAAAGGACGGCAAGGGCAATTATGTCGGCAATGCCAGCAAGGATTACCGCAATTCCGCCGGAACTGTCCTCGACGGTCCGGAGTATATCACGCTCTTTGACGGCATGACGGGAGCTGCGCTCGATACCAAGGACTACACCCCCTCCCGCGGCGCACAGGACAAGGCAACATGGGGTGATGCATACGGCAACCGCAGTGAACGCTACACCGCCTGTGTGGCATACCTGGATGGCAAGAATGCATCGGCTGTCTTTGGCAGAGGCTACTACACCAGACTGGCAGTATCCGCATGGGATGTCAAGAACGGTAAGCTCTCGCAGCGCTGGCTGTTCGACACCGGATTTGACTCCAAGGTTGCAGGCTACGGTGACGGCAACCATCAGGAAATGGCTGCCGATGTGGACGGTGACGGCAAGCAGGAGATCGTCTGCGGTTCGGCGGTCATTGACGATAACGGCAAGCTGCTCTACACGACCTCTAATGCCCACGGCGATGCGATGCATATCGGCGACTTCGACCCAGCCAATCCGGGTCTGGAGATCTTCATGTGCTTAGAGGATGCAAAGCATCCCAACGGCAAGACAATCAACTTCGGTATTGAGCTGCGTGATGCCAAGACCGGCAAGGCACTGTTCCGCGAGACTGCAGGCGGCGACACCGGACGCGCCCTCTGCGACAACCTCATTCCCGGCAATGCAGGTGCAGAGATGGTCGGCTCGCACTCCGGCAATGTGTATTCCACTACGGGCAGTCACGAGGTGGTTTGTCAGTGGTCTGATATCACCAAGTGGGGACAAAATTCTGTGGCATACTGGACGGACACCCTCGAAAGAGCCGTTCTCGACCGTACCATGCTTGACCAGTATGGCAAGGGTCGCGTCTTTACGGGTGACGGTGTGACTTACAACAACGCCTCCAAGTCCAATGCCTGCCTGACCTGCGATCTCATGGGTGATTACCGTGAGGAGCTGATCTTCCGCAAGTCTGAGGGCGGTCTGCGCGTGTTCACAACGACCTTTGCGACCGATTATCCGGTATATTCCCTGATGCACAATCCGCAGTACCGCGTACAGGTAGCAGCAGAGAACAACGGCTACAACCAGCCGCCGCATACCGACTACTTCCTCGGCACGGGCTTTGCTCTGCCGACAGCACCGACCGTGTTCGATTACACAGCAGCGCACTGATGTATCTTTCAAGAACCCTCCGGGTGTTCCGGAGGGTTCTGTGTTTCACCCCTGCCGTTCCGGCAAATTCACAGTGAACAGGGCTGTATCACCGCATTTTTTTGTCAAACTTGACAAATGCCGCATAGTATGGTATAATGGAGTAATGATTCAATTGAAGATTCCTGTCAGAAAGGAGCTGTCACACATGCAGCCCGATGTCTCCGCACTTCTCAAAAATCTCACGGATGTGTTGCTGGAGAGCCAGATCAAGCTCGGCTTTACCGACAATTCCGTCAGCCTGTACTATCCACTCGATTCCCTGTGCCGGATGCTCGGCATCCCTGCCGATACCGGGGAGATGGATGCCATCCTCACCTCACTCCCGGAGGTTCCTCTGGGCAGGATCGCTGTCACCCGAAATGGTGAACGCTACGGTCTGACCATTCCGGCTGAGGGGGTTCGCTACGTCCACGAGCATGTCCGGGATTCCGGATTTCTCACGGAATTCATCCATCTGCTCGCCAGCCATCACCACGACATCACCATCGAGGAGATCCTTGCCGTGTTCCGGAAGCATTCGGCGCATGTCGTTTGCAGGGAAGTGACGGATGACGAATTCGACTATCTCCTCTATTTCGAGGACGGTACACCCGACGACTATCGCTACCTGATCTCTATGGAGATGGGGCATGCCGCTTATCATCGCTTTACACCGGCAGATTTCCAGGCATTCGGCTTTACCGTGTAAGCGACCACAGAAAGGTGATCTCCATGCAAAGCAAGACATTTTGCACACGCGTGACCGCACTCCTGCTCACGCTTGCACTCATGATCCTCACATTCCCGTTCCCGACCATGCAGCCGATTCGTGCAAAAGCCTTCGATTACCGTGTCAACGGTGTGGATGTCTCCGTCTACCAGGGAGATATCGACTGGCCGATGCTGGCAGCCAACAATGACCTGCGGTTTGTCATCATGCGTGCCTGTAAGCTGGCTTCCCCGAAATCTGAGTTCTTTGTGGACACCAAATTTGAGGAAAATTACGCCAACGCCCGTGCCATCGGTCTGAAGGTCGGCGTGTACTGCTACTGCGGTGCTAACACCCGTGAAGGCATCCTGAACACGACACAAAGCTACATCGACACCATCCAGGGCAAGACGTTCGACTATCCCGTCTATCTTGATGTCGAGGCGGATGCGATGACTGCGATCCCCAAGGACGAGCTGACAGGCTACCTCATCGAAGCACTTGACATGATCCGCGATGCCGGATTCCATCCCGGTGTCTATGCCAATCTCAACTGGTACACCAACTATATTGACGGCGCTGCCATCAAGGAGGCTGGCTACGATCTCTGGATCGCGCGTTACACGCACGACTGCAACAGCACAGATTATAGCGGCGGCTATGGTGTGTGGCAGTATTCCGACCGCGGCACGTACTCGGGCATGACAGGAACTGCCATTGATCTGGATGTGAGCTATGTCGATTACGCGTATGACGGCGATCACGGCAGAGTGCCGGACGAGGCGTATGCGCCGTATCTTCCCCTCAAGACGCATGTTATCGAGGATCGCAGCTACGCGCCGTACTTCGCCGACATGGAAACGCCCATCCCGAATGCGGCGGTCTTTTCTACCGATGAATGCATTATCCGTGAGGTTTACCAGAACGGCTGGTGCCGGTTCACCTATCCTGTGGCAGCCGGAAACAAGGTCGGCTATCTGCCGATAGATGCGTTCCTGACCGTCAAGCCGGAGGATTTCCGCACACTCTACTCCCCTGCCAAGGTCTTTACCTACAGCAGGCAGGATATGGCGGAACGGACAGGATATATCGGACCATACGATACCCTCTATGTCACCGCAGAGACAGATGATCTCCTACAGGTCATCTATTCCGTAACCATTGACAAAAAGGCTGGCAAGAAGATCGCATGGCTCTCAAAGAGGGACTGGGACATCGCACTGATGCAGCTGATGCAGGGACACATCCATATGAGGACATCACTGCGTGAGGAGCAGATCCCATTTATGGATCTCAATGCAGACGGCACGGTGGATACCTATGACCTGAGCCTGATGAAGCGAAAGCTCGATGGTCTGCCCATACTGCCTGATGAGCCGGAGACTGTGTCATAAAACAAACCCTCCCGGGTAAAACGAATACGCATATAGAAGTAATGCCCGAAAGTAGTTTTTGGAACTGCTTTCGGGCTTATTTTAAT
>CAZKHW010000063.1:0-12685 GCA_964552525.1 uncultured Ruminococcus sp. | reverse complement strand
ATTTGTTGTAAGGTCGCATATGTCCGATAAAGCCGTAAAACGTGTAACTGAAAAGCTCAAAGAGCAAATTATCAAAATTGAGCACAGCGGCGAACGTAAATCTATAGGCGCGAATGTCAATCAATATAATCTTATGGTTTTAGGCATTCACAACTATTATAGGTATGCAACGGGTATCAGCTTAGACTGTTCAAAAATACAATTTGTTATTAATACGGTTTTGTATAATCGTTTGAGAAAGGTAATGAAAAAGAGCGGTCAGAGCGGGTTGGGATTTATCTCGAAACGATATGGCAGAAGCGATAGGCTTCGTTATATTTGTGAAACGCCTATATGCCCTATTGGATATGTACAGACCAAGAACCCGATGTACAAAAAGAAAAAGATATGCAAGTATACGGCAGAAGGCAGAGAAGAAATTCATCGTAATCTGAAATTTGATGAAACGGCGATGACAGTTCTGCATATACTCGCAAGAGCGTATCTGCCAAACAGAAGTGTGGAATATATGGACAACAGGGTGTCGCTCTACGCCGCCCAATACGGAAAATGTGCCGTTACAGGCAAGGTGTTGCGGATTGATGAAATCCATTGTCACCATAAAAAGCCGATCAGTCAGGGCGGTACGGACGAATACAAAAATCTGATAATTGTTCATATTGACGTTCACAAGCTGATACACGCGACGAAACTCGAAACAATACAAGCATATCTGGACAAGATTAAACCCGATAAATCTCAACTTGACAAAATAAACAAACTCCGAATGTTGGTGGGTAACACCGCTATTTAATCGTTTTGATAACTTTGAAAGTGATACCAATCCGATGAAATTGTAATATTGATGGAACGCCGTGTGCGGTGAAAGTCGCACGCACGGTGTGGAGCGGGGGAAAACTTGGAGATTACTTCAAATAGTTACCTATCGCTATTGCTTGTATTCAAAAGTGAGAATCCAAATGCAAACCTGCTCGAAAAAGCAGCGCAGCCCGAAATGAAAACTCCGGAGATTTCCCGTCCGGAATTTGTAAGGAGAATGTGATTTATGGAAAAAGAAAAATCGAACGGCAAAGGGAAAGTCGGATCGGTGGAGGTTTCTATGACGAGGGAAGATTTCAATTCCCTCGTCAAGTTCCTTGACCTGTTTCTGGCAGCAGGAAGTGAGAATAGGTACGCACAGTACGCAACCAATCTGAAAGAAAAAATGCTGCGGCACTCGCGGCGGTACACACATAAAAATGAAAACAAAACCGTCACCTATTTTTATGAAGTGGAAGCAGCATTGATGATAAAACTGACAGCATTTTATCTCAATGCCATCGGGATCGGCGGTGAGGACTATTATGCAGAAATCGGAAAGGGGCGAGATAAAAATGCGGACGGTTCTGAAAGGAAACATGCGCGGAAAAGTGAATAGGGGTTTGGGGATTCGCCCCAATTCTGCGGAGCAGAACCAGCCGTCAAGGTCGCAGACTTTGCCCAATAAAATCCGCACTGCCGGATTGCCCTGTTTTGCTCGTCCCGTTTCGGGATGACAAAACAGGTATTGGGTAACATCTACCCATACTGTCATGACAGTGTGGGTAGATCGCATTTTGCGAAGCAAAATGCGGACTGATCTGAAAAGAGAAAGGATGAGAGTATGCCGCAAAGTCTGAGCATCAGTTTCACTCTCGGCAAAGCGAGTGCGAAGCATGAAGCGAACATTCCGCATGCGAACCGTGAGTTCATTGCGAAGAACATTGACCAGAGCAAAACGCATCAGAACGTGACGTATGTCCGACAGGATGTGGAGGATGCATATCACAAATTATTCGATGCCGCTGTGAAAGAATATAATGAAAAGCAGAAACGCTCCGATCGTAAAATCAAGAACTACTATCAGCACATCTCTGACGGAAATCGAGAGGAAGCATTCTACGAAATCATTGTGCAGTTTGGTGATCGAAATACAGCCCCCTGCGGATCGGAAAACGGAAAACTGACGCAGCAGATGCTTGATGAATACATCCGCAGTTTCCGGAAACGGAATCCGAATCTACATGTGTTCAACGCCGTGATGCATCTCGATGAAGCGTGTCCGCATCTGCACATCAACTTCATTCCGTTCTACACAAAGTCAAGAAAGAACGGACTGCGCATCGGTGTTTCGATGAAAGCAGCACTCGATGAAATGGGCTTTGACGGTAAAAACTTCAAGCAGAATCGTCTGGTAGCATGGGAGGAAAGTGAGCGCACCTACATGGAAACGATTCTCCATCAGCACGGATTCACCCGAGAGGATAAAAATGCGAAGTACGCGCATATGACCGTGGAGGATTACAAGATCGAACAGGATCGCAAGCAGCTCATGCAAGTGCTCCGCGACAATCAAAATCTTTCCTCGGAGGAATTGACACGCACGCAGATGCAGCAATTGCAATCGAAGATCGTACAGCTCGAACAGACAGCGGATCGGCTCACAGCGGAGAAATTTTCTCCGTACAAATCATTTTACTATGCGCAACCCGAAAAACAATCCTACATGATGGAAAAACTGAAAGAATTGAAAATCCCATTCCGAGAAACGGAGAACGGATTTGAAGCACAGGAATGTTTTGTTTCACAGATCCGGAAAGCCGAACGGCTATTTGTATCACCGAAAAAATCCTATCGGGCGGTTCTCAAAGAAGATCTGGATCGACTGCTCATGCAGTCCAAAAGTTTCGATGAGCTGTTGGAAAAACTGAAATGCTCCGGCTATCTGGTGAAGTCCGGAAAATACATCGCTGTAAAACCACACGGCGCAGAGAATTTCATCCGTCTCAAATCCCTCGGCGAATTTTATAGCGAGTATGCATTGAAGAATCGGATCAAGGCGAAGGAAAAATTTGAGCGTGATTTGGATGCCAAGCTGAAAGCGGAATCGGATCAGAGAGCACCGCGCGCTGTCGTGCTGAAAACGATGCGGTTCTACATCGTGACCTACACGGGCGGTGCGTTGCCAATGCGAAAGCGAGATCAGAGCAAGCCGTATGCGTGGACGAACGATGCAGAACTTGACAAGCTCCTGCTTCTTAACAAAAAGATCAATGAAGGTGCAACTCTCGAAACGCTGCGGCGAGATTTTGAATCACAGGAGCGCAAGGTTTCTGAATTGGATGCTGCCCTGCAAAAGTCGCGAAGCGAATTGAAATCATTTTACGAACTGAAAGAAAAAATCGAGATCGTGTTTGAGGGAAAGAAGTCTGCGGTGTTTACTCCCGATCAGGCGAGAGCAGCCTTGCGGCAATTTCCAAACATCACAAAACAAAATTACAGAAACATCTATGATCTGATTGAAACTGAAACAGAGAATTTGCGCAAGTCGGAGGAATCCTTAGCAGCAGCATCCGAAAAACTGAAAGAGGATTCCGAGCTTGTCTCTGCTGTGGAGAAGATTATGGGCGGTACATACGTCCAGTCGCTTGTTGCAGAGGAACAGCAGCGGCGAGAAGCAGATTTCATTCCGAACGGATTAAAACATGCGGAATAAAAATTGTGCTACATGTAGCACATTACAAATGGAGGATAACATGAAAAAATTCGGATTGACTGGAACACAGCTTAAGCTGCTTGCCATCGCCTGCATGACGATAGATCATGCGACGATGCTGTTCCTGACACCGGGGAGTACGGCATATCTTTTGCTGCGCGGCATCGGCAGATGGACAGCACCGATCATGGCGTTTCTTCTTGCGCAAGGGTTTCGGCATACGAGAAATTTCAAAAAGTATCTGCTGCGAATGCTGCTCTTTGCAGCGATCTCACAGCCGTTCTATATTGTGATGCTCAATCATCATGTACCGGACAGTCTGAAAGAATTCTGCTCCACGCTGAATGTCATGGTATCATTGGCGGCGGCACTCATCATGATGAAAATGACAGGCGGCATTCGATCTGATGCAGAGAAAAAGCCGGAGATGATCCTGCGATTTCTGCTCGTCATTCCCTGCTGTGCATTTGCATCTTTCTGCGACTGGAAAACCCTGATCCCTGTGTGGGCAGTGCTGTTCTATTTCTTTCGGGATCGCAGCATAAGCCGGGCTTTGTTCTTTCTGACCGTCACATCTGTTTTGCTGTTCACGGATTTTTATCCAAGCTATGAAAACATCAAGGCTTTTTCTTTTCAGCTCGGTACGTTGACCGCATTGCTGCCGATCAGCCTGTACAATGGAGAGCGTGGGGGCGGAATTGGAAAAACTGCAAGAGCTTTCAGCCGATGGGCATTTTATGTGTATTATCCGATGCACATGGGAATGCTGACGGTACTCTGGACGCTGTGGCGATGAAATGTGCTACATATATC
This sequence comes from uncultured Ruminococcus sp., assembly GCA_964552525.1. Taxonomy (GTDB): domain Bacteria; phylum Bacillota; class Clostridia; order Oscillospirales; family Ruminococcaceae; genus UBA3855. The sequence goes on along the minus strand of CAZKHW010000063.1, from coordinate 8,358 downwards.
ACGTTAGCTGCGAGAGTGTATTTTCCATTGACATTTGTGAAGTTCTGTGATAAAATATAGTAAAGTAAGGAGTGTGATCCTCATGCAGACAAAGGAAGAACGGATCGTGTCGTTAAAACTCGATGTGATCTTTAAGCGCATCTTCGGAGATGTGAAACACAAGGCAGTCATTATCAGGTTCATTGCAGATCTGCTTGAACTGCCGCCGGAGAGCATCAAGTCTATTACGATAGATAACGTGGAGCTTGCTCCGGAGTATCTGAACATGAAGTTCAGCCGGCTGGATCTGAAGATGCAAGTCGATGAGCGGATCGTCAATGTCGAGATGCAGGTAAACTATGAGCCGGATTTCAAAGAGCGTACCCTGTTCTATTGGTCAAAGCTGTACAGTGAGGAGCTGGGAACTGGCGATGAGTATGGCGAATTGAAACAGACGATCTGCATCAACATCATTAACTTCGAGCTGTTTGACTGTGAGGATTATCATTCGCACTTTAAGATCAAAGAAAGCGAACGTGATGAAGTGCTGACGGATAAGTTTGCGATCCACTTCTTTGAGCTGAAAAAGATCGGAAAGTACAAGAAAAACAAACCGATGGAGGAATGGCTGAATCTCATCAATGCAGAAACGGAGGACGATCTTATGGCAATTCAGCAGAATACCAATATTCCGGAGATCCGTGACACCATCGTGATGCTCCGGAAACTGAGCGCGGACGATAAGGTGCGGCAGGTAGCGTATTACCGTGAGAAACAGCAGCATGACGAAGCTAGTGCGCTGGGGCATGCAAGGCGTGAGGGCAAAGCTGAGGGCATTGCCGAGGGCAGAGCTGAGGAACGAAATTTACTTGTTCAAATGATGCATCAAAAAGGATATTCAGAGGAGCAGATCAAAGATCTGCTCGGATCATAACAGAAGCGGAGTGTTGCACAGTGCAGCACTCCATTTTTCTTTTCAGAACTGTATTTTGTGATACATATATCACGCAGACCGATGTGTTTTTGTGCTACAAGTAGCACAATAGTGAAAGCCCCCGATCAGATCGGGGGCTTGACTTGTCAGATTGTCAGACAGCCGTCAATGATTTCTGCAAGCAGACCGCTTGCTTCTTCCAGTCCGGCAAGAATGCCGCGATAGTAGTTCTGACGGTTTTCATCCGTTTCCTCGTTCACCATTGTGGTGTAGTCGCTCTTTGCCTGTTCGATCTGATCCAGATACTCCTGATAATCAATCTGCATGATGATCCTCCTTGATCTCTGCTGCTGCTCCTTGTGCGGAGCAGTAGCGTACTGCGTTACTCGCTCTTGCTCTTTTCAAACTCGATCCACTTCTTACCGTCGATCTCGATGTACGGAATGCGGAGATTCTTCTGAGAATCCTCCCAGACCGGAAGATCGACCTCGTGTCCCATGTCTCGCAGCACTGTTGCCCATGTAGTCGCTACACCGTAGTTGACGTGGTTGCGTTCGTGGTCGTTGTCATCGGCTTGCCCGTTGAGGCGATCCACCGCCATATAAAGACGGTAGCGAATCTCCTCAAAGTAGTTTTTGATACGTTCCATGTGATTCCCTCCTTACTCTGCTTCGATGACTTCCATATGGTCTACATCGTTCACATCGTAGTCAAACTCGTTCATGATCCTGTTCCGTGCTTTACGCTCGGCTTCCTCGGCGGATCGAGCGTAAAGCTGCATATTGTCGTTATGCGGATAGGTTACGGGATTGTCTTTAACGTGCCAGTAGATCAGATACTTTTTCATGATACTCTCTCCTTTTTGCTTGTGATGTATGCTTTCTTAGCGTTCAGGTAGCATTCTTTGATCCAGTCGTAGTCCTCACGATCCGCAACCACGATCCAGTCATTCTGCATATCGGGATCACCAAACCCATAGATCGTTCTGCCGTCCTGCCTGTCCAGTTCGTTCATGATATAATTCCTCTTTTCACGTTCAGAGGATTTCGAACTAATGACAGCGTATCGGGTCTTGCAGTCAGCGGACTGCCCTACATAATCAATTCTCATGGTTTCCTCCTTTGTGTTTCTCACTATATATATTATATCATATAGTCGTCTATATGTCAACGGAAAAGAATGAAAAAGATTCACAAATATATAGTCGCCTATTTGTGCAAAATGCGTATAGACAACTATACGAAAATCATGTATAATAGTCATGAGGTGATAAATATGGCAGAGAACAAATCTAAATATGATGCGAAAGCCAAAGAACGAACCATGAAGTACATGGCTGAAAAGCGTGGACGTATCGGCATGAACTTCCCAAAAGAAGATCTCCAAAGATACAAGGACTATGCAAAAGCAAAGGGATACAGCGGTCTGACTGCACTCTTTGTTGAGTTGATCGAGCGTGAAATGAAATCGAATCCTGCCGACTGACTGTTTTTCTTTTCAGAAAAGTAAACTCGGTACTATATGTATCACAATTTTGCTGTGCTACATATAGCACCTTTTGCTGTGCTACAAGTAGCACAATTTCATAGCACATAGGAGATTCGGATTTTGTGATATAAATAGCACAAATAAGATGTGGACTATTGCTATTGCAAGATTGGGAATAGTATAACATAATCCATTCGATGTTTATGCCCATATAACTTGAAAATTGTAACTTTTATTTTTCAGGAAATGATTGACATTTGTGATAATTTGTGATAAAATATAGTAAAGTCTGTTATGGTTTACCCATAATGAATCAGACTTTGCAGCTTGACAAATCTCAAAAGAGTATAGTGAGTCACGTTGTAATGTATCATTATTCTGACTGTGCATTGAAAACCTCCGGACAGCAGAACCCGGAGAGGTACAGCGCGGCGAGGTGATACAACTACCGTTCTGAAAGACGAACGGTCGGGGTGCGAATCCCTGTAAGGATGATCGTAAGATCATCTTTAAGATTGATGGCGCAAGCGATCATAAGGCGTGCAAAGAGGATTATGAGGAATGATACGCATGACGGGGACATTTCCCTCGTCATGCGTATACTATGAAAATTTTGTCGATACAAGAAAAAAATTGTATCCTTTTTTCGCTTTTCATACTTATAATAATAACAGCCCCTCCAATGTACCGCCTTTCACAGCGCACGAGCTGAGAAGGACGACCATACAAAATTGGAAAGGAGTCATGTTATGGAAAGTGATTTTAGTCGATTTAGTAAGCTCCGAGATCTCCACGAGGTGGAAATTGCACAGGAGCTTACACCAACTGAAAAGAAAATGCAGTTTTTAGCGCAGACCGGAAGTGCTGACCATTATCGGGTCGGTGATTATGAGGTTGAGTGCTGCTACGGCAGTATGAGCCTTGAAAAGATCCTCTCGGATGTGATCTGCGGATAAGCTGCATGTGCTGCATGCAGCACACAAGCATCTCCATACTCCTTGTGCTTTGGTGGGACTTAGTAACAGGTTCAAGGAGATGTGTATATGAAAGAAAATAGTAAAGCTGCGATCTATCTGCGACTGTCCCGTGAGGATGGCGATGAGGAAAGCAGCAGTATTGAAAATCAGCGGCAAATGCTGATGGCATTTATAGAAGAACGTGAGGATCTCACTTTTGTCCGTGAGTACACAGACGATGGCTGCAGTGGTTACACGTTTGAACGTCCTGCATTTCAGCAAATGATGGAGGATGCGAAATCCGGAGTGATCGACTGCATTGTAGTCAAGGATTTCTCACGGCTCGGTCGGCACTTCCAGAAAACTGAGGAATACATGCAGCGCATATTTCCGAAGTATCATATTCGATTCATTGCCGTGAATAACTGTCATGACAGCAGCCGGGAACAGACCTCTGCACAGCGGCTTGCTAATCCGCTTATCAATCTGATGAATGAATATCATGTCGCGGAAACTTCACAAAAGGTTCGCACGGTTCTGGAGCATCATCGGAAAAATGGGAGATTCATTGGGAATCATGCCCCCTATGGCTATCGCATCATTGACAAAGCACTTGCTGCAGATGACGATGCTGCCGACATCGTGCGCAGGATTTTCAGAATGAAAATCAGCGGAATGAGCAATCAGGCAATTGCTGACGAACTGAACCGTAACGGGATCTGTTCACCATTGGAGCATAAGCGTGAAACCGGAACGAGCACGACCGGAGCGCATCTGCAAAAGAACACCAAGGCGATCTGGCAGTCCATGAGCATCAAGCGGATTCTGGAAAATCCTGTCTACATCGGGACATTGGTGCAGGGCAAGACATATTCCGTCAGTTATCGGGACAGGCGGCGTTTTAAGCGCGATTCTGCGGAACTGGATGCATTTGAACATGCACATGATGCGATCATTTCCGATACGGAATTTCTGATCGTGCAGGATCTTCTGAGCCGTGACAGCTATTCGAGAGGTGGGAAATGTTATTTGTTCTCAACATTTGCCTATTGCGGCGGCTGCGGTGAAATGCTGTACCATCGGCAGGATGGTGAAAAGCATTCATGGCAGTGCAGGAACAGAAATTGCAGCAGAAAGGGAAACATTCGTGATGATGCGCTGAACGGAATCGTATTTACGACACTGAAAGCGCATCTGACGGTCGCACTGAACCATCAGACGGCTGCTGCACATCCTGTCATGGTCGAGGAGATCTCACAGTATCAGACGCAGATCAGGAAGATTCGGAAGCGCATCAAGCGTTACGAGGATCTGAACGCTTCACTCGATCTGAAAAGAGAACAGGGCATTGTAGATGATTCAGATTTTAAGGAAATGCGGCAGTTTTATCAGGAAAAGATTGCACAGGCAAACCGGGAAATGCAGGAGATCGAGCAGAAACAGAAACTTCTTCATCACTGTTTGTCTGAGATCAGAACGCAGTTTCAGACGTATTGCAGTATGGATCATCTGACCCGTGAGATGCTTGTTACACTGGCAGAACGTGTTGAGGTTTTCCCGGAAAACAAGATCCGGCTGCATCTGCGGTACAGTGATCTGTTCAGGACTGGCGGTGATACAAGTGGCACGGAAATCGCGTAAAGGGAAAGCTGCGCCGGAGGTCATCGCACTGAAACGATACAGAACGGCAATCTATGCCCGTCTGTCTGGCAAGGGCAAGACGGAGGAAACGATTGATGCACAGATCCGGATCATTCGTGAATATCTCGCAGATAAGCCACAATTTGAAGTGGTTGAGATCTTCGAGGATGATGGCTATTCCGGTACAAACTGGGATCGTCCTTCTTTTCAGAGAATGATGGAAGCAGTCCGCAGCGGTACTGTAGACTGTATTATTGTCAAGGATCTGAGCCGTTTTGCACGTGAGCATATTGGTGCGGAGGACTATCTGAATAATATCTTCCCGTTTCTGGGTGTGCGGTTCATCGCGGTGACAGATGGATATGACAATCTTCACATTGAACCGCAGGAGTATTTTCTGGCATCGTTCAAGAATCTGGCTCATTCATACTTCGCACAGGAAACCTCGCGGAAGATCAGCCAATCCCTGCGTGTGGTGCAGGAGAAAGGGCTGTATATCGGTTCTCATGCTCCGTTCGGCTATGATCTTGTTCCCGACCATCCGCACGAGCTGCGAATCAATAAGGAGCAGGCAGCCATTGTGCAGGAGATCTTCGAGCGTTTTGTTTCAGGTGCGACCTATACGGAGATCTGTGAAGAATTAAACCGAAGATTTCCGGACGGAACGGTTTGGACAAATTCACGCATTGGTGTCATTATCAAGCGTGAGCTGTACATCGGTACAGTTGTCGGTCACAAGACAGCACAGGCGATGTATAAGGGCGAAAAATGTCACAAGATCCCGAAAGAGGAGCAGATCCGGGTCGAGGACGCTGCTCCGGCGATCATTTCCAAAAAGCTTTGGGATCAGGCGCAGAAAAGTCTTGCAGATCGTAAGGCAAAACGGCATGAGAACACATTGAACAATCCATTCAGAGGATTGGTTTTCTGTGATCTTTGCAAACAGTCGATCAATGGTGTATATAATCGAAAAAGACAGGACTATGATTTTAATTGCAAAAGCTGTAAATGTGGTGTATATTGTTCAGGTAATCGGCTGACAGATCTGATTACAGGGAAAACGGCAATTTCAGAAATTTCTGCTATTTATGTCCGTGATCGGAATCACATCACACTATATGATAAGGAGGGTCACGCACTATGAAAGTTGCTTGCTATGCAAGAACCTCCGCCGATCTGCATACGGACAGCATCGAAAATCAATTCGCGATCATAGAGCAGTGCATCCGTTCCAAGCCGGATTTGCAGGGCGCGGAGATCCTGCGCTTTGCAGATAACGGTCAAAGCGGTATCGACACGGAGCGTACAGCATTTCAGGAGCTTTTGGCAAAGGTACGGCAACGCTCTGTTGGATGCATTGTCGTGAAAGATTTCTCACGGCTCGGTCGGAATTATCTGGATATCTGCAAGCTGACAGAGAGCATCCTCCCGTTCATGGGTGTCCGCCTGATCTCCGTTGGTGAGAATTATGACAGTGATGAAAAAACAGCGAATGCCGTAGATCTCTCTATGGCATTCAAGTCTGTTCTGAATGAGTATTATGTGATCGAAACCTCCGAAAAGCTCAGACATTCCTGCCGTATGCGGATTGAAAACGGCGATTATATTGGTCATGTTCCCTATGGCTATCAGCGCAGGGACAAGAAAACGATCATCATCAACGAGGAGCGGGCGGCTGTCGTTCGTGAGATCTTCTCACAATTCATCAGCGGATGCAGCACCCTTGATATTGCATCGGGGCTGAATCAGAAAGGCATCCCTACTTGCGAAGGCAGGAAGTGGACGGCAGCGAAAATTCGTCTGATTCTGAAAAATGAAAGCTACACAGGAAAACGTGTTGCCCTGAAAGAAACACGTGATGTGAAATCCAAGCAGAAGATCGTCAATGCAGAGAACGAATGGCTTGTGAATGATAACGGGTATCCAACGATCATCAGCATTGATACTTATAACACAGCACAGACAATGCTCCCGGTTGGAATCAGACGGAACGTCAGAGATAAGCACTTGATGGCACGAAAATTATTCTGTGCCGGCTGCGGCAGGACGCTGTACCGGAACTACTATGATTTCGGATGCAAGCTGCCTCTCACAACTGGCGAAACTGCGTGTTTTGAGGGCAGTATCAAGATGGAGGTTCTATACCCGGCTGTGCTTGATAAAGTTAAAAAAGCAATCAACTCTGAGCTGCAAACATACAAAAAGCAATTTTCTTTTTCAGAAATTGTAAAGATCGAAACAGAGATCACTGGGCTGAAAGAGGAAAAAGCAGAGCTGTTCGAGCTGATGCTGACGGATCAGATCGGGCAGGAGGATTTCAACGCAAGAAATGGCAGGATTACAAAACAGATTGCTCAAAAGCAGCAGATTGCAGAGGAAAAGCGGCACTGCTACGCATTGACTGCCAAGCTCGGCAGCTCGGAGCGACCAATTGAAACCCTGAAACGCTTGTATGCAGCGGACGAGCTGAATCGTGAGCACATGCAGTTTGTGAAGCGGATCACAGTCACCGATCCGGAGCATTTTGAGATCGAGCTGATGGACGAAAGTCCGTTAGAGGTGCTTTGCAGGAATGTTGGTATTTATGAGGAGGATTAGTTGATGATTTTAATAATTGAAATACTGATTGTGGTTGGATTTTCACTATTGGAAATAGCAATTGTATTTGGCTCTGGAATTATTCGCGCATTTATGACACGAATCAATATCATTGATAGTCTGGCAATGGGCGTTCTCGGCGGTATGTGGCTGCCGATATTTGCAAGAGATTGGTTCGGGATCAACATGAATTTTGTTTTTTACATCGCGATTGGATTGGTATTGTTCTTGCTTACCTACTGGATTCTAAGTACAAAGATCGGTTTCTGGATACTGTCGGTATTGTTCTCGGCTTTCTGGGCGGTTCTTCCGACTATCTGGGTTCATTATTACATTAAGGATCTGATCTGGACAATTGCTACTGCGGCAGGAATCTTTATTCTGAGTATGACTTTCCATTTCAAATCTCGGTCAATTCAAAATGCAATTAACAACAATAATGCACAGACTTCATAAAAGAAGTTTGTGCATTTTTATCGTCTATTATTTTTGAGAATCACTTGACATAATCCTCTTTACAGAGGATAAGATTGATTTTTCCCGACTTGGCATCGGCAAGGAGTTTCTGGACACCGGGGCGATTGAAGTCTGTACCCGAATAGCCGTCGTCCTCGCAGATTTCGACCAAGCTCCAATCGGGCTGCTGGCTAACATACTCCGTCAGCATCTTTTTCTGATTTTCTATTGAAATGGACTCTCCTGCACGTTCGTCCTCCTGCGATAAACGCACATAGATACCCACGTTGTAATGTGACTGCTTTG
>CAZKHW010000062.1:0-12864 GCA_964552525.1 uncultured Ruminococcus sp. | reverse complement strand
CATTCTTACCGTGTGCATCGGTTCGCTGTATTCGCGAAAGCTCCCGTATGCGTTTCGCGTACTGTTGTACGCGCTGACAGCATCGGCGATCTACATTCCGACCGCGCTGTTATGCGAATTTGTCAGTCCTGCGACCTATGCGGCACTCACGAGCATGATGCTCCCGGGTCTGGGCATGGTCAGCGGTGCGGCATTTCTGTATCTGCCGCTGCTGTCCGTCAATTCGTTTATCGTGCTGCATTCCGAGCTGCATTTCTACCACTATAAACGCGGCAGGATGCTCGGTGTTCTTGCGGCACACGCGGCAGGCTTTGCACTCGCAGCATGCCTGACCGGATTGATCCGCGAGATCCTCGCCTACGGTACGATATTTGGCTATGCGGTGGATATGCCGCTGGTCATGGCAGGACTGGGCGCGCCCTGGGGCGGATTCATCCTTATCGGCATTCTCGCCGCCGCACACCGGCATATCTTCCGAAAGAAACGGGGGGAATAGTGCATGCTGATCCTGTCAGCGATCCTGTCACTTGTGACGACCAATCTGATTTTTACCCGTGCGCTGGGCATCAGCACCGTGATGGCGGCTGCCAAGAACCGTTCACGGCTGCCGGTGCTGGCACTTCTGATGACACTGTTTTCGACCCTGGCATGTCTGGCGGTGCAGCTCATTCTCTATCCGCTGGGACTGGCAAAGCTCCTGACATATCCCTATTCTCTGGCAGTTCCGCTGCTCTACACAGCGGTCATCGGCATGATATATCTTCTGATGCTGCTCGTATCAGGGCTTTTGTTTCAGGGACGCGGCGGCGGTTACAAAAAATATATCCATCTGTCCGCATTTAACTGCGCCGTCATGGGAACACTGTATCTGGCGTTTACACCCAATGGACTTGAACGCCTTTCCGACCTGCCGCCGTGGCTGGAGTTGTTTGGCGGCATCTCCACACACATGGAACACGTATCCTGCGCACTGCTGTTCGGGCTGCAGGAGGGGCTGGGATTTCTGCTGGCTGCGCTGATGCTTTCGGCAGTTCACGAACGTCTGTACGACAGCGAGGTTCCGTCGGCATTCCGGGGACTTCCGGCAGTGATGGTGTATATCGGCATTATCTCGATGGCAGTGTTTGCCATCGCTTTATAAGCATATCCTATAGAAACAGAACAAAATGAGAGGAGAACAGCGATCCCTATGAAGCTCAAACCCAAGGGACGGAAGATTTACAGACAGAAAAGCAAGTTTGAACGCATGCAGGCGTTCCGTACCAATACCGCCGCCATTTTCGGCACGCTCCTGATAGTCGGGGTTCTGGTGTTTGTCGGCTACAGCGTGGGCAAACCGGTCATCCGGTTTTTGCAGGAGAGCCGCATCCTCACTGTGCCGAACGAGGTCGAGGAGACCATTCCCCCGACACAGGAGACTGCGCCCCCGGAGGAGACGACCGAAACGGAAACGGCGGAGACTGCTCCGGTGATCCCCGATGTGCCGCAGATCCGGGGCTGTCAGCTCGATGTTTCGGCACTGATGACCCAGGCTGCACTTGATGCGGCTGTGGCAGCGATGCCAGGGGATATCACCCACGTGCTCGTTCCCCTCAAGACCAAGGGCGGCAAGATCTACTTCGCGACAGAACAGATGGATGTGGCAAGGGTCGGCGCGGTGCAGGCGACCCTTCCGCTGACCAGCATCTGCGAGACCATCACATCCGCCGGATTTGAGCCGGTCGCGGTCATCAATACCCTGGAGGATGAGATCTATCCGCGTGCGTACATGGATGCGGCGTTTCACTATGAGGGCGGCGAGGTCTGGCTCACTGCTCCTCCCGAGCAGGACGGCGCACCGCGCATGTCGCCCTTTCACGATCTGACGCTCGACTATCTGGGGCGACTTGCCGCAGAGGCGGAGGAAGCTGGCTTTGGCAGCATCGTCTGCGAGGGTCTGACATTCCCGGATTTTTCTGAGGAGGATCTCGCGCGCATCGAGACACGTGCCGCTCAGGAGGGACGCTATACGGCGCTTATCAAGGTCATTGAGACCATGCAGGAGAAAGCACCGCATGCGGCATTTTATGTCCAGATCGATGCCTACGATCTGCTCATGAACCGCAATGACAGCTTGGTTGCGGCAGATTCTTCTGACCTGACCGCGCTGATCCTCCGTCTGGATTCGTTCACGGCGGACAAAACGGATCTGCTCAAGGGGCAGATCCAGCGCAACGCCTGCCTGTATGCCTGGGACGGCATCCCTGTGCCCGAGGGCGAGGGCAGCTATATCTATGTCAACAATGCTCCTGTCTCCCCGGAGGGAGGAGAGGACGAAAATCAAGAATAAGGAGTGCTTCCTATGTCCGAAAAATTCACCATTTCCCTGAAAAAAATCATTGACGAGTTCAAGCTGGAGGTCATCTACTCCCCGAAAGAGCCGGCAGAGATCCTGATCGATGAAAACGATGTCAACCGCCCGGGTCTGCAGCTCATGGGTTTCTATGAATACTTCAACCCCGAGCGCATCCAGATCATCGGTAAGATGGAATTTGCCTATCTTTCGACTATTGACGAAAAAATGCGCTGCGATCGCCTAGAGCATCTGTTCTCGCAGAAGCTCCCCGCGCTCATCATTGCACGAGAGCTGCCGTATTTTGCTGAGATGCTCGAGCTGGCGCAGAAGTACGAGGTTCCGCTGCTTCGGAGCAAGGAAAGCACCTCCAACTTCATCTCTGGTCTGATCGCGTTTCTGAACCTGAATCTTGCGCCGCGCATCACGCGCCATGGCGTACTCATCGAGATCTACGGCGAGGGTGTGTTCATCACAGGCGAGAGCGGTGTCGGCAAGAGCGAGACTGCCATTGAGCTGGTCAAGCGCGGTCATCGGCTCGTGGCGGACGATGCGGTCGAGATCCGCAAGGTATCGAACATTTCCCTTGTCGGCTCGTCTCCGGACAACATCCGGCACTTCCTGGAGCTGCGCGGCATCGGTATCATCAATGCACGCCGCCTGTTCGGTATGGGTGCGGTCAAGGTCACGGAAAAGATCGACCTCGTGGTGGAAATGGAGCTTTGGAATCCCGAAAAGATCTATGACCGCATGGGTGTGGACACACAGTACGCATCCATTCTGGGTGTCAAGGTGCCGTCACTGACGATCCCTGTCAAGCCAGGAAGAAATCTTGCAGTCATTCTCGAGGTCGCTGCCATGAATAACCGTCAGAAGAAGATGGGCTACAATGCCGCAACTGAGTTGCTTGACCGTCTGGGCATGGACATGGAAAGCACCGAAACCGTCAAGGATTATGACGCATTCTAAGTAATTAGGGGGATACTATGAGAGAAACGTTGCTGCAACTCTGCGATACGTATGGCATGCATCTGCAAGAGCAGGTGTCCTTGTCCGAGCATACGACATTCCGCATCGGCGGCAAGGCGGACTTCTGGCTTGAGATCGGCTCGGCGGACGGCTTGGCGGCTGTCATCCGGCTTTGCCGGGAAAAGGGCTGCCCATACTTCCTTATGGGAAAGGGCAGCAACATTCTGGCATCCGATGCAGGCTACCGGGGGCTGATCCTGCATCTTGGCGAGGAATTTGCCAAGGCGCAGGTGCAGGGGGAGACCATCCGCTTCGGCGCAGCAATGCCCCTGGTCAGGGCAGCAAAGCTTGCCGAGCAGAACGCGCTGTCCGGAATGGAAGGACTGTCCGGCATTCCGGGCACTGTGGGCGGCGCACTGTACATGAATGCCGGTGCTTACGGCTATGAGATGTCCCGGATCGTGACCTCCTGCGAGTACATGGATGAAACAGGGGAGGTTCACACGCTCTCTGCGGATGCGCTCGATCTCTCGTACCGTCACAGCCGCTTTGCAGAGCATCCCGGAATCGTGCTCTCGGTCACGGTCGCGCTCACACCCGGGAACCGGGAGGAGATCGTGGCAAGCATGCAGGAATTTCTCGCGCGGCGCAATGACAAGCAGCCGCTGAATTTCCCCAGTGCCGGTTCTACGTTCAAGCGTCCGAAGGGCAGCTATGCCTCCGCACTGATCGATCAGTGCGGTCTGAAGGGCTACACGGTCGGCGGTGCACAGGTCAGCGAAAAGCACGCCGGATTTGTCATCAACCGCGGCGGCGCGACCTGCGCGGACGTGATGCGGCTCTGTGCGGATGTCAGCGGTACAGTCCAAGAAAAAACGGGGTATTGCCTGGAGCTGGAGCCGATCCTGCTGGGCGATCCGGCAGAGGAGTGAGTGCATGCAGCTTGTGATCATTACCGGCATGTCCGGTTCAGGAAAATCCACGGTGATGAAAGTCCTCGAGGACATCGGGTACTATTGCATCGACAATCTGCCGCCGCTGCTCATCCCGAAATTTGTGGAGATCTGCCAGCAGACGGGCGGCAGTCTGAACAAGGTCGCACTGGCGGTAGACAGCCGTACCGGCGACATGTTCGCGGATTTCTACACCACCCTCAAGGAGCTGCGCCGGGAGCTGCACGAGAGCCTGCGCGTGATTTTTACGGCGGCATCCGATGATGTGCTGCTCCAGCGTTACAAGGAGACGCGCCGCCGCCATCCGCTTGCGGAACGCTGCGACTCGCTGCCAGATGCCATCCGGTCAGAGCGCGATCAGCTCCAGCCCTTGCAGGCATTATCGGACTATTTTTTTGAGACTTCACATTTAAGCAGTGCGCAGCTCGGCGAGGAGATCCGGGAGATCTTTCTCGAAAACAAGACCGATTCGATGCTCGTCAAGGTCATGTCGTTCGGCTACAAGTACGGCGTTTCCACCGAGGCGGATCTCGTCTTTGACGTGCGCTGCATGCCCAATCCGTTCTACATCCCGGAGCTGAAACACCGTACCGGCTGCGAATCCAGCGTGCGCGAGTATGTGATGAGCTTTCCGCAGTCGCAGGAGATGCTCGGCAAGCTTACCGATCTTCTCGAATTCCTCATGCCGCTGTACATTGCTGAGGGAAAGAGCCAGCTTGTGGTGGCATTCGGCTGTACGGGCGGCAAGCATCGGAGCGTGACCTTTGCGGAGCTGATCGGCAACTACTTCCGGGAGAAGGGCTACCGCGTCCACAAGCTCCACCGCGATATTTCCAAATAGTGTACAAAAGCCGAAGGGAGGCAAAGTCCATGTCATTTTCCCACAATGTCCGGGAGTGCATCCGCAGTACCATCAACGATCAGGATAAGCGTTTTGCCTGCCTGTATGGAATGCTCCTGTTTGGCAGGACGGTCACGCGCGGCGAGATCGTCCTCAAAAGCGAGAGTGAGGTGTTTGATTCGGTATTTCCGGTGCTGATGAAAACGGTATTCGGCAGTGCCGTTCCGCTTGTGATGGAACAAAAACCGCGTAAGGACGGCGGTATCCTCCACATTTACCGCATCCGGGGCGAGGAGACGGTCACGACCATCCGCCGCCGCTTTCACATCCACGAGGAACGTCGGATTGATGAGCGCAATCTGCCTACCAACAGCGTGGGAATGTTCCTGGGCGGCGTGTTTCTCACCTGCGGCAGCATCACCGATCCGGAGAAGGAGTACCATCTCGAATTCACCGCCCCTACCGAGGCACTGTGCCATGACCTGTGCAGTCTGCTGCTGACTGTGGGGGTGCATCCGAGCGTTGTCAAGCGCCGCTATGCCTATGCGGTCTACCTGAAAATGTACGAGGAGATTGGCGATCTGCTGACCTTTATCGGTGCGCAGAAATGCACCCTTGACCTGATCGACATCCAGATCGACAAAGAGGTCAAGAACCGTGTCAACCGCATGAACAACTGCGATATGGCGAACATTGACAAGGTGATCTCCGCATCGGAAAAACAGTGCCGTGACATTGAGGTCATCATCGGACACGATGGACTGAGTGCCCTTACGCCGGAGCTGCGGGAACTGGCGGAGCTGCGCATCGAAAATCCCCATCTGAGCCTTGCGGAGCTATCCGAGATGCTCTCAAAGCCCATCGGGCGTTCGGGCGTGAACCATCGGTTTCGCCGGCTTTCCGCCATTGCCGAGGGCTACCGGAAAGGGAACGGCAATGCGCAGTGACCAGTTCGTGCATCTGCACGTCCACAGCGAATACAGCCTGCTTGACGGTGCCTGCCGGCTCCGGCAGCTCTGTGAGCGTGTCCGGGAGCTGGGACAGACAGCGGTCGCCGTGACCGATCACGGCAATCTCTATGCTGCTGTTGCTTTCTATGATGAGGCGAAAAAAGCCGGAATCAAGCCCATTATCGGCTGCGAGGTCTATGTCGCGCAGCGAACTCGCTTTGACCGTGATCATCTTCTTGACGGCAAAAGCTACCATCTTATCCTGCTGTGCGAGAACGAGGAGGGCTACCGCAATCTCGTCAAACTCGTGTCTCTCTCAAACACAGAGGGCTTTTACAAAAAGCCGCGTGTTGACCTGGAGCTTCTGCGAAAGCACAGCCGCGGTCTGATCTGCCTGTCGGCATGCATTGCCGGGGAAATTCCGCGCCGTCTCCTGGAGGGGGACTACAACGGAGCGCGGCAGACGGCGCTGCGCTACCGGGAGATCTTCGGGGCGGATCACTTTTATCTGGAGATCCAGAACCATGGCATTCCCGAGGAACGGCAGGTCATTCCGCTGCTGATCCGTCTCTCGCGCGAAACGGGTATTCCGCTTGCCGCGACCAATGATGCGCACTATCTGCACCGCATGGATGCCAAAATGCACAAGGTGCTCCTGTGCATCCAGACCGGAAAAACGTTGGATGAGCCGACCGGTATGGGATTTACTACGGATGCGTACTACCTGAAAAGCTCATCGGAAATGGCAGAGCTGTTCTCCGCCGTCCCCGAGGCGATCACCAATACTGCAGAGATTGCAGAACGCTGTCAGGTCGAATTTCGGTTTGGTGAGCGGAAGCTCCCTCATTTCGTGCAGGACGGCGTGCCAGATAATGCGGCGTACTTTCGCGCCCTGTGCCGCAAGGGGATGTACAAGCGTTACGGCGAGCATCCTTCCGAGGAAGTTACAAAACGGCTTGCCTACGAGATTTCTGTCATTGAGCAGATGGGATTTGTTGACTACTTTCTGATCGTCTGGGATTTCATCCGCTACGCGCGCAGTCAGGATATCCCCGTAGGTCCCGGCAGAGGATCGGGAGCAGGAAGTCTGTGCGCGTACTGCATCGGCATTACGGGCATCGACCCGATCGCGCATCAGCTCCTGTTTGAGCGTTTTCTGAACCCGGAGCGCGTGAGCATGCCGGACTTTGACATCGACTTTTGCATTGAGGGCAGAGCAAAGGTCAAGGATTACGTGGTGCGCCGCTACGGCGCAGATCATGTTGCCGAGATCATCGCGTTCGATACCATGAAGGCGCGTGCCGCCATCCGGGATGTGGGCAGGGTCATGCGCGTACCCCATGCGCTGTGCGATACCGTCGCCAAGCTCGTAGATCCGTTCCAGCCGCTGCGCGAGAACCTTGCCGCCAGCAAGGAACTGCACGAGCTGTACACCTCGAACGACCAGGTGCGTGAGCTGCTCGATACTGCCGCAGGCGTGGAGGGCATGCCGCGTCATGCCAGCACCCACGCCGCAGGCGTTGTCATTGCGAGTCTGCCGCTGAGCGACCTGGTGCCTCTCCAGAAAAATGACGAGACCATCGTCACCCAGTACACCATGACTGTGCTGGAACGGCTGGGGCTGCTGAAAATGGATTTTCTCGGCCTGCGCAATCTGACCATCATCCACGAGGCGGAACGCGCCATCCGGCAGGAGCAGCCTGCATTTTCTGTCAGCCGGATTCCACTGGATGATCCGGATGTGTACAAGCTCATCGCAGACGGGAACACCTCGGGCGTGTTCCAGCTCGAAAGTGACGGCATGCGTGCATTTCTCATGGGACTAAAGCCGGAGAACATGCAGGATATCATCGCCGCACTCGCCCTCTACCGCCCCGGACCGATGGACAGCATCGGGACGTATATCCGCTATCGGCACGGCAGGGAGAGGATCACCTACCTGCATCCGGCACTTGAAAGCATCCTGAATGTCACCTACGGATGTATCGTCTACCAGGAGCAGGTCATGGAGATCTGCCGCAAGCTCGCCGGGTACAGCTACGGGCGTGCGGACATCGTACGCCGGAATATGGCAAAAAAAAAGCATAAGGAGATGCTCCGGGAGCGTCAGATCTTTCTCTACGGCTCTCAGGACGGGAACGGATGCATCGGCTGCGTGGCAAACGGCATTCCGGAGGAGACTGCCAACCAGATCTTCGACCAGATGGAGGGCTTTGCGTCCTATGCGTTCAACAAGTCCCATGCGGCTGCCTATGCGTTGGTGGCATACCAGACAGCGTATCTGAAATGCCGCTATTTCGGCTATTATATGGCTGCGCTTATGACGAGCGTCCTGCAGGACACTGCCAAGCTCCTCGCCTATCGGGAGGAGTGCCGGAATGCCGGACTGATGGTCTGTCCGCCGGATGTCAATGACGGCGAGTACGGCTTTTCGTTCCGGGACGGCAAGCTCCTGTTCGGCTTGCAGGCGATCAAGGGGATCGGCCGCAGCGTCATTGACCGCATGGTCATAGAACGTCAAAAGCACGGCAGATTCACCACTTTTGTGGATTTCTGCCGGCGCATGTCCTCCCAGGGCATCACGCGCCGCACGCTTGAACCGCTGATCCAGTCAGGTGCACTTGACCGCCTGGACTGCACGCGCCGCCAGATGCTCCTGCACTTTGAGGAGATACTCGGGCAGGTCAGCAGTGCCGGTGATCCTGCCATCGAGGGGCAGATGAGCCTGTTTGGGGACACCGAGCAGGATACCTCCGGGGATCTGTCTCTCCCCCCGGCGCAGGAGTATCCGTTTTTGCAGCTCCTACAGCTTGAAAAGGAGTCGTGCGGCATGTACCTGTCGGGACATCCGCTTGACGGCGTTTGCTGGATCGGGAAGCTTCTGCACACCGTGCCTTTGCAGATGCTCACAAATGCGCCGGACAAGGCAAGTGTCAAAGTGCTGTGCATGGTGCAGACCATCAAGCGGCATACGACAAAAAACGGCGATGATATGGCGTTCATCACCATTGAGGACACATCGGGCGTGATGGACGGCATCGTCTTTCCCAAGCTCTGTGCGGCATCCGCAGGCAGGCTGCACAAGGACGCGCTCCTGTACGTGACCGGACGGATCAGCCGCAAGGACGGAGAAGCAAGCGTGATCTGCGAGAGTCTCCGCACATTTGAGGAGCTGCCGATGCTGCTGCGGCAGAGGCAGCTTTGCATCAAGGTGCAGTCTCCGGCAGATACGGCAGCACTTGCAAAGCTCGGGTCACTTTGCCGGCAATATCCGGGAGAAACGCGTATCGTTTTGTACCTCACTGCAAAAGGTGTCTATACTTCGCCAAAAACTCCGCTCTACGCGGAGGTCTGCGAGGAATTTTTCCGTGCTCTGACAGACCTGTTTTCGCCCGGACAGCTTGGAATGATCGCTCCCATCGGGCGAAAATGAGCTGCGGTTCAGATTTCGTGTGAAAATCATATCAAAAAGGGCTTGACAGAATGCGCGAAATGTTGTAAAATATATAAGTAAAGGTAAAATTTTTGCCAGAGGCAGAATGGAGAATGGTTGTTATGAAAAAAATCGGTGTTTTGACCAGCGGCGGCGATGCGCCGGGTATGAACGCGGCGGTAAGAGCCGTAGCCCGCGCAGCACTTTCCAAGGGTATGGAGGTTGTCGGCATCCAGAGAGGATATGTCGGTCTGCTCAACCGTGAGTTTATTGATATGAATGCAAGAACCGTTTCCGGCATCATCCAGCGCGGCGGTACCTGCCTGTACACGGCAAGATGCCCTGAGTTCCGCAATATGGAGGGTGTGCTCAAGGGTAAGGCTGTCTGCGAGGAGATTGGTCTGGAGGGTCTGGTCGTGATCGGCGGCGACGGCTCTTTCCGCGGCGCAGGTGACCTGTCCAGCGTCGGCATTCCGTGCATCGGCATTCCCGGCACGATCGACAATGACATCCAGTGTACCGAGTACACCATCGGTTATGACACCGCTATGAACACGGCTGTCGAGATGATCGACAAGCTCCGTGATACCACCCAGTCTCACCACCGCTGCTCGGTCGTAGAGGTTATGGGCAGACGTGCAGGCTATATCGCTGTCAACGTTGCCATTGCAACGGGTGCAGAGGCTGCCATCACGCTCGAGCGTCCGTATGACCTCAATGCCATTGCAGCCAAGATGACCAAGAACAAGGACAGCAGCGGCGGCAAGCACCACTTCATCCTCGTAGTTTCTGAGGGTGTTGGTCAGACGGAGAATATTGCACGCGAGATTCAGGAGATGACCGGCATTGAGTCCAGAGCGACCGTTCTCGGTCACGTACAGCGCGGCGGATCTCCGACGGTTCGTGACCGCATCGTTGCGACCGAGATGGGCTATCATGCTGTTGAGCTGCTCGATGCAGGGCAGAGCAACCGCATTGTCGGCATGAAGGACGGCAAGATCTACGATATTGATCTCGCTGAGGGTCTTGCTATGAAGAAACCGTTCATTGACCATCTGTACGATATTCTGACAGAGACCGCGTATTGATCGCCAAGCTCATGCACTGAACTGAAATGGGGGGAGTCTGCGTTTGTGCGCAGATTCCCTTTCTTTGCTCTTGCAGGAGCTGGAAAGGATTCCGAACCATGACATTTGACGAGGCTGTCGCCTATCTGAACACCGCTGCCGCACGCGGCATGAAGCTGGGGCTTTCACGCATGAACGAGCTGATGCACCGCCTTGGCGATCCACAGGAGCAGATCCCCATGATCCACATTGCCGGAACGAACGGCAAAGGCTCGGTCGGCGCGATGCTTTCTTCCATCCTCACAAGCGCAGGATTCCGGACGGGACATTTTTCCTCCCCGGCACTGACCACACCCTGCGATTGCATTCGCATCAATACGCGCGAGGTTACCCCAGCGCAGTTTGCCGCCGCAGTCACGGAGGCGGCACGGCATGCCGATGCGATGGACGATCCTCCCACAGAGTTCGAGATCCTCACGGCGGCGGCATACACGTTTTTTTTCCGTGAGGGCTGCACCGCCGCGGTCATCGAATGCTGCATGGGCGGCGATTCGGACTGTACCAACTGCATCACTGCACCGCTTTTGAGCATCATCACGAATGTGCAGCTTGACCACCAGCAGTTTCTGGGGGACACCGTCGCCGAAATCGCCCGGCACAAGGCAGGCATCCTCAAATCCGGATGTGCTGCCCTGCTTCACGACACTGCCACCCCTGCGGAGGGGATCGCGGCAGTTCGTGCACATGCACAGCGCATCGGCGCACGCCTGCATCTTCTTTCGGAGATGCCCCTCGTCCTCGAAAGATCATCGGTGCGCATGACCATTGAAGGGCTTTTCTTCCGCGCGCAGGGGGCGTCCATGCATCTGCCCCTGCTCGGGAGCTGTCAGCTCGAAAACGTGCAGACAGCTCTGGCAAGCGTGGAAATTTTGCGGAAACAGGGGCTTTTCCTCCCTGTACAGGCTGTCCGCGAGGGGCTTGCGAATACTGTATGGCACGGGAGATTTGAGGTGCTGTGCCGTGACCCGTATGTGATTTTTGACGGCGCGCACAATCCTGCCGGGATCTTGCAGGTACACCGAAGTCTGGAGCAGTATTTCGGGGAGGACAAGGCAGTGCTGCTCATCGGCGTGATGGCTGACAAGGATCACAGCAGCTATGCCAAGTACCTTGCACCGCACATCGAATCGGCATTCACCGTCACACCGGAGCATCCCCGTGCGCTGGATGCCTGTATCCTTGCGGAGGATCTGCGCGCCGGAGGAATCGTTGCCAGCGCCTGCGAGAGCATGGAGCAGGGGGTTCGCGCTGCGGCGGCACGCGCCAGAGAGCTGGGAATGCCGCTGGTTGCGCTCGGTTCGCTGTACCTTTACCGGGAGTTTTGTGAAGTGCTTGATTGTGTCTTGCAGCAGGGGATGATGTGATGATACACAAATTCCGATAAATTTCCCCGTTTTATGTGCATTACCACAGAAATCAATTTTCCAAAAAAGCGGTTTCCAAAGGCGGCAGCCTTGGGCGGTGGCGGTGCGCAGCACCGCCATTCTTACCCCCTCCCCAAAGGGGAGGAGACAGGGGGTGGGGCGACTTTTATGTGAAACTCACAATTCAAACTCACAAAATTGATTTCCGTGGTGCATTACAAAAAGTACTTGCATTTTTGTACATTTTGATGTATAATAAAGAAAATGAACGTTTTACCTGAAAGGAATGGATCGTTATGGCAACAGTAGGATTTATCGGCGCAGGCAACATGGGTTTTGCGATCATGAAGGGTATTGCAGGCAGTGCGCTTGGTAAGGACACCCAGCTTTTCGCATTCGACCCGGATGCAGACAAGCTTGCCCGGCTCGCCGAGCTTGGCGTGACCGGATGCACCTCCGGCATGGAGGTCATGCAGCACTGCAAGTATGTCTTTCTTGCCGTCAAGCCCCAGATGTTTGACGATGTGCTGGCACAGATCGCAGACGGCGTAACGCAGGATACCGTTCTGGTTTCCATTGCAGCCGGCATTACGGCGGAGTACATCCGCAGCAAGACCATTGCACAGGCAAAGGTGATTCTCGTCATGCCCAACACACCGCTGCTCCTTGGTGAGGGCGCGTCCGCATTGGCGAAGTCTGCCCCCACAACGGATGAGGAGTTTGCACAGGTGCGTGGATATTTCGATGCCTGCGGTGTAACGGCAGCACTTTCCGAGGACAGAATGAAGGAGATCATCGCCATTAACGGCTCATCTCCGGCGTTTATCTATCTCTTTGCCAAGGCTTTCGTGGACTCTGCCGGGCAGGAGGGCATCGCCGCTGAGACGGCATTGCC
>CAZKHW010000061.1:0-12944 GCA_964552525.1 uncultured Ruminococcus sp. | reverse complement strand
CTCCTGCATCAATTTTCTTCTCCAAAACCTTCAGCGTGTCATCAATTTCGGACTTGTCCGGGGACTGCTGTACCTTGCACTTCTTTGCACAGCTGCCGTTGTAGTAGCGTTTCGGGATTCTTCTGTTTTCCATAGGCTTTTTCCTTTCAGGTTGCGATCATAGATCAATGTAATAGGGAACGGTCACGGCATTTGTCGTAGACGTTTTCTTGTGAGAGCTCTTTCAAGAGCCTCTACTATATACCGTTTCAGAGGGGTGTTTGTAAGGGGTCAAAAGAAAAATTATCAAAAAAATTTTTTGCTTACAAAGGTTCTCATTTTGCTTTTTGCCTGCTTCAGACGTTCGCAAACAGACATCTTGGAAATTCCGAGCTTATCTGCTATCTGCTGCTGTGTCCAGCCATACTTATGATAAAGAACAAATAACTCACACTGCTTGTCCGTCATTGCCGCCAGCATCTCCTCACGATTCTCCCTGCGGATAACAGCATCCAGCGGATCAACGCCGAGCGTCTCAT
Organism: uncultured Ruminococcus sp.; assembly: GCA_964552525.1. Lineage (GTDB taxonomy): Bacteria > Bacillota > Clostridia > Oscillospirales > Ruminococcaceae > UBA3855. Next base: position 12,426 of record CAZKHW010000061.1, on the reverse strand, counting down.
CATCCCAGACGAAATTTCTTCCTTCCATATCCTCATCTTCCGGCTCGTTCTCGTTTTCTTCATCTATGAAGTCACCCTCTGCCGAGGGGTCTGCATTACCAAATCCGCGATTCATGCTCTGTGTGATACGTTCCTCACCAAACAATGCTACTATCGTTGCCCAAGAGGTCTCCATAAGGGCTTTGTCAGACACTTCTGCCCTTTCCCTCAGATAGTCCTTTTCAGCATCACGCAACTTATTGAAGTAGTAGGTGAAGTTCACACAGTACGGAAGCCATACAACAGAGTGTCTGCCCAAACCATTTTCGTAGAGAGCATATCCGCTTGCGTACAGCGTACAGCCGTGAATTTGTACAAGCGGTTCTTCGGATGTGGTCAACTTTAATCGCGTGGGCATCTTTCCTTTTTTCTTCTGACCCGGCTTCAAATCAAGGATGGTAATCGCCTCACTGAGTGTGGTCTTTGCAGTAATCTTCATCTTTTCCATAATCGTTCCTTTCTTCAAGGAACACATCCGGCGGAAGATGCCCACAGACTCACTGCTACACGAAAAAAGTGCACAGGCAGAAGATGTCCATACGGATATAACTATCACAATCGGCTAAAGATAGCCGTGTGGGGGAGTTCGTATCCGCTATGAGCATCTGTCCACCAGTGTGCACCCTGATTTACAAATGTATGATTTTCATTTCTTGTTTCGGGATTAGTCGTTGTCCAAGTTCATAAAGCAGTTATCGGTCGCATTTTCGTCTCCGATATACGGCTCGAATCCATGCCTGGTAAAAATCAGCACCGGAATATTTCGCCGCTGTGCTTGACAATAATTTTCCTCCAATTTTACATTTTGTCTATGTTTTTTTGCCAGGACGTGGTATAATAGACCTGTTCTAAAACCTTGAAAAGAGCAAAAAAGGTGGTAAAATAGAATCAGGTGATGAAAAAGGATAAAAGGGTTGAAAGAAAAAGATTATCAGAAATATTTCGGAGTAACCAAAGCAACATTTGATAAAATGCTGAAAATATTAGAAACAGAGTATACATATAAGCATAAAAATGGAGGAAGACCATCCGTATTGAGTGTTTTGGACAAACGTGTAATCATGCTGCAATATTATCATGAATATCGTACAATGGATAACATAGCCTTTGATTACGGAACGAATAAAAGCACTGTTTATTATGCCATAAAATGGGCAGAAGAGACACTGATAAAAGATAAGGTATTTCATCTGCCCTCCAGAAAAAAGATGTTAGAAGATACATCCATAGAGATAATTGTGGTAGATGCAACAGAATGCGAAATTGAACGCCCCCCCAAAAAAAACAAAAGCAGTATTATTCCGGAAAGAAAAAGAAACATACATTAGAAATTCAGATTGTCGCCGATGAAAAGACTCAGGATATTCTCAGAATATCGGTTTCAAGCGGAAAAACATATGGGAATCTCTAAAAACCTCCGATTTTAATAAAATCGAGCACTGTTTTGCCCTATTTTACGTTGACATAAAACTCAAAAACAGGGTTTTTAGAGGTCACCATATGACTTTAAGCTTTTTAAGAACAGCAGGCTTCTTGTGCCGGAAGAAACTCTTATCATCGCAGATAAGGGATATACTGGCATTTTCGATGTTCATTTTGATAGTCTTATTCCAATAAAAACCACAAAAATCATAAGTTGACCGACGAGGAACGTTCCTTTAATTCGTCTCTTGCAAAACATAGAATTTTTATAGAACACATTAATCGCTATATCAAACGCTTTAAAATTCTTTCCTATCGTTATAGAAATAAACGCAGAAGATTCGCTCTCAGAGCTTCTCTTATTTGCTCTATTTATAATTTTCAGCATGCCTTTTGAGGTTTTAGAACAGGTCTACAGTCTCAAACCGGCACTCGTGTTTCTTGCTCCCCTTGTCATAATTGACGCCTACAAATAGCACTGTGCCCTCATAAGACGACATATAAAGTCAAATTGCAGATTACAGGAAACATAAGAACATTGAAATAGTTTCAAAAATAGGGTTGATATTTTTGACCGGAAATGATATAATAGGAATGAAGAGATACACCGAAAGGAGGGCTTTTACATATGGAACGGAAACATGGACAGTATGTGAATCCAGGAAATAGTGGGTTTAGTCTTATCAAAAACTCTGAGTATGTAGATAAAACATTACTAATAGACTTAATGAATGTACGCATTAACACAACCGAAAGGCTGGTATGCATCAGCAGACCGAGACGCTTCGGTAAATCTTTTGCAGCTCAGACGCTTTGTGCGTATTACGATCTTTCATGTGAATCTCATAATTTATTTGATGGATGTAAAATTGCTGGTGCAAAAGGGTATACTGACCACCTAAATCAATATAATGTGATATGTTTTGATGTTACAAGCTTTGTGTCTGTTGCAAGGCGGCTGAATCGCCCTTTATCTGACGTTCCGAATATGATCGTAGATGCGCTGCGCAAGGAGCTTTTAGAATTCTATTCATATCTGAATCCGGATATGACATTGACGGAAAGTCTGCTGCGCTGTGTAGAGGGTACAAATGAAAAGCCTGGAAGAAAATTTATCTTTATCATTGATGAGTGGGATGCGGTAATTCGAGAGGCGAAAGATGATCCAAACACACAGAAGCAGTATTTCGATTTGTTGCGTGAATGGTTTAAAAACATTAGTTTTACTCCGAAAGTTGTGGCAGCCGCTTATATGACAGGTATTCTTCCTATTAAAAAGGATGGTTCACAGTCAGCGATTTCTGATTTTGATGAATTTTCTATGATAAAACCATTGGAATTCGGGGAGTATGTTGGCTTTACTGAAGAAGAAGTACGCCAGATCTGTGAAAAGAAAGATGCGGATTTCCAGATGATGAAACTGTGGTATGACGGATATTCGATTCAACGTGTCGGCTCTGTATACAATCCTAATTCAGTCATGAAAGCAGCGCGGAACGGTGATTTTGATTCCTATTGGACGGAAACATCTGCTGCGGAAGGCTTGTTGGAATTTATCAGCAAGGATTATAACGGATTGGCGAAAACGATCGCTGAATTGATAGGCGGTGTGGATGTCAAGGTCAATACAACCGGTTTTGCAAATGATTTAACTACATTTCGCGGCAAGGATGATGTTTTGACACTGATGATTCATCTTGGATATCTTGCTTATGATTCCGTTCATAAAACTGTCAGGATTCCAAATGAGGAAATAAAACAGGAGTTTTCAAAGGCAGTAAAAGAAGTACAACACACTGAAACACTGAAACGTCTAAAAGAAAGCGAACGGTTATTCCTTCATACGTTGAACAAGGATGAAGCAGCTGTCGCTGCACAAATCGAAAAGATCCACATGGAAGAAACTGCGCCGCTGCATTACAATAAGGAGGACAGTCTGCGAAGTGTGATAAAACTAGCTTATTACACCTATCGAGATCACTATGTGCAATGGGAAGAACTGCCTGCAGGTGTTGGCTACGCAGATGTGGTCTATCTCCCAAAATACGATTCTGATTATCCGATTCTTGTGATCGAGCTGAAATGGAATCAGGAGGTCGAGACAGCAATTGACCAAATCAAAAATCGACATTATCCGGAATCTTTCAAAGGATACGGACGTGACATTCTTCTTGTGGGCATCACCTATGACAAGAATGCTCCGGCTGAAAAAAGAAAGCATGTCTGCAAAATTGAAAAAGTGGTAATGGATCAAAACTGAATAGATCATAATAGTAGGTGACACTATGAAGGAACACATTCTGATCGTGGAGGATGAGCCGGAGATTGCCGGACTTCTGACATATTATCTCGAGAATGACGGATACCGGGTGTCCTGTGCCGGATGCGCTCAGGAGGCACTGGAGCTTCTCTCACAGACCGCTGTCCATCTGGCACTGCTCGATGTCATGCTCCCGGGCATGGATGGCTTTGCGCTTTGCCGGAAGATTCGGGAAACCCACCTGTTTCCGGTCATTATGGTCACAGCCAGAACAGCGGATATGGACAAGATCCAGGGGCTGACCATCGGTGCGGACGATTACATCACCAAGCCCTTTAATCCGCTGGAGGTCACTGCGAGGGTGAAAACACAGCTCCGCCGCCGGATGCAGTACGACCAAAGCGGCAAAGAACCGGAGTGCTACGATGCCGCAGGACTTTACATCTGCCGCGAAACCCACAAATGCGAGCTGTTTGGCAAGCCGCTTGCGCTGACCCCCATCGAGTTTGACATTCTCTGGTATCTCTGCCAGCGGCATGGCAAGGTCGTTCCGACAGAGGAATTATTCGAGGCAGTCTGGGGCGAACAGTATCTGGACAGTAATAACACCGTGATGGCGCATATTGCAAGACTGCGTGAGAAGATGGGCGAGATCCCCCGGAAGCCCCGATTCATCAAAACTGTCTGGGGAGTGGGGTATCAGATCGATGCGTAAGCACTGGAAATATCTGCGGTTCATCGCAGTTCCTGCCATCTGGCTGGTGGTCTGCGTGATCGTATATGGCATGCTTGATTTTTTGTCAATGGGCGTCTTTGCCGACTGGTTCGAGCGGAATTTCTCCTATGAGCGTTCTGTTTTCCACGAGGACGATTCGGTGACCGTCTACCACGGCTATAGCTGGACGGCAATCCGGCAGTTCGTATTCTATGCGGCAGTCCTGCTGTCGGTGTTCGGCTCGTGGACGGTGATCCTGATCGGAGATCTGTACAAGAGACACATCCAGCGCAAGATGTCCGGACAGATCGCGGGATTTCTGAATCGGTTCATCCTGCAAAATGAACCGTTGCCGCTGGAGATCTCTCCGGAGTACGAACAGATCATCGGCAGCATTTCGGGCATCCGCTATGAAATGCAAAGCCGGGAGCAGCTGCTGCGCACAGAGACACAGCGGAAAAATGACCTGATCGCCTATCTGGCGCATGATCTGAAAACACCGCTGACCAGTGTGATCGGCTATCTGACGCTTCTGCAGGATGAACCGGAGCTGTCACCCAAAATGCGTGCCAGCTACACCGGCATCGCCGTGGAAAAGGCACTGCGGCTCGAAGAACTGCTCAACGAGCTGTTTGAGATCACGCGCTACAACCTCTCTGCCATCGAATTGCAGCCGGAGCGCGTGAATCTTTCCCGCATGGCGGAGCAAGTCGCATTCGAGTTCCAGCCGCTGCTTGCGGACAAGCGGCTGACGATCACCACGGACATTCCGCCGGATCTCATGCTGTACTGCGATGCCGACAAGACCGAGCGCATTCTGGACAACCTGCTGCGCAATGCCGTCAGCTACAGCTATCCGGATTCGGAGATCATCCTGAAACTGGAGCAAACCGGAGATACGGTGACCCTTGCGCTGACCAATCACGGAAAAACCATTCCGCCTGAAAAGCTCGAACGCATCTTCGAGCAGTTCTTCCGGCTGGACACGTCGCGCGGTTCTGCATCGGGCGGTTCGGGGCTGGGGCTTTCCATTGCCAAGCGTTTTGCCGAGGCACAGGGCGGCTCGATCCATGCCGAGAGCCAAAAGGAGCGCATCCGCTTTACGGTAACGCTCCCGATGGAGCTGTCATAAAATCGTAAGAAATTCATGAGAAAGCTGCAAGTCCTTCTTTAGAAAAAACAAAAGCAAAAAAACGCCTGCTGTGCTATGATAAAAGCACAGCAGGATTTTTTACAGGCTTATGGCTGATAAGGAGGAAGTATCATGAATGCAAAAAAGAAACGACCGTTGTTTGCCCTGTTCTGTGTGCTGGCAGTGCTGCTGACCGGAGGCTTGCTGTACTTGCGGTATGCAGCACCCTGGGCAGCTCCGGCGATTACGCAGACTGCCGTTCCGGAGGACTGGCGGTTGATGCTGGTCAACGGCAGTCACGCGATCCCGGAGGGATATGAGCCGGTGCTGACAGAGCTTGCCAACGGCAGATCCGTGGATGCGCGGATCTATCCGGATTTACAGGCAATGTTTGATGCGGCACGCAGTGAGGGGATCTATCCCATTGTCGGCGAGGGCTACCGCACCCATGCGGAGCAGGAACGGATGATGCAGGAAAAAATCGACAGCTATCTTGCCGAGGGATGCTCGAAACGTACTGCCCGGGAACTCGCGGAGGAATGGGTCGCTGTGCCGGGAACGAGTGAGCATGAGCTGGGACTGGCGGTGGATATCAACGCAGATACGGAGCATTCCGAAAACATCGAGGTCTACACCTGGCTTGCACAGAACGCCTGGCGTTACGGATTTATTCTGCGCTATCCCCAGGGAAAGGAGGAGATCACCGGCATCTCCTACGAGGCGTGGCATTACCGCTATGTCGGTGCAGAGACTGCGCAAGCCATCTGGTCGCAGGGCATCACGCTGGAGGAGTATCTGGAGCAGCCCCCGGCATCCACACAATGATCCATATTACGGCGCGGGTTCAGAACCTGTCCACATAGGGGACGTGCTCGGATTTTCGAGCAGATTTGTGCCGTATCAAAGGACGAACGACAACGGAATACTGTATGTATTCCTAGGAGTTCGGACAAAGATACGGTGCAAAGATGCCGAAAAGACGAGTGCGGCATCCTATGTGGACAGGTTCTTAGACAGCCTGCGCCTTATTTCTGTTCCGGCGTGAATAGGAAATCGAAGCTCCCCGGCTCCGAACGCAGACAGGTCTCCAACACCCTCGCGTACAGCTTGAGCTTGCGGTAGGTGCTTTCCAGATCCGTCGGGAAGAATGACTGGTTGAGAAGAAATGTCAGCATCGCCACGATCATTTCCGCACTTTCCTGCGGCGTTTCTGTATAGAGCGAACCGTCCTCGACCCCCTCGAGCAGGAGCTGCTCGAGAATCGGTGAGACAGTCTGGATGGCGGTGATCATCATTTTGCAGTGAAGCAGCATGCCGTCCTGTACGTGGAGCGAGAGAATGACGTTTTTCTGGCTGTCCTGAAACTCCTTGCACACCATTGTGCGAAAGAGCATCTGCACCTTTTCAAGCGTTATGCCGCAGTCGGCGGTAACGGCAAAATATGCCTGTATAGCAGAGGAATAGCTGCGCTCAATGACAGCGTCAATGATCTCGTCCTTGCTGTTGAAATAGTAGTAGATGCTGCCCTTGCCGATCCCGGCATTTTTAGCGATCATGTCTACGGTGATGTCCTGATCCGGTGTTTCCATCCGGCACATCAGATCCTCTGCTGAATCCAGAATGATGTCGATTTTGCTGTTGTGTTCAGGCATGCTGTGCTCCTCCGTTCGGTATTAGAACCTGTCCACATAGGGGACGTGCTCGGATTTTCGAGCAGATTTGTGCCGTATCAAAGGACGAACGACAACGGAATACTGTATGTATTCCTAGGAGTTCGGACAAAGATACGGTGCAAAGATGCCGAAAAGACGAGTGCGGCATCCTATGTGGACAGGTTCTTAGTTGTGCTGCGCATGGTTTTCCTGTACTATTATACCATAATCATTCGTTTTTTTCAAGTCAATCTTATGAAAACATCCACTTGACCGGCGGTCGAAAATGTGTTATAATATAAACAATCTAATTTTCGACCAGCAGTCGAAAGCGAGAAAGGGAGTATCAGTATGCATAGAGTGTTGCTGGGTGCAGCGGTCGCCGCAGGCGGTGTTTCGGCGGCATGCGCTGCCGGCGCGTATACGTTATTCAACCGTACCATTCCGCGGCAGGACACCCTGCGAGTGGATCTGAGCGAAATGGCGGACATGAAAAAGTGGGAGGAGTACAAGAAATTTATCACTCCCAACCGGGAGTGGCTTACCGCGCAGGAGCTGGAGCATATCACCATCCGATCCCGTGACGGGCTGATGCTCCATGCCGACTACTTTCCGGCGGATGTGCCGAGCAGCCGGCTGGTGATCTGCAACCATGGCTATACCGGATGCGGTGTCCGCGACTGCTCCTCGATTGCGGTCTTTTTCCACAAGCTGGGATATGACTGCCTTCTGGTTGACCACAGAGCGCACGGAAAGAGCGAGGGCGATTATATCGGCTTTGGCATTCTGGATCGCTTTGACTGCCAGAGCTGGATCAACTATGTGGATGCAAGATTTGAACAGCAGAAGGAGATCCTCCTATACGGTGTTTCTATGGGAGCCTCTACTGTGCTGATGACGGCGGCACTTCCCGGACTGCCGGATCGGGTCAAGGCGGTCATCGCAGACTGTGCTTTTACTTCCCCCTATGATGTGTTCACGCACATTTTAAAGCGCGACTACCATCTGCCGCCGTTCCCGATCATGAACATCAGCGAGACGATCTGCCGCAGCAAGGCAGGGTACGGTTTCCGAGATGCCTCCACGCTCGATGCGGTACGCAGCACGGATCTTCCGATCCTGTTCATCCACGGAACAGAGGACACCTTCGTTCCGGTATGGATGACACGCGAGAACTATGCGCAGTGCCGTTCACCGAAGGAGCTGCTGCTTGTCGAGCATGCGGCACATGGAGCATCCTATTACGAGGATCCGGCTCTGTATGAAGAAACTGTCAAGGCGTTCCTTGCTGCGCATACAGCATGATCGCCGAACCTATCCGCTTCACAGCAGGGCATGGCAGATCGATCCGCATGACCCTTGCAGAAAGGCAGTAACCATGATGAAAGAACTTAATATCAACGGTGCGGTGATGCAGTGCTATCCGCTGAGCGCCGCACAAAGACTCCATCATTATACCATCCGATATTGTCCGCCGCAGGTGCTTTGCATCGGAACAGGACTGTATATCCAGCAGGAGGTGGATTTCACCCTGCTCAAGGATGCCATCTATCAGGCATATGAAATGTATGAGACGATGCGCCTGCGCTTTGCTCAGGATGAGGAGGGCAATGTGTACCAGTATATCGCCCCGAGCGAGGATCGCGATATTCCCCTTGTCGATTTCTCGCAGTGGGAGGAGGAGAAGGCGCATGACGAGATGCGCCGCTGGACTGCCGTTCCGTTTGAGCGTTTCAATAAGCCGATGAACCAGGTCGTAATGATCCGGCTTCCGGAGGGCTTTAACGGCATCTACCTCAAGGTCGATCATATGACGATGGATTCCAGCTCGCTGATCGGATTCAACCGCGCGGTGCTGGAGATCTACTGCGCCAAGCGATATGGCACGGAGATGCCAAAGCCCTTGAAATCCTATGTGGAGCAGCTCAAAAAGGATCTCGCCTATGAGGCGGATTCGCCTGCCAGAAAGCGTGACGAGGAATTCTGGATGCAGGAGATCATGCGTGACGAACCGATGTACACGGACTTTGCAGGACAGGGCAGACTGTTGACACAGCGCCGCGAAAACAACAATCCGGAGCAGCGCTGGGCGATGGTCGTCTCCAGAAGTCCGGAGGCATCCATCTCGGTGTTCTCGCTCGAAAAGGACGCATCCATGCGTCTGATGAAGTTCTGTGAGCTGAACCACGTGCCGATGGCAAGTCTGCTGGCGATGGGTCTGCGCACGGTGCTGTCGAAGTTCAATGACGATGAGCAGGACGTTTCCATCAAGACCTGCGTGGCAAGACGCGGCACACTGCTGGAGAAACAATCCGGCGGTACGAGAGTCCACTTCTTCCCCCTGCGCACGATCATGACACCGGAGATGACGTTTTTAGATGGCGTCCACACGATGCAGACGGAGCAGAGCCGCATCTTCCGTCATGCCAATTTTGACCCCATTGAGCTGACCATGCGCCGCACGCAGTATCGGAAATCCGCACCGGGTACAAGCTACGAGAGCATCAGCTTGACCTACCAGCCGCTCACAGCGCGTCAGAGCGTCAAGGATATGCCCGATATTCCTTACAAAAGCCTGTGGTACACCAATGGCGTGGCAGGACAGCCGCTGTATCTGACAGTCATGCACCGTCCGGAGGACAATGGTCTGAACTTCAACTTTGAATACCGTAAGGATGCTGTTACCGAGCAGGAGATGGAGTACTTCTATTACTATCTCTGCCGTGTCCTGTTCCGGGGCATCGAGGACGAGACCAGAACGATCGGCGAAATTCTGCAAATGATATAAAGGAGAATGGATCATGTTGGATAAACTGAAGGAAATCATCTGTAATTACGTAGAGACCGCACCGGAGGAGATCACGGAATCCTCTCGCTTTATCGAGGATCTGGGCATGAACTCCTACGACTTCATGTGCCTGCTCGGTGATATCGAGACCGAGTTCGGCATTGCTGTGGAGGAGACGGAGATCGTAAAGATCCAGACCGTTGGCGAGGCGATCGCCTATTTCGAGACATTGAACAGCTAATGGAGGTTGCATATGGACAAGCAGACGATCAAAACATTACAGGATCTGGTGACGGCATCGGCAAAGGAGTACGGAGATAAGATCTTTGTCAAGGAGGTATGCGGAAAGGAGATCGCAGAGCATTCGTTTGCAGCCTTTTGTGAGGACGTGCAGCGCATGACCGCATTTATCAATGCCAGACGCACGGACGATACGCTCCATGCAGCCGTGATCGGCGCATCCAGCTATGCATGGCTTGTCAGCTATTTCGGCACGGTCTGCGGCGGCAATGCGGCAGTTCCGCTGGATGCCCAGCTTGGCTGTGAGGATATCTGTGAGCTGCTGAACCGTTCGGATTCGCAGATCTTCTTCTATGACAGCCGCTATGCTTCCATGATCCCGCAGATCAAGGCATCCTGCCCGGCTGTTACGACCTATGTCAGCTTTGGCGAGGACTTTGACGAGATCCTTGCATCTGAAACGCCGCAGGCATTCCCTCCGGTCTCGCCGCAGGCACTGGCAGCGATCTCCTACACATCCGGCACAACAGGGAAAAGCAAGGGCGTTATGCTCCTGCACAGCAACCTGATCGACAACGCCATGTGTCAGGACGGCGAAAGCTCGCCGGAGGACGTGGTGCTGTCTGTTCTGCCGATCCATCATATCTATTGCTTTACGTGTGATATCCTCTGCAGCATGCGCTACGGCGCGGAGCTTTGCCTGAATGATTCGATGCTGCACATCCCGAAAAACCTCAAGCTGTTCCGCCCGACCATCATGCTCATCGTGCCGATGATCGCAGAGACCATGTACAAGCAGATCCGCGCAGCAGCCGCTGCCAAGCCGGAGATCCCGATGGCTGCCATTGCCAATGCCGTGTTTGGCGGCAGACTGAAAACCATCTACAGCGGCGGTGCGTATCTGCGTCCGGAGCTGCAAAGAGCCTATATCGACATGGGTTTCCAGATGGCGCAGGGCTATGGCATGACGGAGTGTTCTCCCAGAATTTCCACCGCCGATCCGCTGGATACGGCATGTGACGGCGATGTCGGCATCATCGTCAACGGCTGTCAGGTCAAGACGGTGGAGGACGAGATCATGGTAAAAAGCCCGTCCGTCATGGCAGGCTACTACAAAGATCCTGAGGCGACCGCAGAGGCACTCACGCCGGATGGCTGGCTGCACACGGGAGATCTGGGATATGTGGACAGCAAGAACCGCATTTTCATCACCGGCAGAAAAAAGAACCTGATTATCCTGTCCAACGGTGAAAATGTTTCCCCGGAGGAGCTTGAAAACAAGTTTGCCGGGACAGACTATATTGCAGAGGTTCTGGTGTATACGGAGGATCAGGTGATCTGTGCCGAGATCTTCCCCGACCCGAACGTCTGCGCAGGGTGGACGGCACAGGAGCTGGAGCAGAGATTCCACGAAACGGTCGATGCGATCAACCGCACCGTAACATCCGCCAAAGCCATCCGCCGTCTGCGCATCCGTGAGACGGAGTTCGACAAGACGACGTCCAAGAAGATCCGCCGCAAGCAGCCGGTACAGGGCAGGCAGGTATAACTTCCTGTACAATACCATCAAAGGAGTAATAGAATGACCTACGAAGAGATTTTTACACAGACCCGGGAGCTGGTTCTCTCCCATGACACGCAGGGGCTGGAGGGCAATATCGCTGTCCAGATCAACATCATCGGCGAGGGTGAGGGTGCGTTTTATATCGCACTCAAAGACGGCACTGTATCGGTAGAGCCGTATGAGTACTACGACCGCGACTGCATTTTTATCATAAAGGGAAAGGATTTTCTCGACATTTGCAGCGGCAGGCTCAATCCGGTCAAGGCATTCACCATCGGAAAACTGAAAATTGAGGGCAGCATCGAAAAGGCACTGGAATTTTCCAGGCTGATCGAGGGTGTCAGAGAGAAGTAAGGGCGTATTAAAAAAGGCTGTGCAGCTTGATGGCTGCACAGCCTTTCTTGTGTAATCGGACGGCGCATAGCAGGAAAGATCACTCGGATCTGTCCGTATCGCGGAGAAATTCCGCTACAATGTAGCGTGGACGGTGCTTGACCTCCGCGTAGATCTTGCCGATGTACTCGCCCACGATCCCCAGACACAGGGTCTGGATGCCGCCGATGAGCCAGATGGAGCAGAGTGTGCTCGACCATCCCTGCACGGAAATGCCGATG
>CAZKHW010000060.1:0-13099 GCA_964552525.1 uncultured Ruminococcus sp. | reverse complement strand
CATTCGATGAGCTTGCACCCGATGGGCGCAAGACTGCGTACCGCCGAGACAGCGGCATCTCCGCCCCAGACGGCAATGCCGTCCGAAAGTTCTGCCATGCGCTGCATCGCTGCCACGTCCGTGGAGGGAGTGTCGAAAATGTAGATAAAATCGCGCAGCACCGGGCTTTCCTCGATTAGCTCCCGGAAGAATCGGAAGGTCAGACCGCTGTCCGCCTGCGGCAGCTTGAGGAGATTGATGTTCCCCGTCAGCAGTCCCTCGATGACGCTCCATGCCGGAAGTGCGTCCATGTTCCCTGCCGCAATGTGCATGACAACACCCAGAGGAACGGTGCGCGCACAAATCTCGCCGATGCGCCGCGGCTGCTCCCAGTACTCTCCCAGCTCCGTATTCACCTTCAGCATGAGCGCATCGCGCGAGAGCATGCGTGCGGCGAACTGCACCTGACTGCGCAGGAACGCATCCCCGAGCGTTTGCGTAAATTCTCCAGCTGCCAGCCGATGGCTGACACGCCCGAGCGCATCTATGACCTGACTGCACGAAAGTGTCTGCGTTTCACGCGTGGTATGGATGCGCCCGGCAAGCTGGGAGAGGATCTCCTCCTGCCGGGAGGAATCGCAGATCTCGCCGTTTGCTAGGATCATCCTCTGCCTCCTTTCAGCACGTCCGCCGCACCGGCGGCACAGGTCTTGATGTCGCGCAGTCCCACGCGACCAATGATCTCCAGATACGGTGCCGTGCAGCCGCAGGGACAGTCGCTCCCGGGGTGCAAAATGCCCAGATCATCGGTCATAACACTTGTCACTGGAACGGCTTTGAGCATCGGTGTCTGGAGATTGACCAGCCCCGTCTCCCCCATCGGGAGGGGTTCGAGCGTCCGGACATCGCGGATCATGACGCGGCTGTAGATGGGCACGTGGAAGTGATGCGAGGGGCAGTCAACGTAGAGAATGGGATGCTCCACCGCGCCAAAGCATTCCACGATGCTGTCCTCACCGACACCGAGCATCCGTCCGATCAGGTCATAGAGCGTCTGCTTGTCCACGCGTTCGCGGTAAAACTGCTTCCAGCCGCCGCCGAGCAAGATCTTGGAGTGTCTGGGGAGCTGTAGGCGGATGCCGCGCTCCTCCATCATTTGCAGCAAAAAGTAGGTGTAGGACGGAAATGCCATAAAGCGAACAGGATGGGGCTTTTTTGCAAATTTTTGCAGTGTCCTGAGAATTCCCTCCAGATCTGCCTGGTAGCGTCCGTCCCGGAATGTCAGCGCATAGGCGCGGTGCAGAGCTGGTGCGAAAAAGGTCGAACCGTAGGCAGTTTTCATCACCGCCATGTCATTGCCCCGATGATATTTGTAGCCGAGGATGATGTAATTGACCGGACGCAGCGAGAGCAGTCCGCGCGTTCTCGCCATGCGCACGACCATGAAGAAACCCGAGAGCAGGCTGCCCAGATCCAGCCCGATACGGCTGAACTGCCCCTTTGTCCCATGCGAGGTCGCCTTGACCGTCATGCGGTGCTCGGGCATAGAGTAGAGCCGATGCCGCTTGAACAGCACGGTCGGCAGAACAGGCAGCCGTGCCAGATCCTCCTCACATTCGAGCTGCTCGGGTGAGAATCCCTGATGTGCAGCGATTTTCCGATATGCCGGACAGTGCGCGATGTGATACGCTACATTCTCGCGCATGGCTGCCAGAAACGTACCGCGCGTCCCCTCGTGATCAAAGGGATCACGGTGTATGAACAGCCTGAACCTTGCGCCCATAGCGCACCTCCTCTATTGTGAGATCGGGGGATCACTCCCAGAACAGAAGTGCCTCCGCAATCTCCTCAGTCATGGTGGGATGCACGTACATCAGAACCGTCTCGCGGTTGCCCTCGGTAAAGGATTGCAGCATCAGCAGCCAAAGCATCACAAAGGTCAGACAGATGCACACGATCGTGATATGGTAACCCCAGCGTCTGCTATTGGTCACGCATCCCAGGAGAATGACGTTCACAGCGATCAGCAGGATCGGCATGAAATCAAACGAATACCGCAGCGATACGCCGCCCAGACAAAAATCCGCCCACGCGACCAAAACGGACAGGATGACGGCGCAGAGTACCATCGCCTTGCCCTGTATAGCAGGCCCCTCGCCGCCGATGCAGTGCCGTGAGCGCATCGCCCGGGGCAGCAGCAGCATCGCCAGCAGGAGCATCGGAAATGCCAGCATACCGACTGTGTGCTCGATGTTCGCATACATGTGGTAGTTCTCCAGCGAAATATAGCCCAGCGTCAGGAACGGAAAGCACGGCTTAATCGTCGGGAGCTGAAAAAAATAGTGGAACAGTGCCGCCGGAAGTGCCGACAGGCGCACATGGTTCGCCTGGATGTTGCTGATCGTAAGCTGGTATCCTGCACCGAAATCAAAGGGCGAGGAGAACCGGATCATATTGTAGTACATGGTTGCCGCTGCACCGATGAGAACCGGAATGCCAAAGCTTGCAGCAGCTCCCGCACGCCGGCGCACCGACAAGCCCTTGTCACGCAGGATGCCGATAAAATACGGAACAAGGATCAGCACGGTGATCGCCATGCTCGGGCGCGACTGCACGCTCATCACGCAGGCGATGCCGCAAATGGCGAGGAGTACACAGCGTTTCCATGTCCGTTTCGTGAGATACGCCTGGAGTCCGCTCCAGAGTGCCAGGAGCGTAAAGCACAGCCCGGATGCCACCACCACATCGTAGATATTCGGGAACTGGAGGGGATAATAGACACCGCAAAGTCCTGTCGATACCGGCAGGCTCATGAGGAGGAGCAGCAGATTCGGGCGTTTGCAGCACAGCCTCACCGCTGTAAGGATCGTCAGACACAGCAGCAGCACCGTAAACGGCGCATAGAACATGCACGCCATATCTGTCGTGGGGAGCGATCCGGTGAGCCAGTAGACCGGATAGTAAAAGGTCAGCACGGGTGCAATGCCGAAGTAGGAGTAGTACTTCCCGTCATAAAGCGCACGGTCAAAGAGATGGGGAATCCCGGAGTTATCGCGCAAAACTCGGTCGAACTTGTACTCAAAGTCCACAAGATCCGGCTCGGGATCAATATTCAGCCATGCATGACCGCTTTCAAAGGCATCAAGCGTCTGCTCGTAAGGAGATGCCGCTGGGAGATACACATCCTCCGGATAGTGGATCAGCTCCTGATCCGGAGTCCAGAACAGCAGCACCGATGCCGTACACAGACAGGTCATGACGTACACGAGCAGACTGTGAGAGAGCTTGCGGCGGTCATAGACCACACGGGTCAGCCCCAGCGTGTGAATCATGAGCACCGCAGAGAGGATGAGCAGCAGTCCGTTGAACCGCCATGCCGAGAACGAGAACGGCATCGCGCTCAGGCAGGTCACGCTGTCAAGCCGCATTGGTGCGGCAACATCCAGCACATCAAGCCGCAGCTCGTGAATACTCCCATAAGGCTCAAGCGAGAAGGCAATGTTCCTCCCGTAGGTGCTGGTGAGTTTGTGACCGGAGATCTGGTGGTTCTTGTAGAAATTATCATCGCTCATAAACACCCGGATACGCACCGGGCTTTGCTTAGGCTGCTGCTCAAGCTGGAGCGTCACACAGTGCGTCCACTCCGGCACTTCGTGCATGATGAATGCCGAGCCATTGATGAGCAGGACGCTGTTCTCGTCCGGCTGGTCGTCACTCTCATTGGTGACCTCCAGTTCCTGCACGGGGATGATCTGCTTCTGGGGATGCAGGGTAAAGCTCTTGGCATTAAAGAGGAAGATCTCCGCCAGAAGCAGCACTGTACAGACAATGCCGATGCGTTTGAGGAGCTGCCGGAAACGCGCCGATGTGAACCACTTCGGCAGAACGACAGCCGCATCCGTCACGGCGCAGAACAGGAGGTTGGAGGATAGGGGGACCGCAAAGTCCTCCCCTGCCATGAACAGTCCGTGGAGCAGCCAGATGAGCAGGTATACCACACACTGCACCACGCACACAAGGATCGGGAGCAGAAGCTCCCCATTCATCAGACTCAGTGTGGATCTGTTCAGGCGCATCAGGACAAGCTCCGTAATCAAAAATGCCGCCGCCATCAGCAGCGGAATCAGAAATAACATAACCATACGTAATTCTCCTTGTTCTAGTACTGATGCTATTATACCACTATGACGGGAAATTGTCAAGAAAACTATTTTCCAAACCATCGAAATCAATGATGTTTTTGTCTATTCGCATTGCACACGGACTTTCTGTTGCATTTGAATGTTTCAGTTCGACATTTTGTCTGGAGAAATAAAAAAGCTGCGGAGCGGAGTTTGCTCACACAGCTTGAATTGAAATGTGAAAGTGCTATTAAACTTTTTCACTCCAGAATCTGAACACAACAAATAAAATGACATCAATAATTATTAGAATCATTGGAATTGTAAATATCTTTGATATTGTAGTAACGGTATCAGGATTTTCAGGATTACAATATACTTCTAAGGTTTGTCCTATGTTCAGATGCTTTTTCGATGAAAACTTAATCTCTGCACTATATTGTTGGTTGTTATAGACATATGATACAACTGCATTTTGAATGTTTCCACCTCTGACTGAAGAGGTAACGTGATTATCTGTTATAATTGCATCAACCTTTTCATATGTTATCATTTTAGTTATTGAAACGCATACACTTGCCACACAAATCAAAAACACAATCAGAATCAGCTTTGAAAAATGTTTTTGCTCTGTTTTGTCTAAAGGAATTTTAGGAATTGGCATAAGGTGGTTCACCTACTATTCTGTTCAATCTAATTATCTAATCTCAATTACATATACTTACGCCTTGATTATACCACACAACCTCCGAAAAAGTAATATCCAATGTTTCACCAGATTGTCGCCAAGACTGCACAATAACTGCGCCGAGTCAGTTTACAACCCTGCCCCTCCCAGAGGGGAGGGGGTGAGAATGGTGGTGCTGCGCATCGCCGCCCAAGGCTGCCACCTAATGCGCCGCCTGTAAACCGCAATGATCGGTTTACAGGCGGCGTTCCTATGATGTTGCCTGCTGTCGTTTACGAAAGATACGCGCGCTTGAGCAGTGCCAGGTCGAATACGTCGATCACGCCGTCACTGTTGCAGTCGGCTGCCGACACATCGGCAAGCTTGACATCCATGCCAAGCAGCCATTCCTGGAGCAAGACGATATCGAGCACCGAGAATTTGCCGTCAGCATTCACATCGTGCATCACAGTTTCCAGCGGATCTTTGGACAGCGTGCGGATCAGGATGTAATTGACATTGATCGCCTTGTCATCCGAACGCAGATTGACCGTGAGCTTTCCATCCGTCACGACCGCCGTTCCGCTGACACTTGTGCCGTCTGTCGGCGCTTTCTCAACGATCACGGACTGGTTTGCCTTGCCGTAGTTGGCATAGACGGTCGGATTCTTCGAGCATTCCCACGGATCGCTGAACGAAAGCTCGACCTCATACTTACCGTTCGGGAGGGTGAAGCCGTAGTCGATCTGACGCGCCATATCGTTCTCATACTGGTTCTTCGTGTAGCGGTAGCTCGTTTTCTTGTCCTGTCCGTCTGCGGTATTGAACTCGCCGCACCAGGTGTTTGCCGTATAGATGCCGCGGCTCTTGGATCCGCCGTTATACCGATCCTCGGGATCATCCAGCAGTCCCCAGGCAGCACCGGTCACGCTGTCCGCACCGTAGAGCTGCTCGGTCACGCTGTTGTAGTATCCCAGCTTATCCTTTCCCGTCAAAGTCGTGGTATCATGGTCACCGCAGTCCACAAAATAGGCGATCGAGCTGTCGTACTCGTAGTAGGGCTTGACTGCCGACATATAGATGAAATCGCAGACCTTGGCGGATTCTTTATCATCATTGGAGGTAAACGTCACATCGAGGATGTTGTAATCCGTTCCGTCGGCTGTGATGGATTTCATGCAGCGGTCGATCACCTCGGGCGGTACGATCAGCTTAACATCGTACACATCCGCATTACCGTCATAATCGAGCGTTCCGGCATACAGGATGGTGTCGCCGACCCGGATGCGAATCGTCTTGCCGTTGTCACTCTTGCGGAATTTCACCGTCAGGATCGTATAGGGTGCAGTCTCGTCAATTGCCATGCGATAGCTGAAAGAACCGCCGCTTTTTGCATAGCGGTAGGTGCTGTCATCGGTGATCCCCTGCGTGTTGGTCTCTTTCATATTGTGGAGGTTATCGTTCTCATACTGACCATATCCCGGCTGCACGGTATCGACAACGACCGTCTTGGCTCTGGGCATATCGTCAATGACAGTGCCGTTGCTGATAAAATTCCAGTAAATGCCGTATCTCTGGCTGTACTGGAGATAATGCGGCGAGAATGTCAGCTCGGTGTCCGTGCCTTTGAGGGTGAACTTCATGGAATTGGCATCCTTGACCAGATATTCGCTGATATCCTGCATGAATGCCCCCACAGACTGCCCCTCCTTGGAGAGCATGATGTGTTCTGTGGGCGTGATCGCCTCCTTGGGGATGGTCACCCACATGCCGGTCGAGCCAGTCACCATGTCCTGCTTGCCAAGCTCTGCACTGAGGACGACCGGTCCGTACTTGAAGCCATAGACCGACTTGTTGTCCGGAAGCGGATATGCCTTGACCTCCTCGGGGATCGTCAGCTCGATCACATCGCCGGATTTGAAATTGCCGGTCACACATGCATAGTCCTTTACGGTGGTGTAGTCATACTTTGCACCGTTGACCTTGATCGTGACAGCACCAGCTTTCCAGTCAGGGAGACGGAAACGGAATTCCAGTGAACCGCTGCCGTCAACAGTGAACTTGGCGGTATTTCCGTCCGGGATCGAGCTTTCCTGCGTGATCTTCACCTTCTGCTCCTTCCAGTCAAGGACGGAGCTTTGGTAGAGATTGACGTAGAGGGTCGAGCCGCTGTGCATGTAGATGGTGTCGCCCAGCTTGGTAAAACTCTCCATGCCGCTTCCAGTGCAGCACCAGAAATGATCGAAGGGCGAGCTGTACACCTTGAAATAGCCCGTTGCCATCGGCTGGAAATAGGTGGTCATACCCGTTTCAGGATTCTGGGAGGACAGGATGGAATTGTAATAGGCTGTCTCGTAGAAATCCATGTACTTGCTGTCGCCCGTGATCTTGTACAGCTCGCGGCTGAGCTTAAGCATGTTATAGGAATTACAGGTCTCGCAGTTGCAGTTGGTACGCTCTCCGTCAAGGATATCATCCATGCCGAAATGCTCCCACTCACTGTTGCCGCCAGTAATATAGGTATGGTGGGTGGTGACCATATCCCAGAATGCCTCGGCATATTGCAGATACCGGGAGGCATCGACTTTTTCGCCGTTGACCGTTTTTCCGTCAAGTGCCGTGTAGCGTTTGAGCGCACCCAGGAACTTCGGGATGGTCGTGTTGGCATGTCTGCCGTTGAGGGCATTTGCACCGCCCTTGAGAACCAGCTCATGCAGTGCGGTTTCGTCAAAGCAGTGCGCGGCTACGGCGTGATTATCCTTTCCAGTCATCAGGTAGAGGTCGTACATACAGTCATTCATGCCGCCGTACTCAATAGACAGGACGGTACGCTGCTTGTTGGCATCCCACGTCATGCAGCGGTTATACACCCAGTCACCCAGATCCGAGCCGAGATCCTTGGCAGTGGCATAGCCGGTGGCGTTGTATACATCAATAATGCCTGCGATCAGCTTGTGCATGGTATACCACGGCACCCACGCATCATCAAAGATATTCGCCTTGCCTGCCTCGACATTATCGAACTGCACCTCCACATTGCTGCTGTTCGGATGCCCTGCCGCCCAGAGGAAACCCGGCTTGCCCTTGGAATTTTTCTGACACTCGCGCATGCCGTCAATGAGCGTTTTCATCTGCGACATGAGCGCACCGCGCTGGGCATCGGTGATGGAGGGATTCTGATACGCCTGTGCGATCGCCGTGAGATAGTGTCCCACCGCGTGTCCGGCGATGTTGGTATTTTCCCATCCGCCGTACTTTTTCGCCCCCTGCGTGTTCAGCCCTGCATTCTCCCGGAATCCGGCAAGCAGCCGGTTGGCATCAAAGGAGAGCAGATACTCGATCTCCTTGTCAAATGCATTGGTACAGTAGGGATCGGTCATGGTGATATCCGACAGCGCAAAGTCGCTGATGGAGATATCTGCCGCACTTGCCACGTAATCGTGCCCAGTCTGCTCTGCCGGAAATACTGCACCGGCACCAAGCATGAGCATAGCCGCCGTCAGTGACGAAATGACCTTCTTGTAAAAATTTCGTTTCATACGATCCTCCCTTGTGCGATGAAAGCTGTACGGCATCTGCCATAGCACCGCTCACACTTTCGCAATTTAGTTTATTATATCAGATAAAGGGGGGCAATACAACTGAAATTTTGAAGATTTGGTGTATAAAATGAATGTTTTTTACATTTCGTAATCTTTGAGGATTGCAGGCGGGATCGTTCAAGTCACTTTCGCAAGCCGCTGAGCCTGTCCCATTTGTCTTCAAGATCGTGCCGGAAATCCCGGACACTCTCGTGCATCTCGTGCCGCTTGCTGCGCAGATACAATCTGACCTCGGAGAAATTCTCCTGCATGCCCTCCAGGCTGTCGAGCATGTGGTCGCGGATCTCGTCCCTGACCTCGTGGTAGCCCTCGCGCAGATTCTCGCGCATGTCGCGGATTCCGGCGATGCTCCCCCTGCAGCGTATCCCTGGTGCCGCAGTAAAGTGCCTTCGGGAAATGGAACGCATCGTACAGCCCGTCCATCACATCGGTCGTAAAGCTCAAAAACTTGTCGGATTTTCCGTTGCGCCGCGCCTTGAGCTGACCGGAATGCTGCAGCTCCAGCACCGCCTGATAGCGGTCTGCCGCCGCAAGCACACTGTCGTGCCATGAGATATAGATCTCGTCCATTGCATGCTGTCCGACCTGGCGCATCACATCCGGATGACGGGACAGCTCTGTGAGCAGTGCAGCCATCGCCTCGGCGTTCTCGTCAATGAGATAGCCGTTTCTGCCGTGAGTAATGCCCTCTGCTGCGCACGAATCCCGGATGAGAACGCTTGCCAGACCGCATGCAGCCGCCTCACGCACCACAATGCCGTTTGTATCGTAGGTCGATGGGAACAGGAACAGATCTGCTCTGGTATTCCATGCCCGAAGGATCTCGCGGTCATAGATCGGTCCTGTGAAGATGATCTTGCCGCAGCCGGTTCCCGGTGTGGAGGTGAGCGTGCCGTCCTCCTCACGGACATCGAGGGCAATGCCGTATGCGCGCGCAGTTTCCTGCAAGGTCTCGGCATTCGCCCCGGCTCCGACAAAAACGCAGCGGTAGTCGATGCCCTTGGCAGAGAGCATGCGCATGGCATCGAGAATCAGGGGGAGACCTTTATAATTGAGCAGCCGTCCCACAAAGAGGAACATCGGTACATCGCCGGGCAGGTCGTAGGCGGCGGATGCCTGTCTGACAAGCGTGTCCTCTGCCCTGCCCTTGGGGAAATCCACGCCGTTGGAGACCACGCGGATCTCGCCTTCATACCCCAGAGAGCGCAGGTTCTCCCCTGCCCCGCGGCTGACCGTCCATACCTCATCGCAAGCGGAAATGTTCGCGATCATCGCCTTGACAGCCTCCTGCTGGATGTGCTCGGACTTCACCGCACGCGCGATGTCAATGTCGTACTTGGTGTGGTAGGTGAAAATGAGGGGCGCATCGGTCTCGTTGCGCAGGATGCGTCCCATAATGGCGGATGCCGCCGGACAGTGGACATGGATGAGATCCGGCTGGAACTTCGAGAGTCTGGAAACCGCCTTGAAATTGATGGGATTGCCGGCACGATAGCCGGCAGCGATCTTCGGGGTATCTAAGCTCGAATACGCCACGACCTCATAGGGATAGCAGGTGTAATCGACTCCGGGATAGCGCGGCGTACCGACCATGACCCGGGCGCGTCCGGTCTCGGTGAGGATGCCGGCATAGTTGGTAACAGCCGTTGCCACGCCGTCAATGACGGGCGGAAACGAATCATTGAGCAAAACGACATTCATAGCAGTACCTCCGTATGATACGCAAATCTTTGGAATACGCTCCGCTTCTGCCGCACAAGGCATCAGCAGCGTCTTGATTCCGAACAAGCGACATGCTTTTTCTCATACATACATTATATCACACAAACCATTAAAAAGCAACAACCGCACCGAAAATGATTTGCATGAGTAAGTGGTACACAAATCAATTTTCAAAAAAAGCGGTTTCCAAAGGCGACAGCCTTGGGTGGGGCAACTCTTACATGAAACTCACAATGAAATGCAACAAAATTGATTTGCGTGAGGACACGCCATCCATTGCTTGACATCACTGGGGTTTTGTGGTATAATAAAGCAATACGCCGAACAAAAAGAGTCATACTGACAGGAGAATCAGCATATGTATACATTACGAAAAACCGAGGGACTTGCACGGCGCGGCGAGGTCACAACGGTTCACGGTACATTCCAGACACCGTGCTTTATGAATGTCGGCACATCAGCCGCGATCAAGGGCGGCATCAGCTCTCCGGAGCTTGCCGATCTCAAATGCCAGGTGGAGCTGTGCAATACCTACCATCTGCACCTGCGTCCGGGTGACGAGGTCATTCACAAACTGGGCGGTCTGCACAAGTTCATGAACTGGAATCGTCCGATCCTTACGGACAGCGGCGGATTTCAGGTCTTTTCACTTGCCAAGCTGCGTAAGATCAAAGAGGAGGGCGTGTACTTCCAGAGCCACCTTGACGGCAAACGTATTTTCATGGGACCGGAGGAGAGCATCCGCATCCAGTCACATCTGGCATCGACGATCGCGATGGCATTTGACGAGTGTGTGGAAAATCCTGCGCCCTACGACTATTCCGCACGCTCCTGCGAACGCACCACACGTTGGCTGATCCGCTGCAAAAACGAGATGGAACGTCTTGCCGGTGAGCCGGATACCATTAATCCCAGGCAGCTCCTGTTCGGCATTAACCAAGGCTGTACGTTCGAGCGGCTGCGTGTGGAGCATATGCAGGCAATCGCCGAGCTGGATCTTGACGGCTATGCAGTCGGCGGATTGGCAGTCGGCGAGCCGACCGAGGATATGTACCGCATCCTGGACTGCGTCGTGCCGTACATGCCCGTTCACAAGCCGCGCTATCTTATGGGTGTGGGTACGCCGTCAAATATCATCGAGGCAGTCGCACGCGGCATTGACATGTTCGACTGCGTGATGCCGACACGCAATGCACGTCACGGGACGATCTTCACTTGGGACGGCATGCGTCACATGAAGAACCGCACCTACGAGACCGATCCGCGGCCGATGGATGAAAAATGTGATTGTCCGGCATGCCGGAACTTCTCGCGTGCTTACGTGCGTCATCTGTTCAAGGCGAACGAAATGCTCGCCGGCCGCCTGACGGTGATCCACAACCTCTACTTCTACAACACCCTTACCGAGCGCATCCGCGAGGCACTTGACCAGGGAACATTTTCGGAATTTCGTGCCGCATATTCTACCCTCCTCTCGCAGAAAGCACCGGAGGACTGATCGGAGGACGTATGACCATATTTGAGATCTTTCTGATCGGCATAGGTCTGTCGATGGATGCATTTGCAGTTTCCATCACCAACGGACTGTGCTGCAAGAGCCTTAAAAAAGTGCAGATGCTTGCCATTGCGGTATGCTTTGGCGTATTTCAGGGATTGATGCCGACGATTGGATTTTTCCTCGGCAAGACGTGTGAATCCTTTATCTGTTCGTTTGACCACTGG
This sequence comes from uncultured Ruminococcus sp., assembly GCA_964552525.1. GTDB lineage: Bacteria > Bacillota > Clostridia > Oscillospirales > Ruminococcaceae > UBA3855. The sequence continues at coordinate 1,286 of CAZKHW010000060.1, read as the reverse complement.
ATCGCGCTCTGCCTGCTGGGATTTATCGGCGGCAAGATGATAGCAGATGCTTTTCGTGGGGAGGAGACGGCAGCGGAATACACCCTTACAGCAGGAATGCTCCTGATGCAAGGGATCGCCACGAGCATTGATGCACTGGCAGTTGGCGTGAGCTTTGCTGCGCTTTCCGATGTCAACATTCTGATATCCGCACTTCTGATCTGCGCAGAAACGTTTGCATTTTCACTGTGCGGCGTGGCATTTGGCAAGCGTGCCGGGCAGAAGCTCGGCAGCCGTGCGCAGCTCCTTGGCGGCGTGATTCTTGTCGGGATCGGTATCAAGATCTTTGTGGAGCATATGTTTTTTGGCGGATAACAGCACACAGGGAAGGATACTACAAATCCCCCAAAATCCGAAGTCTATCGGATTTTGGGGGATTCGTATTAATGAAACGGATTGTTATCCTTATCATTCCACCAGTGCTGTTTCCAATTCTTGGAATCTCCGCCCTGTGAAGTGCGTTTGTTTTTCATTTTGATACGCCGGAAGAACAGCTTGACCTCGTAAAACATATCCTTGCCAAAGAACAAGAGCAGATTGCCGACAGATACGAGCAAGACTACACGTCCCGGCCAGGAATTGAACACGAAGGTCACCGCCAGGAGAATGGCATCGATCCATGCGAGCCACTTGATCTTGATGGGAATGAAGAAGAACAGCAGCACCTGGAAGTTCGGATACAGTATCGCAAATGCCAGGAACAGCGTCATGTTCAGGTACGCGTTGAACGCATAGCCGGTGATGCAGCCTGCAATGATGGTGGAGATCACTCCCGTAAAGTAAAACACATTGAACCGGAATGCGCCCCACTGCGCCTCCAGCGCCGAGCCGACCATCCAGTAGAAATACAGGGCAAAGAGAATGAACAGCAGACTGGAATCCGGCGGCAGGAACACAAAGGTGATGATCCTCCAGATCTGTCCGGACCAAATGAGATCCCGGTCAAAGTACAGCAAGGAACTGAGATTGACCTGGTATTCCGGATTGATGAACGTGTCGATCGCAAAAACGATCGCCATACCAAACACGATAATGTTCATCAGGTTCGGTATTGCGTATTTTCCGAATTTTCGTTCCAGCTTGTTCAGCCAGCGCAGTTGACTCATGGGGTGTGCCCTCCTTATACGAAATGGTTTTACATTATTATACCTCAATTCTGCCGCTTTGTCAAGGGTGTCAGCACAAAGCCCACGGAAATCAATTTTGTGAGCTTGAATTGTGAGTTTCACATAAAAGTCGCCCCACCC
>CAZKHW010000059.1:0-13142 GCA_964552525.1 uncultured Ruminococcus sp. | reverse complement strand
CATGGCAATGCGCGTGATCTATAACATTGTCGTCAACGAGGACGGATCTACGAGCTACTTCGCGGGAACGGCAGTTGAGCAGGGCAGTGCGCTTGCCATCGAGCGCGGCAATATTTTCGCTGTCTGCACATGGGCGAGCAAGGAGCTGTACGCAGTCGTGACGTTTGCGACCTCTGTCATGGGTCTGATGGTTCTGCTGGTCGTTCCATGCATTATCCTGATCATCATGCTTTTGGTGCAGATCGCCAAGAGCAGCCGTGAGGAGATCGACGAGGATGACTTCGAGTTTGATGAGGACGAGATCGAGATGGTGACACGCAGATCCAGTAGGCGATCCGCCAAGTCTCCGCTGTTTGATCCTGTGCAGGCGACTGCCCAGGATGAAAGCCTTGAAAAGAAAAAGGCATCGATCCAGGAGAATTTTGCAGAAAAGCCTGTCAATGAGGATTCCCCGTATCAGAAGGCTGTGCAGGAGCGCACGATGAAGTTCAAGAAGATCGAGCAGGAGGACATTGAGCGCGTTCAGCAGGAGGAGGCAGCCAAGGCTGCCGCAGCCGCTGCTGTACCGGAAGAGTCTGCCCCGGCTGCCATTGAGCAGGAGCATACCGGATATGTTCCGGCACATTCCTCGGATGTTCCTGTCATCCGTTCTGACGAGGGCGCACAGCCCGAGCCTGTTCGCTCTGCAACACCGAACATTGATGATATCATTGATCCCGGTGAGCTGCGAGCAGCAAAATCCGGTCAGAGATACAACCGTGAGATTGCCTCGACCGGTTCCATTGATGATTTGATCTCCGCACTTGAAAACGAGAAGAAAAAGCTATGAGAATAAAATCCCCCCATCGCGCCGATGGGGGGATTGTGCAAAATGGGGATTGACGCAGCACACGCACCTGTGGTATAATGAGGAAAATGATGAATGGAGGAATTCCCATGCAATACCGCAACCCAGTCATCCCGGGATTTTATCCCGATCCGAGTATCTGCCGCGTGCAGGATACGTTCTATCTTGTCACCAGCTCGTTTCAGTTTTTTCCCGGCGTGCCGCTGTTTGAAAGCAAGGATCTGATCAACTGGAAGCAGATCGGGCATGTCCTTACGCGTGAGAGCCAGCTTCCCCTCAGCGGCGCAGGCTCTGTCGGCGGTATCTATGCACCGACCATCCGCTGCCATGCCGGGCGTTTTTACATGGTAACGACCAATGTTTCGGCTGGCGGCAATTTTTATGTCTGGACGGATGACATCCACGGCGAGTGGTCTGACCCGATCTGGGTCGAGCAGGACGGCATCGACCCGTCACTGTACTTTGAGGGTGACAAGGCGTATTTCATGAGCAATGGTACAGATGACGAGGGCGTTCACGGCATCGTGCAGTGTGAGATCGATATTGCCACCGGCAAAAAGCTGTCCCCGGTCAAATGCATCTGGCAGGGGACAGGCGGCCGCTTTCTCGAAAGCCCGCACCTGTATCACATCGGGAAGTATTACTACCTCATGGCATCCGAGGGCGGCACGGAGTACGGGCATATGGTCGTGTATGCACGAGGCGAAAGTGCCTTCGGTCCATTTGAAAGCTATGCGAAAAATCCCGTCTTGACCAACCGGAATCTTGGCGGCTATCTTCTCCAGGGGTGTGGTCATGGGGATCTGGTCGATGATGCACAGGGGAATTGGTGGATGGTTCACCTAGGATTCCGGCAGATCGATGCTTGGGTGATGCATCATGTCACCGGACGCGAGGTGTATCTTGCCCCCGTGACCTTTTACGAGGACGGCTGGTTCACCGCCGGTGTTGAGGGGACAAACCGCCTGACGGTCGAGACGGATCGCTTACCAGACATGACGCAAGCGACTATTCCGGTGCGAACCTTTGAGAATACCGAGGTCGGCAGGGAATGGGTGTTCATGCAGAACCCAGATATGCGCTGGTTTGATTTTACGCCGGATCGTTATCGGCTGCGCAGCAACGGTGTGTCGCTCTCTGACCCCAAGGCGGCTCCTACGTTCCTTGGCATCCGGCAGCAGGAGATGAACATGACCCTCACGGTCAATGTGACACTCCCCGAGGGCGAGGCAGGCGTGACCTGCTACTTGACTCCGGATCAGCATTATGAGGTCGCTGTCCGGAGAACAGGGGCGTTGCTTGAAGTGTTCCGGCGCATCACGATCGGCGATATTTCTGTGGAATTCGACCACACACCACTTGATGACACGGAGGTCACGCTCTGCATTACGGCGACTCATTTTGTCTATGCATTCAAGGCGATACAGAACGGGGCGGAATATCCCCTTGGCTGTGGTCAGGCGAAATTCCTGTCCACAGAGGTCGCAGGCAATTTCACAGGCGTGATGTTCGGATTGTATGCAGGCGGTGAGATGAACGACACATTCGCGGAATTTCGCAATTTTACCCTCCGTTCAGACGAGTCGTATGCGTAAGGGTATGTATAGCATTTGCAAAAAGAGACGGCATCCGCCGTCTCTTTGGTTTGTGATGATCACAGGAGTGCCGCCTCCCACTCCTTTTCGCGGAATCCTACCAGAACGGTGGAATCCGTCACAAGCAGCGGACGCTTGACCAGCATGCCGTCCGTTGCCAGCAGCTCGATCTGCTCCTCCTCGGACATGGACGGGAGCTTGCTGCTCAGTCCCAGCTCCCGGTATTTCATGCCGGAGGTGTTGAAGAACCGCTTGAGGGGCAAGCCGCTCCGGGCATGCCATTGGCGCAGCTCCCCGGCAGTCGGATGCGCCTCGACCATATGACGCTCCTCAAACGTGATTTCGTGCGCCTCAAGCCATTTTTTTGCCTTCTGACAGGTGGTGCATTTCGGATACAAAACCAATACCATAACCAGATCCTCCTTAGATCGTGTTTTCATACCACTAGTATACCATACTTTGAACAAAATTGCAAGTGTTTGCATAATTCTCAAAAATCGGACATAAACTATACTAACAAGTGTGAAAGGATGATTGTGCATGAAGCAGAAAGTCACCAATGCGCTCCTGTTTATCGTGGGGACGGAGCTTGTCGGCGCACTGTCGGCACTCTTAGCCGGAGGGAATTTCTCGGCATTTTACCAGTCACTCAACCGTCCGCCGTTTTCACCCCCGGGCTGGATGTTCCCTGTGGCGTGGGGCATCCTGTACGCGGTGATGGGCTTTTCCATGTATCTGATCTTTGCGGATGACTCGATCCACGACAAGCACCGTGCGTATCTTCTCTACGGGGCACAGCTATTCGTCAATTTCCTGTGGACGCCGGTCTTTTTTGGACTGAAATCTTTGGTGGGTGCTACAGTCGTTGTCATTGCTATGCTGGTGCTGATCTGCTGGATGTTCGTGGAATTCTTCCGCATCCGCCGTCTGTCGGCATACCTGAACATCCCCTATCTTCTCTGGACGCTGTACGCTGCGTACCTGACCATCGGTGTGATGATCCTCAATTAGGGCATCGTGCCAAAAAAGCCGGAAAGCCGCCGATTTCAGGCGACCTTCCGGCTCTTTTTGTGTGTCAGATCAGGACTGCTCCGAGAGATACAGGCTGACTCTGCTCTGGATCATTTCCGCTGCTTTCTCTGCGGTCTGGTCACCAGAGAAGTACATCTCTGTCTCCTCCGAGATGATATCATAGATCTGCGAATCGTAGTAGGTGCAGGTGGTGATGCTCTCGATATAGCTCTCCAGCTCATCGGCAAAGGACTGGGGCATCGTCGGGATCTCGATCGACTCGTCACCGCGCCAGATGGTCATCGGCATCTCGACTTCTTCACCGTTCTCGTCAATATAGGTATCGGGCTTCATAGCCTCTTCGGTAAGCTTGGCGAAAGCCTTGCGGCTGACCGGGAGCGACCACGACAGATTCTCCTGGTACTCGTCAGACAGCATATACTGCATGAATTCCCAGCAAATGTCCTTATGCTTGGAGTTCGCAGACATCGCCACGGTGTTGTATGCCGAGAAGCTGCCGCCGTTGCCGGTGGATGTCGGGAAACCGATACGGGTGACCTGTGCATCGTCAAAGTAGTTGATCCGCTGCTGGTATGCATCTCTGATGTTGCTGATCCAGGTCTGATTCAGTGCGACCTTATCGTTGATATACTGGTAATCACGCTCCGCCCAGTATTTATCATCATACGTCACCACCTCCATCGATTCATTCTCTTTGGCATCCCTGAATGTGTTGCAGAACTCCAGGAGCTGGATAAAATCAGGAGAATTGAACGAGCAGGTCTTGTTCTTGACATCGACAAAGGAGGTGGAATTGTACACACCAAGTGAATACATTGACGACTGCTTGGACATGTCCTCGGAGAATGCGCTTGTGCCCTCGGGCAGACCCTTGACAAGCTCCAGGTATTCAGCCGCCGTCAGCCCCTGCTTGGTACCGACCAGAGAGGACTTGCCCTCGACCGTGGTCACATCGAACGAAAATCCGATGTTGTAGAGCTTATCACCGTAGGACATGGACTGGAAGAAGTTCGTGAAATAATCCGCATCGTTGATATCTGCCATGTACGGGGTCAGATCCTCAAAAATCCCCTTGTTCGCAAAGCTCTCATACGGAATGCTTGCTGTGATGATGAGATCCGCCACAATACCGGAGGTCATGTCCGTCTGGAGCTTTTTGAGACCAGCCTCGTAATCGTCCTCGGTGTCGTACTTACCGTAGTCTACCATCGCGATGCGTGCGTTATCGTGCGTGCGGTTGAACGCCAGCACAGCCTCGCCCAGCTCATCCGGGAGGTAAGTGCCTGCAATCGAGAGGATATCCATATTTTTAAAGGAATCCGGATCACGGGGGCTGAGCAGCCAGAGCGCAGAGCTGTCGCGACCTCTTCTATTCATGGAATAGTTGGAAACCAGGAAACGTCCATCGCTGATTTGCTGGACATCTGAGATATTGTTGCCTAAGAAGTCGGAATTGATCCAGTTGACAACCTCCTCGCAGACACCCTTCTGGAAGTTGATGCCGTACACCGCAGTGGAATCGTACAGATAGAGGTCATACGCATCGTCATAGCTTGCAAACATTTCGTTGTACCAGCTTGGCATGCCCTGAACGTCCACGGGCGTGATGTTTCCGGTTTCATCGATCTTGCCGAGAATGGAGTTCCCCTCGTTGTTGTCGTACCCGATGTACACCTCGTTCTTAGTGGTGGTATAGATATCCCTGATATACTGGAAATCGCCTTGGAGCTTGCCAGTCTCCTTGAAGTCCTTATCAAATGTGATCACGATCTGATTGCCAGTGGCGTCATCCCATGCAGAAGCGTAATAGCCGCCAGCCGGATTGGATACGATGGTATTGTAATACCGCTGCTCGTCGCCGAATACATCCTTCAGACTGCGAGTTTCCAGAACGTTGAAGTCATCATCGTAGACCTCCAGTGTCCTGCCCAGATCCTCATACTGTTCATCGCCGTTCTCATCGGTAGACCAGGTATAGGCATCGAAAAAGACATTCAGATGGTTATCGTTATCGACAAAAGAGGTGCTGTGATATGCCGTAGCATTCTCATCAAGCGATTTGAGGTAGGAAAATTCGACCTGCTTGGTAGAACCGTCTGTCGGGTCATAGAGTATCCAGAGGTCGTTGTAATCGCTGTCCGCGCCGTTGAGCAGCACCTTGCTCCCCAGGTTGATGCCGCCGTAGATGCTGCTGGCATTCTCCAGCGTGAGCTGCTCGCCGGCATAGGAATTATCGAGCGATACCTCCAGACCGCCGTTCTTACCGCCGCCGCCGTTTCCGCCGATCTTGGAGCATCCGGCAAGGCTGGTGATCATCAGAGCCGCAGCCAGGATGGAAACTGCTTTTTGTGTGTTGTTTTTCATAAAGATACATACCTCCTATGGAAGATCCTGTTTTTTAAGTGGTACAGGTTCTTTGTGATTCTCCATATTTTCTGTACTACTTGAATTAGTACAGCTTTAGTATATCACAGGATCAGGAAAATGTCAAGCATTGTGACAGATTTTAAATAATTATTCACCATATTTTCGCTCGGATGTTACGATACTGATATCATCTTGTCACAATGCGAAAAAATGCGCCCAGAGGATATGCACCAACCTGGCAATGCACTTTGTCAATGGCAAGGGGGCAGGAGGGATGCTCTTGCATGAACCTCACAATGAAAGGTAATAAAATTGATTTGCGTGTGTTTTTCCAAAAAACACTTGACATTCACATCAAAATGTACTATAATAATGTAGATAGTTTATTCAGGGCGCAGTATGCGTTCCCGATTCCGGAAAGGAGTTTTTATATGGATAAGAAAATGATGTCTCGCGAGGGTTACGAAAACCTGAAGGCACAGCTCAATGAGCTCATTACCGTACAACGTCCCGAGATTGCGCAGAAACTAAAGGAAGCGCGTTCTTATGGTGACCTTTCTGAGAACGCTGAGTATGATGAGGCGAAAAACGACCAGGCGCAGCTTGAGGCAAAGATCGCACAGCTCCAGTATACGCTCGATCATGCAGTAGTCGTTGAGAACGAGAACATTTCCCTTGAGGAGATCGGCATGGGTTCTATCATGACCATCAAGGATCTGGCATCCGGTGAGGTAGAGGAGCTGAAAATTGTCGGCACCAACGAGGCGAATTTTTTTGAGAATAAGATCTCTGATGAATCTCCTATCGGCAAGGCTGCCATGAAAAAACGCGTGGGTGACACGTTTATTGTGGAAACCCCCAACGGCGAGCTGCGATATGAGGTCGTAGGAATTTCAAAGTAAAGCGAGTGCGCTGCCGCATTCCCAAACTATTATCATATAAAGGTGAATCAAATGCAGGAAGAACAGAACATTCAGAATACACAGGAAACGGAATCCACGGATTACCGCCAGATCCGTCTTGACAAGCTTAATGCCATGAAGGCGGATGGAAATGATCCTTTCACGCTCACCAGCTTTGATGTGAACTTTAAAAACGCGCAGCTGCGTGTGTTCTATGAGGCTGAGGAGAGCAGGATCAAGGCTGATGCCGGCGAGGATGAGGATAAGCTCGCTGCCGGTCTTGCACAGCTTGCAGAGCATCCTGTGCGCATTGCAGGTCGTATCATGAACTGGAGACGCATGGGTAAGGCGCATTTCATTGATGTGCGCGACCACTCTGACCGCATGCAGGTGTACGTTCGCATGAACGACATCGGCAAGGAGGAGTTCGAGGCGTTCCGTAAGTGGGATATCGGTGATATTATCGGTATCGAGGGCTTTGTGTTCCGTACACGCATGGGAGAGATCTCCGTAAATGCCAAGAAGGTCACGCTCCTCTCCAAGTCGCTGCTGCCGCTTCCGGAAAAGTGGCATGGACTGAAGGATCAGGACACCAGATACCGTCAGCGTTATCTCGACCTGATCTGCAACCCCGGTGTCAAGGAGACCTTTGTCAAGCGCAGCCAGATCATGCGAGAGATCCGCAGCTACCTTGACGGCATGGGCTATATCGAGGTGGACACGCCAGTTCTGCTCCCGATTGAGATCGGTGCAGCTGCAAGACCGTTTGTGACGCATCACAATACGCTGAACATGGACATGTATCTGCGCATCGAGACCGAGCTGAACCTCAAGCGCCTGATCGTCGGCGGATTTGACCGTGTTTACGAGGTAGGGCGCATTTTCCGCAACGAAGGCATGGATCCCTCGCACAATCCGGAGTTTACCACTGTGGAGATGTATCAGGCGTATACAGATTATCTGGGCATGATCGAGAATATGTACCGTACCATCGCGGTCAATGTCTGCGGTACGGATACCATTACCTATCAGGGAACGGAGATTGCCATCGGCAAACCGTGGGAGCGTCTGACCATGATCGAGGCGGTCAAGAAGTATGCCGGCGTGGATTACAACGACTGGGCAACGGACGAGGATGCAAGAGCCTGCGCCAAGGAAAAGGGCGTTGAGATCGAGGAGGGAAAGAACGCGACAAAGGGTCATGTTCTGATCGCTTTCTTCGATGCTTTCGTGGAGGAGAAGCTCATCCAGCCGACCATTATCTACGATTACCCTGTGGAGAATTCTCCGCTTGCCAAGAGAAAGCCCAAGGATCCGGCGTTTACCGAGCGTTTTGAGTACTTTATCTATGCGCGTGAGATGGGCAATGCGTTCTCTGAGCTGAATGATCCCATCGATCAGAAGGAGCGATTTGAAAAGCAGGTTGCCGCCAAGCGTGCTGCCGGCAATACCAACTGTCAGGTGGATGATGATTATGTGACCGCGCTTGAGTACGGACTTCCTCCCACGGGCGGTCTGGGTTTCGGTGTTGACAGACTTGTCATGCTGCTCACTGACAGCGCATCCATCCGTGATGTGCTGCTCTTCCCGACGATGAAGCCGCTTCCCTCTGAAATGGCTTAAATTCATTTTTAGATAGAAAGATCAAGCTTATGACCCTTTTGTAGACTTGATTTTGATATCCTTGTCCAATGTTGAACCATCCCCCAAACTCCAGTGTCAATTGGAGTTTGGGGGATTCGTATCAAACCTCTGCTTCTTCATATTTCCATTTGCCGGATTGTCCAACACCCTGCCGTTTTCTGCAAATCTCGAACCATGACAAGCGCAGTCCCATGAGTGTTCCGCGGCATTCCATCTGAGCGCGCAGCCGAGATGCGGACAGCGTTTCTCTGAGAATGTCAGCAGACTTTTTGCCGCCTCGAATCCATTGATAAAAAGCTGCGGCGTGAGAATGCTCCTGGACGGATCGAATCCATCTGCAAACTCGCTGCGTTTCCCCTGCACGAGCTCACACAGCAGCATTGCCGCTGTCATGGCTCCCGTCATACCCCACTTGTTGAAACCTGCTGCTGTATACAAATCTGGTGTATTCCTGGAATATTGCCCGATATATGGCATCCCGTCAAGGCTCATGCAGTCCTGTGCCGCCCATGCATACTGGATCTGCGCCTGTGGATAGTGTTGTCTCGCAAACTGCTTCAGCTCTGCCCAGCCGCCGCCCGGCTTGCCCGTTCGATGCCCACCGCCGCCAAGCAGCAGATAGTCCCCGGCATTCCGGAAGGTCATCCCTTTGTGATTCTCATCCACATACATCCCACCCACATCCGGCACATTTGCAAGTGCCAGCAGATAGGAACGGTGCTGGTAGAGCTTGAGAAAGTAGCTGCCGTGCTTGTTCAGGAATGGGAAATGTGTTGCGACAATTACCTTTTCAGCGTGAATTTTCGCCTTGTCCGTAACTGCCGTTTTACCGATCATCTCGCGCACGAAGGTGTGCTCGTGAATGTGCAGATCACGGCAAATGTGTGCTATGAATTTCAGCGGATGAAACTGCGCCTGCTGCGGAAACTTCACCGCGCCCACCGTTGTGACCGGGATCGGTAGATTTTCACAGAACTGCGCAGGATAGCCAATTTTCAGCAAAGCTGACAGTTCATCTTCCAGCTTTCGGGCATCATCTGTCGAGTACACATAATTGTCCTTGTACACAAAATCGCAGTCAATGTCCCGGCAGAGCTTTGCATACATTTCAATCGCCATCTGATTGGCACGCAAATACTTCTGTGCCATTTCTATCCCATGGCGTTTCACGATGTTCTGATAGTTCAACCCATGCTGCATGGAAATTTTGGCAGTAGTATTCTGCGTTGTTCCGGAGCAGATACGCTCCTTCTCAACAAGGACATAACGCACACCAGCCTGGTGCAGCAGGTATGCTGAGAGAATCCCTGCCATTCCGCCGCCAATGATAAGCACATCCGTGCGGATCTCTCCTTGCAGCGCCGGGAACTGCGGCAGCGAGTCACCCACTTGCCAGATCGATTTCATAAGCCCTCCTGTAAAAACGCCGTCTGCATCGTCGCAGGCGGCGTCATTCTTATACATCCTGCAAATCTGCAGCGGTCAGATCGTTCGCGAGATTGTCCCGTGCAAGATCATTGTCCGCGATGAGTGGGTTTGCTTTCCGCTTTCCATGCTTTGCGTTACCCTGCAATTCCGGCACAGGCGATACATCATTTCTCGGCTGTGTGTGGGTATTCTCAGGACGTTTCATGCCCTTTTTTGCCATATTCATCACCTCATGAGTAGTATGTGATGCTGGATGCGGATTATGCATTTCCATGTTATTCTGCATTCGCTTCCAGAATATGGTATATCTATAATGTTTTTATACTAATCTCTCAAAATTCACCTATTTACTGCTTGACAAATCCCGAAATCTGTGGTATAATAAATATGTTGATTTACCTGCCATGCGGATGTAGTTTAGTGGTAGAGCATCAGCTTCCCAAGCTGAGTATGCGGGTTCGATTCCCGTCATCCGCTCCATATTGGTGGAACAAAACTATTTTGCCAGTAAAAAAGACCGATTTATCGGTCTTTTTTACTATCTAATGGGCGATTTTTTAAGGTGAAACTATGGATGACTTTTAAAAACTAACGGAATTCGTCCGTTAATACGGTACAAATCTGCTCGCGTTCCTTGTGAAGACGGGTTCTTAACATGCAACCGCCGTTCGGGATTATTCTCGAACGGCGGTTTTTTGTAAAATACACTTGACATCTGATGTAAAGTGTGCTATACTAATACTGTAAGGTTAACTTTACATTAAAAGGAGGCTGATATGGTTGAAGAACAGGATTCTGGAGCTTCGGAAAGCACGGAAAATCACACAGCAGGAGCTTGCCAACGCGCTTGATGTTACGCGTCAGACGATTATTTCGCTGGAAAACGGTAAGTATAATGCATCTCTTACGCTCGCGCATAAGGCTGCTCAGTTCTTTGGCATCACCATTGAGGAACTTTTTATTTTCGAGGGCGAAGAAAACTTGAAAGGAGAATCATGATGGAGAAATTCAGAAAAAAAATCGAATGGCGATTGAAATTTTATACTACGATATGCTTGTGCAGTCTTGCGCTGTATTTCGGACTGATGCATCTTACGAAAGGGGCAAGTGATTTCGCACAGGGGCTGACGATGGGTGTACTGTGCGGAACCGAACTTGTAGCAGTCTACAACCTTGTAAGAATGTTCATTGCTGTTCGGAATGAAGAAAAGCTTAAGGAAATGTACATACAGGAAACCGATGAGCGCAACGCTGCCATACGGAAAGAAACGTCACAAAAAGGGTCGGCTATATCAATGATGGGAACGGCAATGGCGGCGATTGTGGTGGGTTTCTTTGATGAAACGATCTGCATAACTTTGGTTGCTGTACTGCTTTTCAGTGCTTTGGTAAATATCATTATTAATGTGTATTACAGCAGGAAAATGTGAGGTGATTATGTTGATAATGGAATTTTTGAATGCAGCATTTCCTTGGATCATCGTAGGAATTGCTTTGGCGGTTGTTATGAAACGCATTGACAATAAAGACAACATCAAATTATAGCAGAAGTTCCTCAACCTGCGCAAATTGGAATCGTGCAAATTATTTCTTTTATGATTCCTTAGCTGCCAGCACCCATAGATGCGGTTATAAACAGAAGATCCGCTGCATCAGATGCATTGATGATGCCATCACCATTGAAATCAAATCGCGTCTGCTGAAAGCTGCTCACGCTCGCGTCAGTATCCCCACTGCCGGAGGATGAAGAAAATTGCAGAATATCGACAGCATCCAAAGCGTTGACATCCCCGTCAAAGTTGCAGTCACCCAGCAGCGGCGCAGTCAGCGCAGCGTCTTGCTGGGATTGCATCGTGATGCAATCCCGGATCGTTCCGATCAGGCAAACCAGATTACCGGAGATGATGACCTCACTCAAGCTCGGAGGAGTAAGGAATTCACCAGGCGTTTCCAGTCCCGTGACTTCGCTTAAACTCGGGGGTGTGAGAGATTCACCAGGCATGCCGATGCCAAAAACTTCGTTCAGGCTTGGCGGTGTGGGGGATTCACCGGGCATGTCCATGCCGGAAACCTCGCTCAGGCTCGGAGGTGTGAGGGATTCACCGGGCATATCCATGCCGAAAACCTCGCTCAGGTTCGGTGGTGTAAGGGGGTCACCGGGCATGTCGATGCCAAAAACTACGTTTAGACTCGGAGATGTGAGGGATTCACCGGGCATGTCGATGCCAAAAACCTCGTTCAAGCTCGGCGGTGTAAGGGATTCACCGGGCATGTCAATGCCGAAAACCTCGTTTAGGCTCGGCGGTGTAAGGGATTCACCAGGTGTGTCGATGCCGAAAACCTCACTCAAACTGGGAGGTGTCAGCGTCTCCCAGGAGTTGGAACCCGGCAGCCAGGATCCGGCTGACGAACTGCCGTTTCGGGGAAGATAGATCACATTGCGGTCAACGGGGCGTGAAATGCCGCTGACCTGCCCACTGGCAGTATACTGCCAGATATTGTACTTACCCGTATAGGAGGTCTGAGATGTATAGTGCGCAAGCCAGATATCATACTGTGTTTCCAGCTCCGGGGCATTGAGCTGATGCTCAAGCCAGTCGCGGCAGGTGTAAATACCAGCCTGGTAGCCGCCGCTGCGGATGGTCTGGCAGAACGAGTGGCAGTTGGCGGTAAAGTCGTCAGCAGTCAGTCCAGCTGCCTCCACGCGTCCCACATCTCCGTTGGTCTCGGCTTTTTCTACATCGTAATAAATGGGAAGATCCACAGTATACTGCGGAAATGTCGCAAGTGTGTTCAGAACATAGCGCGCCTCTTCTGCAGCCTCGTCAGCCGTGATCGCCTGCGAATAAAAATACACGCCGACCTGGATGCCTGCCTCCTTGGCACCGATGAAGTTTTCCACAAAGCGAGGATCTGCGGCAATATTTCCAGAGCCATAGCCGCGGAAACCGATGCGGATGTAGGCGTGGCGGATGCCGCCGGATGCAACGACGTTCCAGTCGATCATGCCTTGGTGGTAGGAAACGTCGATGCAGTCGATTTTGTCATAGTCTGCAAAGCGTTCGTTGTGGATCAGATCGGAGGGTGTGCGGCTGCTCTTTGCCCAGATTCCGGTGTAGGTGCGCGGTCTCTGTTTGCCATCCTCCGCCGCCTGTCCCTCATCATTATATATAATGTAAGACGGTTCTGCGCAAACAGCAGGGGGGCGGTACAGGCATGAGGCAGTCAGTGCTGCCGCACACAGCAGGACGCTGAGCGTACGTTTGATACAAAATGAGTTCATAGAAATCAAACCTTTCTAGTGAAGTTGTATTTGATCGTTGAGAT
>CAZKHW010000058.1:0-13170 GCA_964552525.1 uncultured Ruminococcus sp. | reverse complement strand
TTTTATTCCACCGGCTGAGCCGGTGGTTTATTTACGCTAAAGCTCCAATAAAAATCCGCAAAATTATTTTTTACGGATTTTCAAAACATAGTCATATAATATATCTATATATGGTGTTTGTTATATTTACACTTTAGACTTTTATAGTGCTTATCCTTTAATGTTTTTAAATTTTCATTCAACCGAATAAATATCGTGTCTTTTGTACTCTAAGTTTTTCAAACCTATTATCAGGATGTCCTCACAAGCGTTGTCGCCAACATAAACAGCTATTCCGCATATTGTTTTTATATCTTTTGAAATTTGATTTGAATTTTTTGTTAAAGAACATTTATCTAATCTAAAAATTCAATTGTACACCTAATTTGTGACTGATTGAAGATTGTTTCGTAATCATTAACATCACATATTTTTACGACCGACTTCTCACTTTCTTTCTCAATCTCCCGATAAGCGTTCATACCACACCTAAACTGCATATCGTCCGGAATAAAGCTGTAAACTTGCCTGTCCAAATATATAAAATCAAACATAAAGGAAGAAAAATCGGTGATAAATTTTTCGTATTTTTCAATCTTCTCACTTGTATCAATAACCCTTACCCGCTTATTTTTTATTTTAAAATATTGTTGATAGCAAGAAAAAATAGGATGTAACTTAAAATCCAAGGTATAATCATATTTTTCCAAAAGCATTTCCAATTCCGGAGAATTAAGCAAATCAGAAATGCCTTTAAAATAATCCGAAGCAACAAACACATCAGACAATGGCTGCCATACGCCGTCAATATCAGGTCCTATCAGATACTGTCTCCAACTTGGCGCAAACAAAATTTTTCTTTCGGGAACAGCATTTTTATCCAGCGTACTCAGTCTATGCATCGGTATAGGCAAAATATCCTCTTTTCTGAAATGATATTTTTCCCAAAACAACCGCTGTTCATAGTCGGTGGAAACACAAACCCTGTCTGCCATAATCATTTCGGGCGTATACTTCCAAGGCAGGCTACCATGCAAAATGCCGTGCTGTAAATACACAACTTCAAAATCGAAAAAGTCGGAATAGGTATCGTATTCGTAATTTTCAAATGGGAAAAGATTTATGTCCTCGATAAATGCAGTGAATATCTTTTCAGCCGCCAAAAAATAGGACTTATGCTTTTTTGAACCAAAAGGAATTACGTCTTTAAGCTGTTTTCTTGAAAAAAGCGCCGATAGGTTTTTATTTTGTGGATCGTAGATATATTTACGGATAACGCCGTCTTTTTTACCCCAATCTTCAAGAAATTTATAATATCCGTTATCCTTTTCAACCCCTCGGCAATCCACATACAAATGAATTTTATCTTTTTCTTTAAGCTTTAACGCTTTTCTTCTTATGAAAGCGGCATTCGGCAAGGTGTTCTTAGTGTTATTGCTTAAAACAGTGTTTACACTATTATTTCCGAAGGAAAATTCGCCTTTGTTTGTGTTATAGTGAAGATGCCTTTTGCCTACAACAGAATCATATCTTTTCAAAGCATGAGAAAAAGGTGATTTTGTCATAAAGGTATAAATGCAGTTATAATTAAATCCGTCGATTTTAACCCTAAAGCTCAGCGTTTTTAATTCATTTTCCGGGATTTCCACATAAAAACCGTAAAAAGTATTTGTTTGAGTATGACAAAAATAATAGCTGTGAGCGGAAAGGAAAAGCTCCTGCTTAACAGGCTCTTTGTTAATTATTGCATTCAGCTCCGGCTTTTCGGAAAAACTGAAAACGGGGGATTTTATAAATCCTCTGAATACAAAATTCCCATTATCAACTCTTATTCTGACTACAACGATTTCAAACTTTGGCTTTTGATAAACATTTTTTTTGTTTATGACAAGTCCGAATCTATTCCTTTCAAAAAAAGGCTTAATACCGGAATTTGGTTTTAATGACAGCCAATAAAATTTATGAAAGAAATTTATATCGGGGTGATTCAATATTATATCGTTTTCTACCTTTGCAAGCAGCGCCTTTATACGCTCCATGGCAAACTCGAAGCTTTTTTCATCATAATGGTAGGGATATAAAATGTTGCTTCTTAATTTCCAAGCCAAATCATTTATGTACAAGCCCTGAAAAGCAGCAGGCACATAATCGTAACCCCTGAACATATCCTCAAACATTTTCAAGGCCTGCTCAAAAATATAGCAGGAACCGTTCATTTTCCCCGATGAGCTGCTCTCGCTGCGGTTATAGATATATATTGCATCTGCGCAAAATCCCATTTTAAGACTGTTTTTCATAACATCACAGCAGTATTTCTGATCCTCGTTAAAGGTCATATTTTCGTCGAACAGAACATTGTTTTCAAACTTATTACGGACAACAATATTCATGGTAGTTTGTCCTATGTAAGGGTACGCGTTAAAGTCATAAACACCGCTGTTTACAAGGTAGCGGTAGCGAAAATGGGGCGGCTGCAAATTTCCTCGGTATAAGGTTTCAATGGGATAGGTCACCAAATCCACATCATCGGGCATGGTGTCAAAAAAATCCGAAAGAGCCTTTACAGAACCTTTTGAAAGTCGGTCATCAGAATCCAGAAAGAGGATATATTTTCCCTTGGCTGCTTTTAATCCCGCATTGCGGGCGGCAGATACTCCGCCGTGGGGGATATCTATCAGTCTGATTTCGGGGTGTGTGGCGGCAAGTGCCTTGCAGACCACGGAGGTGTTATCGGTGGAACCGTCGTTTATCAGAAGAAGCTCGCAGTCGGTTTCGAGGGGGTAGAGGGCGCTTATTAAGGTTGAAACGTCTTTTGCGGAATTGTAGAGGGGAATTAGAATTGTAATCATAATTTATCTATACCTTATATTTCTCGACTATATTGGAAATTTCTGATGCCATTCCTTTTAGGATATCCAATTCATTTTTGTTTTTGCGTAAATCGGCGTTTTCTTTTTTTAATGCTATATTGTCTTTTCTAAGCTTTTCGATTTTCTTGTTAAGATATCCATAGTATTCATTTAATCTTTTAGCGGCTTCTTCTCGCGGTACGGTTAAAATACTGTGAACAGGTGGATAAAATTGTGTTTCTTCTATTTTTTTGTCAAATACGACATTAGGCTGCCGAACGGGATCAAGTCCGTTTTCCCGCAGGAATTTCACAAAATTTTCATATCTTTCTTTGTGACCTTTGTTGACGGTTGTAAAATCTGTTTCTTCATACAAATCTCTAAACATTTTGGAAAAGTCAAAGTTACTTGTTTCAATATAAGGAATGTTGTGGTATTTTGCAAGCTCCATCATCCTTGTGTCAGTTGCTAAAATAAATGTGGGTATCCCTGCTAAAACCGCTGCTATACTTCCGTGTATTCTTGTACCGATTGAAAAATCCACTGTTTTCAGTAAGTCAAGCCAACTGGGAACATTCACACAAAATTGAATTTTATCGTCCGTAAACAATCTGTTGCCAATTGATATGGGATATATATTTTCTTTTGAAGGCGCAATAACCGTATTTCCGCAGTACAATAATTTTAATTCATCCGTTTTTTGCGGAATGTAAAAACTAAAGCTGTTATCGGAAAACAGAAATTTCTTGATTAAATTATCGTCAGTATTTTTTCCGTTTACTGAAATTGAAAGTTTTCCGGTTATTTTCTCTTTTGGTGCGGGCAGATTTTCGCCAAACATATACATTGACGGACAACCGATTATTTGAGTTATTTCACCGAAACCCAAACGCTTTAAGTAATTGTAGGTTATTTCTCCTCTTACACCGATATATGCGCTTTTTTTAGCAACCGCTTTACAAAAGTTTATTGCCGGTTCGTCAAATGAAAATTTGCTTTCCTCGCTGTAATTCAAATCTGATTGAACACCAATACCAACAATTATACAAGGAATTTTAACCGCATTAATTAGATCTGTCCACAACGAAAGTTTTTCCTCAAAGTTCGAACGAAAAGCATTTGCAAAAGGAAGTAAAAACACATCATAATTGTTGTTTATAAAATCTGCATCAGCAGTATTGGGACGCTTAGCGTAGGGTTCTATGGTTGTATTATCACTTAGCAAGTTACGGTATATGCTGTATGGAAACAGTAAATTTCCTACATTTGACCATATCTTGTCATACAAAAAAGTATTATAAGGGCTTAAATTATCAAAAGGACTCTGTGAAGCTCTTATTAAAATTCTCATACTTCCTCCGATGTGGATTTCAACTGTTTTTTCAATCTTTCGATCTCTTCATGCTGTTGTTTAAGATACTTCATAATAATATCATTGTCGCTCAATTTATCATCAGTTTTATTTTTCAAAGCATCTAATAACATATCGCCCGATTTTTTAATTTCAACGGAAAGTTTTTCATACACCTTATCGTAATCAATAGGATAATATGATTTT
Source organism: uncultured Ruminococcus sp. (assembly GCA_964552525.1). GTDB lineage: Bacteria > Bacillota > Clostridia > Oscillospirales > Ruminococcaceae > UBA3855. The sequence goes on along the minus strand of CAZKHW010000058.1, from coordinate 8,784 downwards.
TCAGTCAGGTTTGAAAGGTCGCCTTTTATTATTCTGTCGCTTAATCCTATTCTCTTTAATAATGAAGTAAATCTGTCGGTAAAATCACGGGGTATAGCAAGAAAATCCTTTCTGAAAATAATGGCAAAGCACACACCGTGGAATGAATCGGTAACAAAAAATTTACTGCTGTATATAGTTTCCAATGACCTTTCAACGGGAAAAACATCTTTGTGGTCATAAGTTATCAGCACTTTAGTATTGAGTATCTTTTTTTCCTCACCGATAAGCTCAACTGGAAGATTACCAAAATGCGTTTTAACTTTTATAATCAGATTACTGATAGAAGTCTTGGGTATAAGCACATAAGTTCCTATATATTCACTGTCACGTTTTACCTCCGCAGAGCGTACAAGCTTCATATAATGTTCCTTATCGCATAAAAATACCGGGTCTATGCACCATTCGGCTTTTGTATCTAATTTCAGTTCGTTATCTGCAAAATTAACTCCGTCGTCCTCACGCAATGATAAAAAGCTGAATTTGTTTAAATAATATGCAAGAGTTTGATTGTATTCTTTTGTTCCTCTCGCCATAGGCCCGCCGAAAGAGCTTGAATACCCCACCTTGTTTTTGTTTTCATCTACCCATGAAAGAAAATGAACGTAATCTCTTGTTTTAGCCATTTTAGAAAGAAATACCTGATCAGAACCTACCAAAAACTGCTCACATTTTTTATTAAGTTCTCTCATTTCAAAAATGTCATCTTTTTGTATAGGCTGAGCATAATCGGGAAGCCATTTTTTGGTAAATTCCGCTGATTTTTCACTGACTTTAAGAGTAGCGCTCAACGGTCTTTCAATCATCATTACAGAATAATTATTGTCCGACAAAAAATTATATAAAGCATAGTATGTCAAAATACTTCCTATATTTTCATTCCCGATAACGCCAACAAGACCTATGTCATAGTGATCATTGTATACATAGTCAAAAGCCTTAATAAAACTTTTTTCCTTTATAAGCTCAAGAAATCTTGGCCTTAAAGGACTGGGCTTGGATTTGGTCGTTACTCTGTTGGGAATTTTTGAATAATTTTCTACGGTTATTTCCTTATAATATTTTGCTGTTGCAGTTATTTCGCCGAATATTTTTTCTGCTTTGCTGTTATTTACAAATACAAAAGATGTTCCCTTTTTATCATTGCTTTTAGGGTCAAGCTTATCCGAATGCCAAAGATCGCCTATGGTAATGTCTCCTTGACGTGGATAATCGCAGAACTTACAGTTATAACAAGAATCACGCATTATCATATTTTTCATAAAAGCTTCAAAGTAAGCGTCTTTGTTCTCATCGCTAATTTTGCCTATATATTCGCTTCCGTCTTCAAACAAGATAAGAATCGTACCGGCAGTCCAGCCAAATCTCTTGTGTCTGAAATAAACATTTTTTACTTTTTTACCGTTTGCAATCTCGTTTAGGTAACTGTCAAAAAAACGTTGAGAAGGCGTTCCGTGGCAAAGCAGATCAGCTGTGATAAGCTTTTCATAATCTTTTTTTAATATGTTATACAATCCTGCCACCTGACAGGGCGTTCCGGTGAAAAGAACATAATTGTCCTCATCAAGCAGCTTTTTTGTTTTATTATAGCAGTCGTTTACATCGCTTTGAATATATTTGGATGAGCGCAAAGGCTCAAGCTCTTCTCTGCTGCTGACAATTCTGTGCTTTACCTGAAAATTCTCATCAAATGCCGCTCCACAAACATATCCGCCCTTGTCAATAACATAATTTGCAAGTACGGAAAACATTCCTCCCGAACTGCTTTTCTTTCTTGTTGCGTCATCAGCGCAGAAAGAATAAAATTTAGGCTTTGGATTATTTTTAAATTTGGGGGTTAATACCGGACATACTTTATTGCACATGCCGCAATATATACATTTATCTTGATCGGCTTTGGGAATAACAAACCGATAGTCGTCATATCCCATAGTTATCGCTCCGGTAGGACAAATATTGCTGCAAGCTCCACAGCCGCTGCAATTTTTGTTTTCGGGAAGATAGTTATTAAGCATGAAAAAACATTACCTTTCTAATAAATATTGGTATAACTTCTCAGAGCAATTTTTAAGAGGCAAATAAAAATTATTCATTCTTTCTTCAAAAACAGAATTTGGATTAAAATCATTCTTTATAATATCCGAAATCTCATTTATAGCGCTTTCAACATCTGTTACCATTTTTCCGAATGCTTTTTCAAAAGGCAGATCAAGTTCACGATATTGATTCATTCCGGACTTGACCTGCAAGTAATCAGGGACAAAGTACATAATCGGACGTTTTAAATAAGCAAAATCGAATACGAATGAAGAAAAATCGGTAATAAATGCAGCGTATTCCTCGTCCTTTACAGAACCTCCCGCAAAGCTTACATGTGTATTGTTGTTATCGAAAAAATGCAGATAAGGCATAAAAATAGGATGTATTTTAAAATCTAAGTAAATATCGTTTTCTGCAAGCACTTCTTCCAACTCGGGAGCGTTTAAAAATTCGTTGAAAATCTTAAAATAATCCGAATTAACAAATTGATGTTCGGTGAGAGTCCATTCGTTTCCTACAGTTTTACCTATCAGATAGTTTCTCCATGACGGTGCAAACAATATCTTGTTGGATGGGACGGTATTTCTGTCGATATGGTCAAATCGAGGCATACCGCAACCAATCAAAGTGTTTAAGGGAAAATGATATATATTGGTCAGATTTTCTTTTTCAAACAACGATGAAATAACTATTTTATCACAGTTGCAGTCCACTCGACCCGGAGAGTATTTCCAAGGTATGTGGGCGTGTAAAATACCATGCTGCAAATATATTATTTCAAAATTCAATATATCTGCAATGTACTTATGCTCTTGCGAACTAAAAGGATTTATGTTTCGGTCTTCCACATACGCAGTTATAATTTTTGAAGCAGCCGTATATAAAATTTTGTGTTTCAGGCTTCCAAAATGTACAATAAACTTTTTTTGACTCTCAGAAAACAAATCAGTATTTTCTATTTCTTCATTTGTGCTGACATAAAATCTGTCTATACCGTCGTCCTTATTGATATCATGAATAAATTGATAATATCCGTTATCTTTTTCCACTCCGATACAGTCATAATATAACCATATTTTTTTATTTATCATTTTGTCCGCTTCACATCGTATGCCGTAAATTGACGACAAACTGTTTAACTTTTCAGTTGCGGCTTTTCTTTCGGATAAAAGTTCATTTTCACTTAATTTGGAAATATAAAAGACATTATCTTCAAATTCGACCTTATAATTCGATAAAAGAGCTTCGCTATGTTTTGTATTGAGTGAAAACGGAGAGGTTGACATAAACCAATAATAAGTGTCGTATCTTATCCCATCAACAACCACTTGTATTTTAAATGAACTCACATTATCCGCGTCACAGTTAAAATAAAAACCGTAAAAGTTGTTTGTTTTTTCCTTAGACTTATACCAGCTCCATGATGATAAAAAGAAATCCAAATTTATATTTTGAACAGTGTTATCATTATAAGTAATTACCGCTTCAATTTTGGGAGCTTCTATATAATTAAAAATAGGAGATTTTAAAAAGGCAAGCATTTTAAGATTGCTGTTTTTCACGGTGATTTTATTTAGGATTATCTCAAATTTCTCGGCATTATACAACAATTTACTCTCTTTATAAATAGATATTTTATTTTTTAATGGGGTAACGACCGCTTTTTTTGCGTCGGATTTCATATTTAAGAAAAAATGTCTGTGAAAGCTGTCAGTGGAGGGATGAGATAATATTACTTCATCATCAACCCGATCAATCAGTGCCTGGATTCTATTTAACGCTGCTGCGTATTCTTCGCCTTCATAATGGTAAGGAAAAAGCACATTTTCTTTGATTTTCCAGCTTAGATCATGAAAAAAAAGCGCTTGAAAATATCTTGGAACACTTTCTTCATATTCCGAAAACAAATCCTCAAAAAATTTCATTGTGCTTTCAAAGCTGTATAAAGGGTATGAAGAGGACGCAACCAATCCGTTATCGTTTCTCATATAGTTATACACTGCTTCTTTAACATATCCAATTTGTACATTATCTTTTAAAATTTTAGAACAAAATTGCTGATCCTCTTGAAATCTTACCTCTTCATCAAATAGAATATTTTCTTCAAATTGATTTTTATAACAAATGGATAATCTTAATTGAAATGCAAATATTGTTTCATTTAAGTCATATATTCCGGTTTTTGTTAAATATTTATATTTTACATGAGGAGGAAGTTTTTTGCCATTTAGAAAATATTCGTCGTAACATGTGACTAAATTTATTTCATTATAGTGCTTGTCAAAAAAGTCAACAAGCAACTTTAATGCCTGTGGATCAAATGTGTCATCACTGTCCAAAAAAGCTATATACTTGCCTTTAGCATTTTTTATTCCTACATTTCTCGCAGCGGATGGTCCTTTGTTCTCTTGATCAAACACCTTAAAGCACTCAAACAATTCCGCATACTCCTCACAAATAGCAAGCGAATTATCGGTAGACCCATCGTTGATCAGCAGCACTTCCATAAGCTCATGGTCAATAGTCTGCGCCAACAGCGAATCAAGACAGTCTCTCAAATACTTCTCCACATTATAAACAGGCACAATAACGCTGACCTTATATTCAAATTCCATATTATCCATTTTCTATTCCTCCCAAGCTTACTTTTTTCTGCTGAACTTGTACTTAAACCAGCTCCAAAAGCTGCGCCAAATTGTCTTAAAACCCAATCTTCCTTCACGGTACATTTTTGGAATATCTACATAAGGGTCACCGATTACCGTACCCGCTGCCGCAGGTGCAGACATATTCACGGTTATTGGCTTGGATTTTATGACAGCAACATCCTTTTTCATATCCGAAAGCTCTTTTGTTGTGGAATCAAGAACCGCCTTCATGTCGTTTAAAAGCTTGTTCTGAACCGCACAGTCGACAGCTGTAACAGGGTTTTTATCTCCTCTTACATGGGATTTGTACAGCGCATATTCATTGCAGCTCATTGTTAAAAATTCGTCCGAATCAAAGCCTGTTTGAGTTTCAATAATACTTTTAAGCAGAAAATCATGACGAACTTCTTTGTAAAATTTCTGAAGCAGTTCAAAAGCTCCTTGCCGAACCTCTATATCTTCATCGGCAAGTAAAGGCGATATTTTATTTATAATTTTTTCAAAAACGATAACCCGTGCTTCGATGTCCGAAATATCAAACAATTTTGAAAAAACTGCGTCACATTGTTCCTTTATTGCTTCAAAGCCTGTGTTTTCATTCGGTTTGGGTACGGCAAAGGATTCGACATACAGGCATATATCCTCGGTACTTCCTATCTCATTTTTTTCAATAAATACGGAGAGCAAAAAAATAGAAAACAGATCGTTGTTTTCAATGAACATCGGATCGAAATCATTAAATAAGCTTATACCAAAACATAATCTCTGAGGTATAAGCATGTCAAAATTCTTTTCCGGTGCGGATATTTCGGGGCAGTCAGAAACGAAACCGTCGCCTTCCTTTATTGCCGCTGCGGGAATTATTAAATCGCTTTCTTCACATGCCAAAATCGCTTTGGTGCAAATAGGCGAAACAACAGTGGTTACATCTATAAGCATTACATAACCACTGTCCTCCGAAACAAGAGAAAAGGCTTTGGAAAGCTTTTTGGCATTGTTTAATTTAATTATTTCGCTCTCATCGGCATATTTGGAATCGTTTATTTCATTCGGTGCCTCCGCTTCCGTTATTTCAGCTGTTTGCTTTTCTGCCGTCTCTTTCATTTCGGGATAATCAAGCTTACTGATTCTCAAAAGTTTCGGCTTACTGTTCAGAAATTCCTCTGTAATTTTCCATTCTTTTCCGAAATCATTTTCCGCAAGAATAACCTCATAGTCATCGCCAAGCTGTCTGTAAAGCGAATTTACGCATCGCACCAAATAGGTGGAATCCGTAAATGGCAGTATTATGTAGCTTACCTTCATTTCTTCTCTCCTTTATACATTCCATTTTATTACAACTTTAAAATCCGCAGTCTTTGCCAAATCAAAGGCGCCGCTTATATCGTTGATTTTTGAAACATCGACCAAATGCGAAATAATATGTTTCATTCGTCCCACAAAGGAATCGTTGTTTTCCATAAGTTTAACTGCTTTCTCAAAATCGACCCGTCCCGATCTGCTTCTGCCGATCATGGTCAAGCCCTTTTCAAGCACCATTCGAGTATTTATGGGAACGGGTTCTTCGCTTACTCCCAACAAGGATATGACACCCTCGGGAAGTATGGTATCTATGATCTGAGATATTGCAGAAGCGCAGCCGCCGCCTCCCACACACTCAAAGCAGTGGTCGTATCGCGGTGTATTTTCGACCTCGTTCACTGTCAGCACCTCATCTGCAAAAGTGAAATATTGCAGCTTTGTGGGGCTGATTCCTATTACGGTTATTTTTGTTTTGGGAAGCATACATTTTAAAACCGAGCAGACAACATAAGCGAGGGAGCCGTCTCCCCATACCGCTATGTGATCTTTTCTTGCTCCCGACCGCTTGATAAAAGTATCAACAGCGTGGATGCCCACACTTATGAATTCGGTAAAGGCAGCTACCTCATCTGAAAGCTTGTCTGAATAAGGAACTAAAAAATCGGATTTCATGGCAATAATTTCCTGCATAAATCCGTCGGCACGGCTTGAACGGAACAGAGAATCCAAGCGGTAATTTTCGGTGTAATATTCATCTCTACCGGGAATGTTGGGCAATAAAACCACTTTTTGTCTCTTTTGGAGTTGTCCAGAGGGATCGTATAAAACTTCTCCGCAGGCTTCGTGGATCAGTGACATGGGAAGTCTTTTTTTTAAAACATTCAAGTCTCGCTGACCGAAAAAATACCGCATATCCGCCTTACAGATCGAGAGATATTTTGGCTTTACGACCACTCCCTCGGAAAGGGAAATATCGTTATAAGTCGTTTCAATAATATAAGGCTTAACTAATTTATACTGCGTTGCTATCATTATTCATTTTCTCCATCATTATCTGAGCCATTTTATAGTCAAAGGGATAGGTTATTTTAATATTTGAAACGCTGCCCTCCACCAAATAAACCTTGTGACCTTTAAGCATAAACATTTTACATGCGTCGGTAACAATTTGCAGCTCTTCCTCGGTCATCTGACCGTATACCTGTTCAAACAAACCTATATTAAAGCTTTGAGGTGTCTGCCCCTGATACACTTTGTTCCGCACGGGAATATCGGTTATGTATTCATTGTTTTCGGAATAAACTATGGTGTCTGTAGCAGGAATGACGGTATCGCAAACGCCGTATTTTTCAGCTGCGGCTATGTTTTCCGAAATCATTTTCATAGTGATAAAGGGGCGAACCGAATCGTGTGTGACGACAATATCCTTTGCAGAACCGCCGAGCCTTTTTGTTTCCTCGATAATTGCCAAAATAGTGCTGTTGCGGTCGCCGCCTCCTTTGACAACGGAAAGGTTTTCTTCGTTTGCAAAATATTTCTTTTGCAAATCCTTCATATATTCAAGCCAATTTACGTTTACGCCCACAACCACCTTGTCAATTTCCGAATGCACCAAAAATTTTTCGATGACATGTACGATTATGGGCTTTTCATTAAGTGGCAGAAACTGTTTAGGAACAGTATAATTTCCCATTCTTGAGCCTGTGCCGCCTGCTAATATTCCTCCAAAAACCATTGTTTGCTCCTCACTTTTCAATGATAATTATATTACATAGCCTTTTTCGGCTCTCTCCACTCCCTATCCATCATCTCCACAATTTCACTCCGATAATCCTCAAAGCTCTTAAAATAATAATCTCTGAGCGTCTTTGTACTCACCCTTTCGGGGTCAATTCCCGCATCGGCGCAAATGCTTTTCAGTTCCTTTGAAACATTGCCCTTGTCGGGTACCGTTCCATTCTTTGTAACAAGAATCGCGCCCATAAAAATATCATTATCCTTGCAATACTCCAGCAAGTCATCTCGTAGATTTTTAGGCAGATAAATACTTCCATGATTTGCGGGAAGCTCCACCTTACTCTTGATTACCGCTTCAACCGTCAAATATTGCAGCTCGCTTAATTTAAATCCTGCGCCGCATATACTTTCCACAATAAGATACAGCCGATTGTTGCCCGAACGCTTGATAGCCTTTAGCACTTCCAAATATTCTTCTTTGGTAATGGCCGTTTTGCTGACGTCCCTTTTTTGGTTGGAAGGTTCAATTTGCTCTATTTTATATGGGCAGTCAATATAGCTTAAATAGGTGTTTACATTGAATATTACACTCCTTGCACCTACAACGGTATAATTTTTAAGCCTTTTAATCTTAAAGTCATTCAATACCTTAGGAGTGATTTTTTTATCTTTTAAAAATTTACCGAAAACACCTGCATCATATACATACTTTTCAACAGTCCTTTTAGTGTGACCCTTTGAAACAAGATAGTCCTTGTATTCTTCCAAATTCTTTTCGGTTATTCCATTTGTCGTTTTGTCCATTTGATTCACCTCACTGTTTGCTCAAAGCCTATCCAACCCTCTCAAAAATTGCAAAACTGTATTACAAGCGCACATTACACACATTGATAATTGTGTAGTCAGTCAAAATGGGCGATTCTGCTTTATTAAAGCGACATTGTTTAAGAAAACGATAACACTGTAAAATTTTAGACTAATTTTTAGAAATTTTTGAAAAAATACAACAATTTTAAGC
>CAZKHW010000057.1:9726-13174 GCA_964552525.1 uncultured Ruminococcus sp. | reverse complement strand
ATCTGTATCTTCCGGCTGATGCGTATGATCTTGACTATTACTCCGAGATCTACGTGCGGTTCGATCAGGATGACATGATCTACTCCAAGGCGTATGAGGACGCGATGGAGGCACGTGCGGACGAATGGGAGACTCTCACACAGGAGCAGGCAAATGCGCGGTATCACCGCATCGTGCACGAGGCGGAGGCGGAGCTTCAGGACGGCAGAGATGAGCTGGAGGAAAAACGCGCAGAGGGGCTTGAGGAGCTTCACAGTGCCATCGCAGAGCTTGGTGACGGCAAACGGGAGCTTGCAGACGCTGCCAATCAGCTTGCCGATGCGAAGGAGCAGCTTGACGATGCCAAGGCACAACTGGAGGATGCCGCCCAGCAGCTTGCAGATGCTGCCAAGGAGCTGGACGACGGTCAGCTCCAGCTTGATGATGCCAAGCGTCAGCTCGATGATTCACGCGGACAGCTTGATGCGGCGGCACAGACGCTTGCTGACAGTGAAGCACAGCTCAATGACGGGCAAGCCCAGCTCGATGCCGCACGTGCGCAGGCGGATGCCGGAGAGGCTGCCATACGCTCACAGGAGCAGGCTCTCGATGCGCAGGCGGCAGAGCTGAACGCCTCTCTTGCCTATATCGACATGCTCCCCGAGGAGCAGCAATTGCAGATCCGCGCCGGCTTGCAGGCAATTGCCGATGCACGTGTGCAGCTCGAGGCGGCAAAAGCACCCATTACCGCAGGACGGCAGGAGCTTGCCGCACAGCAGACGGTCATTGATGCAGGACGTGCGCAGCTTTCCGCAGGCCGTGCAGAGTATGAGCAGGGACTTGCCGCATACAATGACGGACTTCGTGCCTATGAGGAATCCGTGCAGAAGCTCGAGGACGGCAGGGCGGATTACGAAAAAGGCTTGCAGGAGTACGAGGACGGCAAGCTCGACTACGAGGAAGGACTTCTTGAATACGAGGACGGTAAGCTCGACTACGAGGAGGGGCTGAAAGCCTACGAGGACGGCTGGAGGGCGTATCACGACGGAAAGGCGGAATTCGATGAGAAGATCGCCGATGCACAGGCGGAGCTTGATGACGCTGCGCAGAAGATCGCGGACATAGAAGAACCTGACACCTTCGTTCTCGACCGCAGCACCAACATCGGCTATGCATGCTTTGAGAGCGACTCGCAGATCATTGAGCAGGTCGCAGGGGTCTTTCCGCTGTTCTTTATCCTCGTGGCGGCACTTGTCTGCATGACCACCATGAGCCGCATGGTGGAGGAGCAGCGCACCCAGATCGGCACGCTCAAGGCACTTGGCTACTCCGAGGGCAGGATCATGGGCAAGTTTGCATTCTACTCCGGCAGTGCCGCAGTCATTGGCTGTATACTGGGATTTGCGGTAGGACCGGTGGTATTCCCATACACCATCTGGATGTCCTATGAGCTGATGTACATTCCCATGAAACTGGTATATGTATTCGATGCAAAGATGGCGATTCTGGCTCTGGCGGCATCCTTGGTATGCTCCATCGGCACGACATGGCTTGCCTGCCGCATCGAGCTTGCCGAAACGGCGGCTGGTCTGATGCGTCCCAAAGCTCCCAAGGCAGGAAAGCGTGTTCTTCTGGAGTATGTGCCGTTTTTGTGGAATCGTCTGAAATTCCTGCACAAGGTCTCGATCCGCAATATCTTCCGCTACAAGGGACGGTTCTTCATGATGGTGCTGGGCATCGGCGGATGCACCGCACTGCTTGTAACGGGCTTTGGTATGCGCGATTCGGTCGCAGATTTTGCAGATGTACAGTACAATGAGATCGTTGTGGCAGATGCGCAGATCGCGTTCAGGAACGGGATGGGGCAGACGCTCTCCCCTGCTCTGACCGATGAGCTGAATGAACTGACGGCAGAATACCTTCCCCTTCACGAAACCACCCTCGATCTGGTCGCAAACGGCAAGGTCAAGGCGATGAACCTGATCGCACCGTTTGAGACAGAACATTTTGACCACTTCATGCATCTGCACACGATGCAGGGCGAGCCGCTGACGTTCCCCGGCAGGGACGAGGCGTACGTGAGCAACTCCGTACAGGAGCGCTACGGCGTACAGCTCGGCGACACCATCACCCTGCGCAGTGAATCGATGCAGGAGATTCATGTCAAGGTAACGGGTATCTTCGAGAACCACGTATACAACTACATCCTCCTCACACCCGAAACGCTGGCGCGTCAGCTTGGCGAGACGCCTTCCATGACCTCGGCGTACACCAATTTTGCAGAGGATGCCGATGCGTATCAGATCTCCGCAGAGCTGTCCAAATCCGATGATGTGACAATGGTCATGCTTTTTGAGGAGCTGCGTGCGCGGCTTGCCAAGATGATGGAAAGTCTGGATTACATCGTGGCACTTGTCATTATCTGCGCGGCAGGACTGGCTTTCATCGTGCTGTACAACCTTACGAACATCAACATCACCGAACGCATCCGTGAGATCGCCACCATCAAGGTACTCGGATTCTTCCGCAGCGAGACCGAGGCATATGTCCTGCGCGAAAACCTGGTGCTTACGGCAATCGGTATTTTGGTGGGACTGGTACTCGGCATTGTGCTGCATCGGTTCGTCATTTCACAGATCATTGTGGATATGGTGTCCTTTAAGGTGCAGATCCTCCCCATAAGCTATCTGTGGTCGATCCTGCTCACCTTTGGCTTTAACCTGATCGTGAACCTGTTCATGGGTCTGAAGCTCGACCGCATCAATATGGCAGAATCACTTAAATCTGTGGATTAGTACAAACAGCAAAAGCCCGGAAGCACATGCTTCCGGGCTTGATCGTATGGGTGCTGGTGTCCTGACTTTCACACGCCGTGCTTGACGCGGTCTGCCTCCTCTGCGCGCTTGCCGTCATTCCAGCGCGTCATATTGCCCACCAGATAGCCGGTGATCCGGCGAATCCGGTCGAACGGGACGGTATCGTATACATAGTCCACATCCACAAAGTCCCCATCGATCTTGAAGGTGATCTCGCGGAAAATGCGCTCCGGGTACTTCTTCTGGAGCATCCGGACATATTCGTTCATTTCTGCACGGCTCATTGAACCGCCGATGACATTGTAATTCATGGAAAACGCCTCCTGTAGTATTGAAAGTAACTATAGTATACCATATTTAGTGCCTGTTGTCAAGTCTTTTTTTTATTTTGGAACGGGGAGCCGGTTTCCGGAAAGTGGTTTCCATGGGAGCATTGAGAACGCCTTGTCGTTATTTTACGGGATTTTATCCGGAAAATGGGGTGTGAAAACGGAAAAATACGTGCTATAATATAACCATGGTAAGGGAAAACAACCACCAAGAAAAACGCAAAGGAGGATCGTTAAAGCGTACAAACTACAGATAAAAATAAAAAGAGAAAACAGGATTTATGATACCCCGACAGCTCAGGACGCTGACAGAAATACAGAGAT
>CAZKHW010000057.1:0-9626 GCA_964552525.1 uncultured Ruminococcus sp. | reverse complement strand
GAAAAACAGGATTTATGATACCCCGACAGCTCAGGACGCTGACAGAAATACAGAGATAAAATAGAAAAACAGGATTTATGATACCCCGACAGCTCAGGACGCTGACAGAAATACAGAGCTAAAAAGAGAAACACAGGCATAGGAATCTTAGAGAAATAAGTTGATCGTTTTCGACTGCAAAATCTTAAAATAACTGTGATTGATTCATGATGCAGTATCAAGTTATATCTTTATGATCCCTAGGATATGGAGGTTTTTGTGAAAATGGCTATGAGAGTACGACATACAGCACGTTCAGGATCAATGCTAACGATCCCTACAGCAAACAACGGCAGCCGTTGCAGGCTGCCGTTGTTTATTGTTATTCCCGGAAAAACGTACAAAGCAGGCTATCCTCATTTATAGGAATATGGATTTCCATGAAAGCTGCACACAGAACGCTTGACATTCCTTTCAAGTTACTGTATAATATATACAAGAAACAAAAAAGGAGAGCAGTATGCTGGAAATTTTATTGGTAGATGATAATGCCATCACACTTGCCATCGAAAAGCTCATGCTGGAGAGCTGCGGACTTTCTGTCGAAACCGCCGAATCCGGTGCAGAGGCAGTCAGACTTGCGGAACAAAAGCCTTACTACATGATCTTTATGGACATCCATATGCCGGACATGAACGGCTTTCAGGCATCAGAGCTGATCCGGGAAACGAACACCGCAACACCCGTGATCGCCCTGTCTGCTGATGTGATCCCCCCCGATGACCCTGCATTTGTGCAAAGCCGGATGAACGGCTCTCTGGTCAAGCCGCTGCAAAAGCCTGATCTGATGGAGCTGCTGCAGCGATTTCAGGCAGCAGCTCCTGTGCCTGGCATGGATGAGCACACGAGTGATGCCCTGTTTGATGACGATGCCTTGTTCGCGGTCATGAAGGATCCAGCCGCCGTGCAGCGCATCCTGTCGCAGTTTTTGAGCGTTCACAGCCGCGACTGCGTACAGCTTGAGACACTTGTGGCAAAAGGAGAGTTTCTCCGCGCACGGGAGATCATGCACAACATCATCGGCATCTCGGGAAATCTGTTCTGCCACAAGCTGCACCGCCTTGCACGAACCCTCGGCGATGAGCTGAAACAAGAGCGTTCTGACCATCTGGAGGAATTTGTCGGCGTATGGAACACCACCTATCAGACACTTTCCGATTGCAGCAGCAGATTGTCCAGTGAGACAGACGAAACTGTCACTGATGCCGACTGGCCGTCCCTCTGGGAAAATTTCATGTTTTTGTGCGGCGAATTCGATATCACTGCCATTGACGTATTCTCCGAACACATCCAGGTGTTTATGGCTAATATGGAGCCGGAACGGTTTGACCGGCTCAGACAGGCAGTTTTCAACTATGATTTTCTATGGATCATCGACAATGTGGAGGAACGCCATGTATAAGGTACTTTTGGTTGAGGATGATTCCGCGCTGCGGTTTATCTACAAAAAAATGAAAACCTGGTCGGAGTGCGGCTTTGCCATTGCTGCCGAAGCGCCCAACGGCAAAAAAGCACTTGACATTCTGGAAACGGAATCATTCGACCTGATCTTTACCGACATTCGTATGCCTTTCGTTGACGGCATCGAGATGCTGCGGACACTCAATGACAAGGGCAATACGATCCCTGTCATATTTGCCAGCTCCTACGATGAATTTGAATATGCCAGACAGGGGCTTGTCCTGGGGGCGTTTGACTATCTCCTGAAGCCCGTGAATGTCAAAAAGCTCGAGGAGGTGCTGGGGCGTGCCAAGGCCCGCATCGAGGAACTGCATCAGGGCAATCAGATCGAGCCGGCGATCGCAGAGATCATGGAGACGCTGCACATCGACCCGGACAAGGATCTGTTCGTTGCACAGGTGACCTACTACTGCTCCGAGCACTATGACCAGCCCATCACCGCAGACGATGCTGCCGCGGCGCACGGCTACAGCAAGGACTATTTCGGAAAACTGTTCAAGCAGCACTTTGGCATCACATTCCACGAATTCCACGCCAAGATCAAGATCGAACACGCCAAGGAGCTGATCCGCACCGGGAATTACAAGGCTTATGAGATCAGCGATATTCTGGGCTATTCCTCCGTTGATTACTTTACTAAGGTGTTCAAGGAGATCACGGGCATGACCCCCTCCAAATACAAGGCGGAACTGATCTCACCAAAGAAATGAGGAGGATTTATGACGAATTACGCTGAAATACTCGTAGTAGACGATATGCCCGACCATATTTCCTATTCGGGCACGCTGCTGCGCTCTGAGGGGTATCGCGTGTTTGCGGCATCCAGCGGAAAGGCTGCCTTTCGGTTTCTGGAACGGCGGATTCCCGACCTGATCCTGCTCGACATCCAGATGGGTGACATCAATGGTATCGAGATCTGCAAAATGATCAAGGCAAATCCCAAAACACACAATATTCCCATTATTTTTCTGACCTCTGAGACAAGTCCGCGCATCATCAGCCAGAGTCTGGAGGTCGGCGGCTGCGACTACGTTAAAAAGCCGTTTTTACAGGAGGAATATTTGGCGCGGATCAGAACGCATTTGCAGATCTCCTCGCAGCAGCGTGAACTGGCTGCTGCCAACCAGGAGCTGTCGCAGTTCTGCTCGGCAGTGTCGCACGATCTGAAAGCACCGTTCAACATCATCAACATGCTGATCGACATGCTCCGCAGCGAGCTGGGCGATGCGCAGGACGAGAGCATCACTGCCATTATGGACATGATAACAGCCAAATCGGAGCAGACCAGGATCATGATCGAACGGCTTCTGGACTTCTCCAAAATGTGCAACGTCAAGGCGGAGGTGCGGAGCGTGGACATCAAACCCCTTGCCCTCGAGGTATTCCGCGAGCTGAAGGATCTGGAGCCGCCGGAGCGCGAGATCACCTTTACATGCGGTGTGCTACCCCCTGTCATGGCGGACGAGATGCTTGTGCGGATCATGCTGAAAAATCTGCTGTCCAACGCCATTAAGTACACCTCCAAACGCGAAACAGCGGTGATCGAGATGTCCGGACGCACAGAACAGGGCTATCAGATCATCACCATACGGGACAACGGTGCCGGATTTGATATGGCGTATTCCAAAAAGCTGTTCCAGGTATTTCAGCGGCTTCACTCCGATGAGGAGTTTGAGGGAAGCGGCGTAGGTCTTGCACTGATCCACCGGATCATGCAGCGTCACGGCGGAAGGGTCGAGGCATACGGCGAGGTGGATAAGGGCGCGGAATTCTCGCTCTGGTTTCCCAGACGGTAACGGACACCTGCACGAAGCCCCCCAGCGAATTGCCGGGGGGCTTATTTTGCTGCTGATCGAATTCACGCCTTATTATCAAGCGCCATCTTCTTAACCATTGCAAGGTCGAACACATCGAGAACGCCGTCCTCAACGATGTCTGCACGTCTGCGGACTTCAAGATCCTCAAAAACATCCGTGCCAGCCAGGTAGCGCTGCATGCTGATCACATCAATGATGTCGATCTCGCTGTCGCCGTTGATGTCGCCTGCCACACTGTCATCCGTATCGCCGCGCGATGCAATATTGATGATATCGATCACATCTGCAACGCTGTATTTGTACTCTACCGGAGCAGTGCGCAGGTCGGAAGTTACCTGAAAATACATCGTGTCACCGGAAATGCGCATGCCATAGACAAATCCTTTCTCCGCCTGCTCCTCATTGAGGGTGAACAGGGTGACAGACACGTAATCATACTGACCGCCGTTTTCATCACGGACGGCTGCCGTCACGCCAGAGTTGGAAGTGAAGTAAATGATATCGTCCTTTATGCTGCAAACAGAGTAGTTGTCACTGTAGCGGCGTGTACGGTCAAGTCCTGCATACCAGTCATCACCTTCGCCGACGATCGGCGCGATCCATTCAGAACTGTTGCTCTCGAAATCGTAGGTGTACAGATTGTAGCTGGCAGCGTTGAAATTGAACGGATCGGGCTCTTTGACCAGCCAGCCGCCCTGCAGCGGATAGATCGCGCTGTGGGTCGTTGCCCAGAAACCACTGTTGTACTTGTTGTCAGTAGGAACATCTGCGACATAACTGCCGGTCTCGTCAACGATCCAGACAGTACGCCCGGTGCTGAGAACCCAGTCGTACTCGTTGCAGGTGTGACCGCTGGAGATCATTGCGGTATGGGATTTCATAAAGCTCTCGTGAGAAACCTGACCCGCCAGACCGATCTGACTGGTGGGAAGCTGGGAGCTGTCATCAAAAATGCAGTCGATATGATAGTACATGCCATCAAGTACGACAGCATTCCAGGCATGGTTGTTCTCCTCGCTGGTAACAACGTAGCTCTCGATCCCCAGATCGTTGAGCAGCACATTGTAAAGCCATGCATAGCCCTGGCACACTGCAATGTTCTCAACGAGCAGACCGTAAGCGGTATAGCAGGGATCGCCGCCGACAGCACTTGCCAGCCCCTTGTAGTCATAATCGAAGTTCACTGCAAAATAATCGTGGAGATACAGCGCCTTTTCAGGAATCGACCAGTCGGCGTTCACTCCCTGGAGGATCGCATCAAGCTTCTGCTCAACATCCGTAAAGGCATCCTCATACATCATATCCGGTACAGAATAGCTGATCGTCATAGACGTGATATAATATGGCTTGTTTGCCGGCATTGTGTAAGAATAGCTAAAGCCCTGATTTACCAGAACGCCGTAGCGCGTGCTGTAAACAACGGTGTGAAAAATGCAGCTCAGTGCATCAATATCACGATCTTTCTGGATATGCTCGCAGTTAACGGTGTCAAATTCAACCTTGGACTCATGGTTTTTCAGTGCGTTGTAGATAGAGGACGCGATCATGACAGTCTGCTCCTCGGACAGCGTACCGACTGCACCAAGATAGGAGAAATCGGGGGTATCCTGTACATCGGAAACATCCTCAGTGCTTTCCTCGGAGGAATCCTCAGTTGGCTCGGTGGTCTCCTCAGTCTCAGTAGTCTCCTCAATCTCAGTGGTCTCCTCAGTCTCGGTGGTCTCCTCAGTCTCGGTGATCTCCTCAGTCTCGGTGGTCTCCTCAGTCTCGGTGAACTCCTCAGTCTCGGTGAACTCCTCTGCCTCAGCAGCGGTCTCGCTGGTGAGTGCCAGAGTGTTCTGCATGTCCGTCTCATCCATTGCGCGTGCAGCTTGTGAAAGAACTGCGAGCTGGGTCATGGTAAGGGCAGCTGCTGCCACTATAGCAATCACTTTCTTGAACTGATTTTTCATAAACCACAACTCCTTTAAAAAACGTATGGGTGATTTTATTTGTAGAAACGTCCCAACGAATTACTAACAGTATATTCTAATTTGTCACACCCTAAACGTTTTCTGTTTCTCTGTATTTACATTTTACCACGATTTTGCGTGTTTGTCAACATTTTACCAGAAATCAGTTTGCATGAATATTATGTTGATATTTGTGCAAACTGCACTAATTATACGAAATGTATTATACAAAAAGGATTATACGAGACGATCACTAGGCTAAAAACTTACACGATTTCGACATTTTTTCAAAATTATGGGTCTGCCTGATGCGTTTGGCAAATAAAAAACCGCCCGGTCAGGGGCGGTTTGCAATAAAGGGGAGTATCCATACATATTAAACCTCCTCGGAAACTTCCGAGGAGGTTTATTTCATTCCGTACGTCCCGTCACCTTGGCAATCAGCAAAAACGACAGGAACACCACGATATCCGCGCATACGATCGTTGCACCGACTGGTGTGGAGCAGAGAATCGACAAGATGATACCGACCGCTGCACACACAACCGAGATCACTGCAGAGCACAGGATCACAGCTTTAAAGCTGCGGAACAGCCGCATCGCCGAAAGTGCCGGGAAGATGATAAGTGCCGAGATCAGAAGCGATCCGACCAGATTCATCGCCAGCACGATAATGAGCGCCGTGATGACAGCGATCAGGAGATTATAGGCATTCGTCCGCAGCCCGGTCGCCGAAGCAAAGCTTTCGTCAAATGTCACGGCAAAAATCTTGTGATAGAACAGGAGAAACAGGATAATGACAATGGCGGAAAGGATCACGCACAGCCACACGTCCGATGCCTTCAGGGTCAGGATGGACAGCGAACCGAACAGAGTACTGCACACATCACCTGCAACGTTCGCAGACTTCGAGAACATGTTGATCAGCATATAGCCGATGGCGAGTGCCCCGACCGAGATCATCGCAACGGCGGCATCACCCTTGATCCTGGTGTTCTGTCCAGTGCGCAGCAGCAGAATCGCCGAAAGCACGGTCACAGGCAGGATAATCGCCATCTGATTGGTCATGCCGACCACGATAGCGACTGCCATTGCACCGAATGCTACGTGCGACAGACCGTCACCGATGAACGAGAATCGTTTGAGGACAAGCGTGACTCCCAGAAGTGATGCGCACAGCGAGATCAGCAGTCCGACCACGAAGGCGTAACGCACGAACGGATAATTCGCAAAGTAAAAACGGAGCGTCTCAAATGCTTCGATCACGCCTGAACACCTCCTCCCTGCGATGCGGCAAAGCCTGCGCCGATCTCACTGCGGAGATAGTCGTCCTTTGTTCCGAAAAACAGCTGACGCTGGCTGCCGATGTGGAGAATGTGCGTTGCGCAGCGCAGTGCGGCATTTACATCATGCGAGACCATGATGATGGTGATCCCCTCCCGGTTCAGCCCATCGATCAGATCGTAGAGATCGTTCTGTGCCCTGGGGTCAAGTCCGGTGACAGGCTCATCCAGAAGGAGCATCTTCTTGGCTGCACACAGCGCACGCGCCAGCAGCACCCTCTGCTGCTGACCGCCGGACAGCTCACGGTAGCAGCGGTCGGCAAGCTCCAGAATGCCCAGACGCTGCATTTTCTCCTCGGCAAGCTGCTTTTCCTCCCTGCGATAAAACGGCCGCCAACCCATGCTTGCCAGACACCCCGACCGCACGATCTCGCGCACAGATGCCGGAAAATCGCGCTGCACCACCGTCTGCTGCGGCAGATAGCCCACATCCCTTCCGGACATACCGTTATACCACCGGATCTCCCCGGCGATCTGGGATTTCAAACCGAGCAGCGCCTTGATGAGTGTGCTTTTCCCCGAACCGTTCTCGCCGAGAATGCACAGGTAATCCCCCGCGCTGATGCCGAAATTCAGTCCCTCGGTCACAACAAGGTTCTCATAGCCGAGCGCAGCATCGCGCACAACGACCTGCGTTTCCGGAACACTTCTGGTTCGTTGGGAGATGATCTCCTCCGGGATCTCTGTCATGATATGCCTGCCGCCTCCTTTAATACGGTTAAATTCTCCTCCATGAGAGAAATATAGGTCGCACCCTCGTCGATCTGCCGCCGTGTGACGGATTGGAGCGAATTCAGCTTGGCGATGCGCTTGCCGCCGTCCTTGGTATTGGCAGCAACCGCCTGTGCAATGTCACTGCTGCCGCCCTCGATCGTGAAGATCGTGTCAACGCCGTTTGCATCCGCCTGTTCCGCCAGAAAGGCGATGGTCTGAAAGCTCGCCTCGGTTTCCGCGCTGCATCCGGCAAACGCCGCATAGCAGGTATAGGGGTAGTCCTCAATAAAATACCGGAACGGGAAACGATCCGCGACCACCAGGACAGGAGTCTCCGTCTCTGCATACGTTTCATAGAATGCCGCATCGAGCGCGTCAAGCTGTGTCTGGTACGCGGCAAGGTTGGCACTGTACGTCTGCGCATGACCGCTGTCAAGGGTACACAGTGCCCTGCTGATGGACGCGCAGCAGCGTCCGGCATTCTTCACCGAGAGCCATACATGCTCGTCAGTCTCCGGCTCGTCCTCATCGTCCTCCCGGGTCTGCATGCCGGGGAGCAGCTCCTCCTCAAGTGCATCAATTTCGTCAAGCAGCCGGATGACCTGCATGTCGGGATTGACCGCCTCGGTCACGATATCAGCTACCCAATACTCCGACTCACCGCCGACACAGATAAACAGATCACAGCCCGAGATCCTCGCCACATCCGCCGCCGTTGGCTGGTAATTGTGGATGTCCATACCGTTCTCTAATAAATAAGTGACCTCAAAACTGTCCTCGTATCCGGCAAGGAGCTGCATCGTCCAGTCGTACTCCGGGAAGTTCGTACACACCACCGAGATCTTATCGGTAGTGACAGGTACAGGCGCACTGCATCCGCCCAACAGGACAGCTCCTGTCAGCACTGCCGCAATGCCCAGCCGCTTTCGGTTTGATCTCATAGCAGAAATTCCTCCGGATAAATTGAAATTCATTCTCATTTTTAAATTATAGCACAACACATGAGATTTGTCAAGTCACCTGAAAGGCATTTCATGCAAACGCTGCCTCCCTTGCCGCAGCCTCTCAAAAAAATTTGAAAAAACACTTGACAAATCCGGAAACGTATAGTATAATGTACATATATTCTAAATGCGCTGAAGGGAAACAAAGCACAGCGAACCGATCACAGAGAGCTGCCGGATGGTGCGAGGCAGTGTGAGGTCTGTGTCATAACTCCTCCCCGAGCAGATGCGGCGAACGGTTCTGCCAAGTAGTCTCATCCGGGTTTCTCCCGTTACAGAGGTATGGATTCCGGTTTTCCCGGGTTTCAGATGAGTGGGCGCGGTTTCGCGTCAAGAAGAGTGGTACCACGGAACAATGCGTTTCGTCTCTTTTATGTCAATGCGGCATAAAGGAGTTTTTTTATGCCGATTTTAAGAAAGGCGGAAAATTTATGAAAAACTTTGAAAAGTACACCAGACAGTATTTCGATGTGGAAAATCCCCCCATGCGCTGGGTAAAGAAGTCCTGCATCGACCATGCGCCGGAGTGGTGCAGCGTTGACCTGCGCGACGGCAACCAGGCGCTCATCATTCCGATGAGCCTGGAGGAGAAGCTTGAGTTCTTCAAGGTGCTCGTCAAGGTCGGTTTCAAGGAGATCGAGGTCGGATTCCCGGCTGCATCCGAAACGGAGTACGAGTTCTGCCGCGCACTGATCGAGCGTGACCTCATTCCGGATGACGTGACCATCCAGGTGCTCACACAGTCCCGTGAGCATATCATTGCCAAGACATTCGAGGCACTCAAGGGCTGCAAGCACGCCATCGTGCATCTGTACAATTCCACCTCCCTCGCACAGCGCGAGCAGGTGTTCCGCAAGTCCAAGCAGGAGATCATCGACATTGCCGTATTCGGCGCAAAGCTCTGCAAGGAATACCGTGAAAAGACCCCGGGACACTTCCGTTTTGAGTACTCTCCCGAGAGCTTTACCGGCACAGAACCGGAATTTGCTGCCGAGATCTGCAACGCTGTCATCGACATCTGGGAGCCGACAGCCGACGACAAGGTCATTATCAATCTGCCGGTCACTGTGTCGCACTCGATGCCCCATGTCTACGCCAACCAGATCGAGTATATGTGCGATCATCTGCACCAGCGCGAGAACCTGTCCATTTCGCTGCATCCGCACAATGACCGCGGCTGCGCAGTCGCTGATACCGAGATGGGTCTGCTGGCTGGTGCTGACAGAGTGGAGGGCACGCTCTTTGGCAACGGCGAGCGCACCGGCAATGTGGATATTGTCACAGTGGCAATGAATA
>CAZKHW010000056.1:3928-13328 GCA_964552525.1 uncultured Ruminococcus sp. | reverse complement strand
CGCGAGGATGGAGACGAAGCTGGATAACGTGGAGCAGGGGACGCAGGACTGGGTTTCTATGCTGGAGGTGTTTTACCAGGATTTTGCAGCAACGCTCGAAACCGCCGAGGAGGCGATGGAGGGCAAGCACGTCAAGATCCCGGATGAGGAGACGGACGTGGTCTGTGAAAAGTGCGGACGTAACATGGTTATCAAGATCGGACCGTATGGAAAATTCCTCGCCTGCCCGGGCTTTCCGGAGTGCCGCAACGCCAAGCAGATCATGCAGGAGACCGGCGGCACCTGTCCGAGGTGCGGCGGCAAGGTCGTGCAGAAGAAATCCAAGCGCGGCAGAACGTTCTACGGCTGTTCCCTCTATCCGGAGTGCGGTTTTATGACATGGAATGTCCCTGTGGAGGAGAAGTGTCCGCAGTGCGGCTGTACCCTGTTCCAGAGAGGCGGCAAGTCCGGCACACTGGTGTGCGAAAAGGATGGCTGCGGCTATGAAAGAAGTCTGAAATGACCGTATTGGAGGAAAATGGTATGAAATGTCCCTATTGTGGTCAGGATATGATAAAGGGGATGCTGCTGGAGAGCAGAGGTACTGGCGTTGCCATGTGGCTGCCGGAGGCGTATTTGCAGCTTCACGCATTTCCGCCTGCGACAAAAAAAGCGATCGAACGGGCAGGCGCTTTCAGGCTGCGCTGCGGAGCTGGTCTGATAGCACAGCCGGATGCACTTTATGTCTGCAAGCCGTGCGGCAAGATCATCGGCGATGTGCCGGGAGCAAAATCTGAGAACTAAGAGGTAAACTTATGACAGAAGCAATCGTCATCGGCGGCGGACTGGCAGGATGTGAGGCGGCATGGGCACTTGCCCGTGCCGGCATCGGGGTCACGCTGTATGAGATGAAGCCGCATACATTTTCTCCGGCACATCACAGTGCAGGGCTTGCGGAGCTGGTCTGCTCCAATTCTTTGAAGGCGAGCCGTCTTGGTTCGGCAGGTGGTCTCCTTAAGGCGGAGATGGAGCTGCAAGGCTCGCTTCTCGTGCGCTGTGCCAAGGCGTGTGCTGTTGCGGCAGGCGGCGCACTTGCGGTGGATCGTGAGCAGTTCTCCGCCCTCGTGACGCAGGAGATTGAGAATGAGCCGCTGATTACAGTCGTTCGCGAGGAGCTGACAAAGCTACCGGAGCGCAATGCCGTCATCGCGACAGGTCCTTTGACATCGGATGCGCTGGCAGCGCAGATCGAGAACCTCTGCGGCGCGCGACTGAGCTTTTTTGATGCGGCAGCACCGGTCGTTTCGGCGGACAGTCTGGATATGGAAAAGGTTTTTGCACAGTCGCGGTATGACCGCGGCGATGCGGATTATCTCAACTGTCCGATGAATAAGGAGGAGTACGAGGCGTTCTGGGATGCTCTTGTAAATGCCGAAAAAGCACCGCTTCACGAGCATGACAGGGCAGCATTCCGCGTGTATGAGGGCTGCATGCCGGTGGAGGTGCTGGCAGGCAGGGGCATCGACACGCTTCGCTACGGACCGCTGAAACCTGTAGGACTGCGCGATCCGCGCACGGGCTTTCGCCCCTATGCGGCAGTACAGCTTCGCCGGGAGAACCGGGAGGGGACGATGTTCAACCTCGTGGGATTTCAGACGAATCTGAAATTCGGCGAGCAAAAGCGCGTGTTCGGCATGATCCCGGGGCTGGAGCATGCGGAATTTCTCCGCTACGGCGTGATGCACCGCAATTTCTTTCTCGACAGTCCGAAGCTGCTTGATGCCGACTATTCGCTGCGCGGCTCTGAGAATCTGTTCTTTGCAGGTCAGATGACGGGCGTGGAGGGATATATGGAATCTGCCCAAAGCGGCATGGTTGCAGGAAAAAGCCTTGCCAACAAGCTCCTGGGAAAGGGGGACTACATGCTCCCGAGAGGGACGATGATGGGCGCACTTGCTGCCTATGTCAGTGAGGGCGGCGCGGCAGACTTTCAGCCAATGGGCGCGAATATGGGGCTGCTCCCGCCCCCTGCGCACCGCATCCGCGGCAAGCAGGAGCGCTATCAGTACGTAGCTGAAAAGGCGATCGAAACCCTGAAAACAGCACTTGCAGAATTGGAGTGATCGACATGAAAATCATAATTGATGCATTCGGCGGTGACAACGCACCTGCCGAGGTCATAAAAGCAGCGCGTCAGGCAAAGGACGAGCTGGGTGTGGATATGATCCTCACCGGAGACGAAGCGAAGATCCGTTCATGTGCCGATCAGCTCGGTGTCAGCATCGCGGATCTGGAGATCCTTCACGCGCCCGGTGTGTTTGATATCCATTCGCAGCCGACAACACTCATGAAGGAGGGCAAGGATACCTCGCTGGCAGCAGGTCTTTTTGCCATCCGTGACGGCAGGGGCGATGCCTTTGTCAGTGCAGGAAGTTCCGGCGGTCTGGTGACGGGCGCGACCCTCATTACGCGCAGGATCAAGGGCATCAAGCGTCCTGCCATGACGGCGATGCTCCCGACTGCTAAGAATAAATTCATCCTGCTCGATGCCGGTGCCAATATCGAGTGCCGCCCGGATATGCTCGTGCAGTTCGCGGTCATGGGCAGCGCCTACATGAAGTGCGTCAAGGGCGTGGAATCGCCCCGGATCGGACTTCTGAACGTTGGCGCAGAGGAAACCAAGGGACGTGACTTAGAGCTGGAGGCGTACCGTCTGTTGAAGGCATCGCCGCTGAACTTTGTCGGCAATGCCGAGGCAAGAGAGCTGCCGCAGGGACATTTCGATGTGGTCGTGGCGGACGGCTTTGCAGGCAATATGATCCTCAAGCTCTACGAGGGCATGGGCGGACTGTTCCGTGACCAGCTCAAAGAGTGGTTCAGCGGCAGCGGCAAGATCGCCGCGCTGTTCCTGCTCAAAAAGATCAAGGCGTTCCGCAAGCTGATGGATTACAAGGAGGAGGGCGGCGGCATCATTCTGGGTGTGGCAAGCCCGGTCATCAAGGCGCATGGCAGTTCTGATGCCAAGGCGTTCTTCAATGCCATCCGTCAGGCAAAGCTGTGCGTTGAGGGCAATATGATCGATGAGATCGCACGCACTGTAGCGGAAATGAAGGAGGACGCATAATGGAAAACGAGATCACCGAATTACAAAAGCGGATCCAATACACCTTTCAGAATGAGGGACTCATTGTTGAGGCATTGTCCCACTCATCCTATGCAAACGAGAAGAAAAAGAGCAGAAACAGCAACGAGCGTCTGGAATTTTTAGGTGACAGCGTGCTGTCCGTGGTGGTATCGCAGTATCTGTTCGAGAACTACACCGATCTGCCGGAGGGTGAGCTGACCAAGATCCGTGCAGCACTCGTGTGTGAGAAATCGCTCCATAAGTTCGCCGTCAATCTGGGACTGGGTGACTTTCTGCTCCTGGGCAAGGGCGAGGAGCATACCGGCGGCAGGGAACGTCCCTCGATCCTGGCGGACGCATTTGAGGCGGTCATTGCCGCGATCTATCTGGACGGCGGTTTAGAAGTTGCAAGAACGCATATCCTGCGCTTTATCCCGAAAACCATTCCGCAGAACCATGCGGTGCTGTTCGGCGACTACAAAACCGCCTTGCAGGAGGTCATCCAGAAGAATCCCGAGGAGAAGATCGAGTATGTTCTCAAATCCGAATCCGGACCGGATCACAATAAGACCTTTGTGGTCGAGGTGTGTCTCAATTCCAATGTGATCGGGCATGGCGAAGGCAAGTCCAAGAAGGAGGCAGAGCAGCAGGCTGCCTGCGAGGCACTGTCCCTGATGGGCTATGAAACATAAGAATATCGCGATCTTTGTCCCTCACGCAGGATGTCCCTACCGATGCAGCTTTTGCGATCAGCGTACCATCACAGCGCAGGATCGCCAGCCACGCGGCGAGGATGTCAGGCGCATCTGCACACAGGCGTTCCAGGAGATCAAGGATCTGCGTGAGACGGAGATCGCATTTTTCGGCGGCAGCTTTACCGCCATTCCGAGAGACGAGATGTGCGCGCTACTCACGGCTGCACAGCCCTTTGCTGAGCAGTGCAAAGGCATTCGCATTTCCACGCGTCCGGACTGCATTGACCGGGAAATCCTGGAGATCCTGAAAGCACACCGTGTCACAGCCATCGAACTGGGCGCACAGTCCATGAACGACCGTGTGCTTGCCGAAAATGGCCGCGGTCATACTGCCGGGGATGTCCGGAAAGCCTCGCAGCGCATCCGTGAGGGCGGCTTTGAGCTTGGCTTGCAGATCATGCCGGGGCTGTACGGCAGTACGCCGCAGGATGACTGGGATACGGTGGAGGCGGTCTGCGCCATCCATCCGGATACTGTGCGCATCTATCCTGTGGTGATCCTCAGAGGGACACGGCTTGGTACACTGTATGAGACAGGACAGTACCGCCCCATCCCGTTTGCGCAGATGACAGTACAGGTCGCAAGGTTTATGTGCGTCATGATGGACAACGGCATCCGCATCATCAAGGTGGGGCTGCATGCAAGTGAATTTGTTGCACAGGATGCGCTCGGCGGCTACTACCATCCGGCGTTCCGGGAGCTTTGCGAGAGTGAGATCTTCAAGAGCCGCATGGAAACGATACTTTCGCCGCTGGCACGGGACGGACGGCAGATCTGGACACTGGCAGTCCATCCGACCTGCCTGAGCAAGGCAATTGGGCAAAAAAAGGCGAATATCCGACATTTTCGTGACACCTATGGAATGACTGTCACCATCATCGGGGACGAGAGCGTCCCACCATATGAAATTCAAATCAAGGAGCAGGCATGTATTTAAAATATCTCGAATTACAGGGCTTCAAGTCCTTTCCGGACAAGATACGCCTGAATTTCGACAAGGGCTTGACGGCGGTCGTCGGCCCGAACGGCAGCGGAAAAAGTAATATCGGCGACTCGGTGCGTTGGGTGCTGGGCGAGCAGTCCACGAAGAACCTGCGCGGCAACAAGATGGAGGACGTTATTTTTTCCGGTACTGTTGGCAGAAAACCGATGGGATTTGCGGCAGTTACGCTTGTCATCGACAACAGCGAGGGAAGGCTGGAGGGCTACGGCGATGAGGTAGCTGTTACCCGAAAGCTGTATCGCTCCGGTGACAGCGAATATCGCATCAACGGCAAGTCGTGCCGTTTGAAGGATATCAATGAGCTGTTCATGGATACGGGACTTGGCAGAGACGGCTACTCGATCATTGGACAGGGCAGGATCGCGGAGATCGTGGGTGCAAAGTCCAACGAGCGGCGCGAGATCTTCGAGGAGGCTGCGGGTATCTCGAAATTCCGCTACCGCAAGACCGAGGCTGAGCGAAAGCTCGCGCAGGCGCAGGATAACATGGAGCGTCTGCACGACATCGTTTCCGAGCTGGAGAGCCGCGTGGGTCCGCTGAAACATCAGGCGGAAAAGGCGGAGAAATTCGTGGTGCTCGCACAGGAGCAGAAAACGCTGGAGATCTCCGTCTGGACGCAGCAGTTATCAGCACTCCAGGTGCGTCTCCAGGGGCTGGCTGATAAGCTTCTGGTGGCGCGAAACGAGTATGAAACTGCCGAGCGTGACATCGCAGCCGAGGAGGAGAAGATCCAGGAATGCTACCGCCTGATGCAGCAGTGCTCTGTGGAGGCGGAGGAGGCGCGCACCAAAGTTAAGACCCTGCGTGAAACTGCAGCACAGGCAAAGGCAGATATCGCCGTCTGGAAGAATGACATCGTTCACGGCGAGGAGGCGCGTAAGCTCGCGCAGTCCCGGCATGCACAGGAGCTGCAGGAGCAGAATGCGCTGATCTCGCGCTTAGAGGATGCCGAGCAAACGGCACAGGATATGAAACGCCAATGTCAGGCGACAGCGCAGGCACTTGAGGAGGCACGGCAGGCATTTGAGCAGATGGAGAAGGAGTTCCGTGCCGAGGATGAACGTTCCCGTGAGGCGGACGAAAAGCTCCACCAGCTGTATCTGGAACGCAGTGAGCTGCAGTTCGGCATCCGGTCTGCGGAGGAAAAAGCCGGACAGATCGCCCATGAGATCGAAACGCTTGCCGCATCGGGCGAGACGGATGCGCAGGAGCTGCTCTGCGCAGAGCGTGCCTACGAATCCGCGCTTGAAACGATGCATCAGGTGCAGCAGCGGGTGACAGCACAGGAGAGCCGCATTGCAGAGTGCCGCCGGGAACACCAGCGGCTCCAGCAGCAGAAAACACAGGCGGAGGATGCTTTTCGGCAGGCGAGCTTTTCGCTGCGCGATAAAAAGCAGCGTCACCGCATCCTGACCGATCTGGAAAACAGCATGGAGGGCTTTTCCGGCAGTGTCAAGGCCATTATGCGCAGTGTGAAAAAGGGCGAGATCTCCGGCATTCACGGAAGTGTGGCGCAGTTGATCCAGGTCAACAGCGAATACGGTATCGCCATCGAGACCGCGCTTGGCGCGAGTGTGCAGCACCTCATCGTTGAGGATGAATCTGCGGCAAAGGCAGGCATCTGCTTTCTGCGCGACAATCGTGCCGGACGCGCGACCTTCCTGCCGCTGACCTCGATCCGGGGACGCAGGCTGAACGAGCAGGGGCTGGAGGCGCAAAACGGCTTTGTCGCGATTGCCAGTGATCTGGTCGAGTGCAGCAGGGCGTATCAGGAAATCGCCGAAAACCTGCTCGGACGCATCGTGGTGGCAAAGGACATCGACTGCGGCACGAGCATTGCCAGACGTTACGGCTATCGGTTTCGGATTGTTACGATGGACGGTCAGGTCATCAACGCCGGCGGTTCGTTCACCGGCGGTTCAGTGCAGAAAACAGGCGGTATGCTCACGCGAAAGACGGAGCTTGCCGAGCTACAAGCCGCCATCGGCGCACTTGCTGCCGAATGCCGCGACACCGAAATGAAGGTGCGCGAATGCGCTGCCGCATCGGCAAAGGCAGAGCAGACGCTTGAAAGCGAGAGTCGGAAATTCACCGAGCTGCAGCAAGCGTTCATGCAGGCGCAGACAGAGGCGGAACGGCAGGCGTTTCCGGTCTCCCAGCTCCGTCAGAGGGCGCAGGAATCCGAGCAGCGATGTGCAGCACTCAAAGAGAGTGCCGCATTAGCGGATCAGGCAGCAGCCGATGCGCGTCTGCGATATGATACGAAGGTACGCGAGATCGAGACGGCAGAGGCAGGCGTGACCGGTGCAAAGGATCGTGCCGGACAGCTACAGGCTGAGCGCGAGAAGCGTTCCGAGGCATACGGTGAGCTGAAGATCCGGCTCGCCCAGGCGCAGAAGGATCAGGAGGCGGCAGAGCTGCTCCTTGCACAGGCGCAGGCGGCGGTTGAACAGGCGGATGCCCGTGACGAGCAGTATCGTGCAGAGCTGGAGGGCTATCGCACGGATATTGAGGAGAAACGCAGCGCTGTTGCCGCACGTGAGCAGTTTCTGGCGGATACCGAGACGCAGATCAGCGAGGCGGAGAAAACGGCAAAAACTGCATCAGATTCCCACGATGCCCAGAGTATCCGTGTGCGGCAGATGCAGTCGGGGCTGAATGAATTTCATACCGCCAAGGAAAAGCTGTCCGCCGAGGTCACACGCCTGACCGAGCGTGAGGAGAATCTGAACAATGAACATGATGCCATTGTCGGCAAGCTCCTTGAGGTCTACGAGCTGACACGCTCGGAGGCGCAGGAGGCTGCACAGCCGATCGAGGATATGGATGCCGCCAGAAAGCGGCTGCAGGAGATCAAGCAAAAGATCCGGGCACTGGGCAGTGTTAATGTGGATGCGATCGAGGAGTACCGGGAGGTCTCCGGGCGTTATCGTTTTTTGTCGGAGCAGATGGCAGATGTCCGCAAGTCAAAAACCGAGCTGGAACGGCTCATTTCCGATCTGACAGAGGAGATGTGCCGCATCTTTACCGAGAGCTTTGCCATTATCAATTCGCATTTCAAGGAGATCTTTGTGGATCTCTTTGGCGGCGGCAAGGCGGAGCTTACGCTGAGTGATCCGGAGCATGTCCTGACATCGGGCATCGAGATCAATGTTGCACCGCCCGGCAAGGTCATTAAGAATCTGATCTCGCTCTCCGGCGGTGAGCAGAGTTTTGTGGCGATCGCGATCTATTTTGCCATTCTGCGCCTGCGTCCTGCGCCGTTCTGCATCCTTGATGAGATCGATGCGGCGCTCGATGAGGCGAATGTCCGCAAATATGCGCGGTACTTAAAGCACTTCACAGACAGTACGCAGTTCGTACTGGTCACCCACCGCCGCAGCGCGATGGAGGAGGCGAATGTCCTGTATGGTGTGACCATGCAGTCGGACGGCATCTCGCGCCTGTTAAAGCTCGAGCAGCCGGAGGATGCACCGGTCGATCAATAAAGCACACGAAAGGGAGGCATGACAGTGGGACTGTTCTCAAAAATCAAGGAGGGTCTGCAAAAGACCCGTGACGCGATGATGCACAACATGCAGCGCGTTCTGAATTCGTTCACGAAGATCGATGAGGATCTGTTCGAGGAGCTTGAGGAAACCATGATCATGAGTGACATGGGTGTGGAGACCTCGGTGGAGATCTGCGAGCGTCTGCGAAAGCTTGTCAAGGAGCGCGGTGTGACCGATCCGCAGGAGATCATGGGGCTGATCGAGGAGATCATTGGTGATATGATGGGGGATGATGTGGAGCTGGATCTGTCCACAACGCCGTCTGTGATCATGGTCATCGGTGTCAATGGTGCGGGAAAGACCACGACCATCGGCAAGCTCTGCCACCAGTTCCGGCAGCAGGGGAAAAAGGTGCTGGTGGCAGCGGCGGATACTTTCCGTGCAGCCGCGATCGACCAGCTAGAGGTTTGGACACAGCGTGCAGGCGTGGATATTGTCAAGCATGCCGAGGGCAGTGATCCCGGCGCAGTCGTATTCGATGCTGTCACCGCCGCCGTGGCGCGCCATTGTGATGTGCTGATCATTGACACCGCAGGTCGTCTGCACAACAAAAAGAACCTCATGAACGAGCTGGAGAAGATCAACCGCATCCTGACGCAAAAGGCAGAGGGCTGTGCCATCGAGACGCTGCTCGTCCTGGATGCCACTACCGGTCAGAATGCCGTGTCCCAGGCGCGACTGTTCAGCGAAGTGGCGAATATCACAGGAATTGTCCTGACCAAGCTCGACGGCACTGCCAAGGGCGGTATCGTGGTGTCCATCAAGAATGAGCTGGGCATTCCGGTCAAGCTCGTCGGCGTGGGCGAGAAAATCGAGGATCTCCAGACATTTGACAATGCGAATTTTGTCCGTGCGCTGTTCGATCACACACAGGATGTCAAGCTCGGTGAGGAACAGGCAGAGGAGAATGAGCCTATCGAAGAACCCGAGGTCATCGAAGAACCCGAGGTCATCGAAGAACCCGAGGTCATCGAAGAACCCGAGGTCA
>CAZKHW010000056.1:0-3828 GCA_964552525.1 uncultured Ruminococcus sp. | reverse complement strand
TCGAAGAACCCGAGGTCGTTGAAGAACCCGAGCCTGTCGAAGAAGATGCCGAGTCTGGCAAATCGGAAAAGAAGAAAAAACGCTGGTGGCCTTTTGGCAGGAAGAAGTAAGAGGAGGACAGAGCATGAAGGTGGTAATGGCAACCAACAACCGCAACAAGCTGCGTGAAGCACGTGAGATCCTGGCACCGCTGGGGATCGAAGTCCTCTCTCAGCAGGAGGCAGGCGCGGATGTCGAGCCGGAGGAGAACGGGGAGACCTTTGCAGAGAATGCCATGATTAAGGCAAGGGCGGTCTATGAGATCGTCAGATGTCCGGTATTTGCAGATGACAGCGGACTGTGTGTCGATGCCCTGAATGGTGCGCCGGGGGTGCATTCGGCACGGTATGCGCCTGCCGGGGAGGAGTGCAGGAAGCTCCTCGAGGAAATGCAGGATGTCCCGGATGCAGAACGCCGCGCGTACTTCCAGTGTACGATCGCGTACATTGACGAGAACGGCTCCGACACGATGTCCGCCTCCTGTGTCGGCAAGATCGGCTATGAGGAGCAGGGAACAAATGGATTTGGCTATGATCCGGTGTTCCTGTACAACGGACGGACGCTTGCTGAGATGTCATCCGAGGAAAAAAACGAGATCAGCCACCGCGGTGCAGCACTGCGGCTGCTGTACGAGGTATATCAGGAAAGGTACGGGAAGTAATATGCTGACAAGTAAACAAAGAGCCTACCTGCGCGGCATTGCGCAGAGCTATGAGACGATTTTCCAGATCGGAAAGGGCGGCATCTCCGACAATCTCATCATGCAGGTGAACGATGCCCTCAAAAAGCGTGAGCTGATCAAGCTGCGTGTGCTCGACAACAGCGAGCTGTCCTCGCGTGAGGCAGCCGATCAGATCGCAGAAAAGACCGCATCGGATGTGGTACAGGTCATCGGCAGCCGCTTTGTGCTGTTCAAGCGCAATCCGCAGGAGCCGGTCATTGACCTGAAAGCCGCAAGGTAATGCGCATCGGCATCTTTGGCGGCAGTTTCAATCCGCCGCATCTGGGGCATATGCATCTTGCCGAGAGCGTCCACGATGCGCTGCACCTTGATGAGGTGTGGCTCGTACCCTCGAAGATCTCGCCCCACCGTTCGATGGCAGCGTATGCACCCGAGGCAGACCGTCTGGAGATGTGCCGCCTTGCCGCACAGTGCTATCCATGGATGCGTGCCGAGGACTACGAGCTGTCGCAGGATCAGGTGAGCTACACCTACTATACGGTGGAGCATTTCACGCAGATGCGCCCACAGGACGAGTTTGTCCTTCTGATGGGCAGCGACATGCTCAAGAGCTTCACCACATGGCACCGCTGGCAGGAGATCCTGCAGCGCACCGCGCTTGCCGGGATCGCCCGGGAGCCGGGAGAGAACGAACGGCTGCTCGCCTGTGCGCAGGAGCTGCGTCAATATGGTGAAATCAGCATCGTCAATGTGGAAAGTTTTGCAGTATCTTCTACGAAAATACGGGAAATGGTAAAAAATTCACAGGATTATTCTTGCTATTTGCCCGAAAAAATAGTACAATATATTAAAATGCGAAAATTGTATTATGGGATGTGATGCAGTTTGTATCAGGTAAAGGATCTGACTGCGTTTCTGGAGCATCGTCTCTCGCGGAAACGCTTTCAGCATTCCTGCAACGTGGCACGTGCGGCGAAACAGCTTGCACAGCGCTACGGGGCAGATCAGGACAAGGCGTATCTGGCAGGACTCCTGCATGATATCTGCAAGGAGCAGCCGTTTGAGGAGCAGCGTGCGCTGATGATCGCCGGGGACTTTGCACCGGACGAGGCGGAGCTGCACTCTCGAAAGCTCTGGCACGGGATCGCCGGTGCCTATTTTATCCAGACGGAGTTCGGGATCGCCGACCGCGATATCCTGAATGCGGTGCGGTTTCACACCGTGGGCAGACCGGGCATGTCGCTGCTGGAGGAAATCATCTACATCGCGGATATGATCTCGGATGAGCGCGATTACAAGGGGGTCGGGAAAATGCGCCGCCTTGCCTCGGAGAACCTGCAGGCAGCCATGTTCACCGCACTTGCAGATGCCATCGGCTCTGTGCTGAAAAAAGAAGGGATGATCCCCCAGTATACGATCGCGGCATACAACGGCTATCTTTTGAAAGCACAGCTTGCAAAGAAAGGAAGTAATTCTGAATGAGTAAGCACAGATCAGGAAAGCAGGGACAAAGCACCATTGTTTTGAATGTATTGCTCTCTCTATCGAGTGTGATGGTCACCGCAGCACTCCTGTTGGGGATGCTGCTCAATGCTCCTATCATCTCCTACCACACACCTGGACAGCAAACCATCCAGATGTCAGTCACGAAGTACTACAAGAGCCGCCAGCCGGTCATCTATAAGGAGGGTACGATCTCCCGGATGGATGCCGCTGAGGTGGAATACAAGCCCGAGGTCGACCGCGAATTCAATGACCAGCTCGATCTGAACCAGACGATCGAGGGGCAGTTCACCATACTGTTTCTTGGCTTTGATTCAGAGGATAACGGCAGCGGAAAGCTCCACGATGTGAACTATCTGATGCAGTTCAATCTGCATACCGCGAGCCTGAACATTCTCCAGATTCCGCGCGACACGTTCGTTCCGGATTACACGGGCAATACCACCCACAAGTTCAACAGCATCTACAATTGGGGAAATCCGAATGAAACGCCCATTCAGCGCGTTGTTACGGCGGTTCAGGAAAGCTTCGGCATTCCGGTCGATGCATACCTGACGACCACCTGCGACAATGTGGTCAGGATCGTTGATCTCATCGGCGGCGTGCCGATCGACATGCCTTTTACGATGGTATTCGAGGCGGATAAGGTCATTTACGAGGGGGAGCAGACCCTGACCGGCGAGCAGTCCGAATGGATGCTGCGTTTCCGCCACGGCTATGAGTTCGGTGATATCGGTCGTGTGCAGGGACAGCGGCTCTTTCTGGCAGCAGCGATGAAGAAGCTCATCAGCATGAACAGCCTGCAAATTATGAACGTGACCAACAAGATCTACGATGAGGAGCTGATCGGCACGGATCTCTCCCTGGAGGATGTTGCAAGGCTTGCCGATCTTGCCGCAACGATCGACATGGAGCATGTCAATGTCATCATGCTCCCCGGCGAGGGGGCTGAGGTGCAGGAGATGTCCATCTGGTCTGTCCACAAGCAGGCAACGCTCGATGTGATCAACGAATTGTTCCGCACCCAGCAGGTGCCGCTCCGGCAGGATCAGAGTACGCTGGTGGAGTGGGTGCCGCAAGGCTCTTACCGCAATACCCAGTTCGATCAGAACGGCGCGACCCTTCAGGAGGTTGACGAGAATATGGAGAGTGCCGTCCCCAATCTGAACCAGAAATACAAGAATAACTATAACTAGGGAAGTACCGTCGCATTGTGCGGTGCTGCCCTGCCCATAAAGGAGTGAATAGCATGACAGCAGAGGAAAAGATCAAGGTCATCGTCAAGGCACTTGATGCCAAGCGCGCGGAGGATATCCGCGTACTCAAGGTCACGGATCTCACGATTCTTGGCGATTATTTCATTATCGCCAACGGAACCAGCACGACCCACACCAAGACGCTGGCTGAGGAGGCGGAGTTTCAGCTTTCCCAGCTCGGTGTCGAGCCGCATCACCGTGAGGGCATGAACGGCTCGAACTGGTACATTCTCGATTACACGGACGTCATCGTCCATGTGTTCTACGCAGAGACGCGCGGATTCTATCGGCTTGAACAGCTCTGGGCAGATGCAGAGGAAGTGGATATCAGCCCATTTACCGTGAAGG
>CAZKHW010000055.1:0-13394 GCA_964552525.1 uncultured Ruminococcus sp. | reverse complement strand
CGTGTTGGAATCATCATCCAGATAGAGATAACTGATATCATATCCTGCGGACGACTCACTGTCTTCCACTGCCCAGTAGTAATATGCACGCCCCATACTATCGTATACATCCAGATCCGGTATCTCAGCTTCCCAGTTCGTTCCATCGCTGTTTTTCAGCGTGACGGTCTGAACCAGTTCACCCTGTACACTTGTGCCATCCGGAAGTATCGCTGCTCTTGCCAAAATGGTAGATGCTGCGTTGAAGCGGAGAGTGGCTCGTGAAGCATACGTGTATACAATATTTTCGACTGTATATTCTACATTATCTGCTTTGAAGCCCAAATACCCTGAAGTTGTTTCCCAACTATCAAATGTATAGATATACGAATTACCTACTGACCAGCCAGAAACACTAACGCCGAGATCCTGTAGTGTTTCACCGCCCCAACCAACAGTGTTGGCCTCAGAACACAACTTTATAGCTGCCGCATAGTAGTACGGATTGGGAATACTGTCCACATGTATTGTTACAGTAATACTTTTTACAAGATTAAAGTCCTCAGGCAAATCCAATACCGTATCAGTTTTTACAGAAATCGGCTGGAACGCACTCACATTCACGATATACTTCTGTTCTCCTTCTTTTTTACCATCCCAAGTTTTTCTTGTTACTGTAATCACAGCCTTGCCAGCACCATTGGCTGTTACCTTGCCATTGTTATCCACAGTAGCACAAGCTTCATTCGATGAACTGTACTCAAACGTACCATAATCCGGATTCGGTGTCAATGTCAACTCTCCACCGACCTTCAATTCTCCTCCCTCTACACTGCTTTCCAGTTTGAAGGATTTGGGAAGTTCGATTGTCAAATCCGTCTGTGCTGTGTTGCCAATCGCATCCGTTGCAGTAATTGTAACTTTACCATCTGTAAGACCCGTTACTGTATCGCCCGTGATGCTGACAATCCCTTCCGGAACTGCGGTGTAAGATACATTTCCCTCATTGTTTTCTACAGCCAATGTTGCACTTTCACCTGCTACAATGGATGACTTATCCAAACTGAGAGACATTTGTGATACCGATACAGCAATCTCAGCAGAATCTGTTCCATCAGAAACGGTAATTGTCGTTCTGCCACCTGCTACACCAGTAATCGTGATATTCTTTCCGTCCACAGCCACCGTTGCAATGGATTCATCACTGGATACTGCGGATATGACATTCTTGTTTGCCGCTACAGTGACATTCCTTTCGACACCAACAGATGCCTTATCCGGTACTTGCAGAATCAAATCAATCTGATTGTCATCACTTGGAGCGGCATTCGGGTTGATAGAACGGTAGATGTGTACAACAACCTTATCGCCCGTATGTGCATTCTTGTCAATATCGGACCAGAGTTTCTTGAGATGCAGGGAAATCGCACGTGTGTTGGTAATGCGGAGCGTTCCGGCATCGCCGTCATCCACGGCACGAAGTCCTGTTGTCACATTGACACCATACGATGTTGTATAGCCCGTCAAAGGATCTTCTTCCACTGTGTACCAGTATCGGTTGCCGAGGGTATCCTCTACCGGAAGATCTGTGTACTTGTATGTCCACACATCATTGCCGGCTGCATTCTGTGTTTTGACCGGTTCCGGCATCGCAATGTTAAGCTCTATCCAGTCCGTGTCAGCGGTTCTTTGCAGCAGAGCAATGGAAATCAAATCTCTTTGCGGATCACTGGGATCATCGTTTTTCCATGTCTTCTGAACACTCAACTCTGTTTTCGCAATGTCTCTTGTGTTGATCGCGGTAATCGGAACACCTGTGCCGGGTTTCTGTTCGTTGTTGGAATAGCTTACTTCCCATCCATACGGAACGGTTTCCTCCACCACATAATAGATTGTATCGGTGTCCTCTTCCGGAACGTCATACGCTGCCATCCAGCCGTTATCCTTATTCAGTGTGACTTCGGCAACTTTTTCGTTAGTCGTGTAATATCCATTGATCGCTTCGGCAAATGCTTCAGCAATTGCAGTATATCCGTTTTCATTGGGATGACAGCCATCTGCCCGGATGTAATCATCCGTCACAACACTGCAAACATCTACAAAATAAACATTGTCATTCGGTTTATTTGCATAGCTTTCAATCTTTGCATTATACTGATCGATCAAATCATTCGGAATCTTTCCGTCATTATCAGCATATCCTGTCAGCCAACTCCACCAGCTTCCGCCCTGTGTAACCGTTGTAGGATTGTTGTCTTTATAGAAATCAAAATGTGGTATGCTTCCTACAAAAATCACGGCATCCGAAGCTTGCTGTTGGATTGCCTCAATGCATGCGACAAACCGCTCATATACACCTTGCGGATCTCCCTTAACAGAGCTGCCGCCCTGATGGATATCATTTGTACCGCCAACGAAACAAACAATATTTGTATCACTTGGAATGTCAGTTGCTACTCGACCTCTGAAGCCTTCGTATGAACTGCCGCCTATCTGCTGTTGGCTTTGACCCTTATTGAAATCATAAACATTACTTGTGTTTGTAATGGTGTAATTACTCTTCAAAAGGTTTATCAGCTTCGAAGGATAGTCCTTACCGTTTTTAGAACATTCCTCATATCCATCTGTGATGGAATCACCAAAGGCAATCAATTTCAGACCATCCTGTGGGATTTCTGTACTCTTCTTGTACAGCGACAATACAATCTTATTTTCAGCAAGTTCTTCATCAGAGAGCAATTGACCGTTCTCACCAATCCACTGCTTCTGCAAAACGATAGCCCTTCGGGTATTCGTCACAGTATACTCTGTTTTCGTTGCAGTGGAACTGCTGATCGCATAAGATGCTGCATACTTACTGCCGTCCGTAATATCACTATCTGACAATATATCTTCCAGCACATAGTAGTAATACGGATCTCCTTGCTCATTTTCCAAAGGAAGTCCCGTCCATGTGTACTGCCACTCGTTTTCAGCACTTAGCTGTATTACTGCCTCTTCGGTTTCATCCTCTTCAGAACCTGCAATCTCTACTGGTTTCGCAGATCCCTTTACAATGGCTGCATTCAGAAACAGCCGCAGTTTGCTCAGATCGGGGATTTTCTTAATGGACTGGTACAGTCTGACTGTAACAGAATCTTCGTGTGCTTCATGCAGTTCGTTTCCATCGCTCCAGAGCTTCTTCACACTCACCGAAGCTTCGGTTGCCTGTGTATTCTTGTTGGTAACGATGATCTCACCTGTTTGTGCATTCAGGTTGAATACGCAGCTGACAACAAATCCTTCCAGAGATGTTCCGACTTCTTCTGCAACAAAACTTCTGTACTGGCTCAAGTCGATATCTTTTACCAAATCAGTAATATCTGTCGTCCAGTCGCTGTCAGCTTCCAACTGCACATCTGTCAGAATCGGTTCTTCCGTTTTCACGCCATCCTCATCCATTCCATAAATAGAAATGGTAATTTTGTTAACCGGAATCGCCTTTAACGGATCATTTGCGGAATTCTTCCATTCTTTTTTCAGCATCAGCTGATAGGAGTTTCTTACCTTTACAGAAGAATCTGTATTGGTTGCATTGCCGACATATGTCGGCTGATAGATACCTGCTGTTCCGGATTCGGAAACGTATGTGTTTGCTTCTTCATCGAGTGTATACGTTACATTGCCTATCGTATATGCAGTTTCTTTCACGTAGTAATAAATCGGTTGATTGTTCTTGCCGTTCGGCAAATCCGTCCATACCTTGTCATTCTTCTCGGATACCTTGATGGTCTTTTCTGCACGGAAATCCGGATCAATCAGACCGAGTGTCTCGGCATCTGCGAGTAATGCATCTTCCGGTATGCCGGAAACAGCCTTCGTATAAGACCAGTACAGTTCCACAGTAATTTCGGAATCATCCGTATTTTCAATCGGATTGATCCATTCCTTAGAAACACCGAGATCAATCAGTTCGTTATTCGGGATTTCTACGTCACCGCCCGACATGATCTGCATCACATCGCTTGCACTAAGTCCTTCCGGCAGCGAACTAACTGTGCTGTTATATACAAAGTAGTGGGGATGGATACAGCACCTCAGATAAGCACCGTAATCCCTGCCGTTCATCTCGGTTGTACCGTGATTCAGGAACTCTACCACAAGCGTTTTGTATTCCGCTGCTGTAAGCCTCAGATTCGAACCCTCATAGCCGTTCGGAACGGATACTTCCACCAGTTTATACAGTGTACCATCGTTCAGAGAAACCTGATATGCGGTTTGCACCTCAATTTCTACCGCACCCTCGGAAACACCGTCTCCGCTGATACCTTCTGTAAACCATTCCACTTTGTGACTGCGTTCATTTACATCAGATGCATAGAACCACTGTCCATTCTCATACTTAGCAAGCAAGAACGTTGCCTGCAAGCTGTTAATGGTATAGTCACCGGTATTGACTTTCTTGATTTTCGGCAGTGTGTTGGTCATAATCGTACTGCGGGATTCAGAGATCTCATATTCCGTTGAACCAACTGTGGATGAACCGGATGCACTATCTGATGTCAATTCTGCCCTATTCGAGAATGTCACAATATCGCCTGCCGGCGGAACCATACCGGGCTGCATCACCGGATACCGTCCATTCTGTGCAATGGTGCTCTTACGTCCGTTCTTCACGGATGGTGTATTTTCATTGGCAATCAATTTGTAAGTGTAGTTAATGACAATATGCTTTTCATCCGGAATGGAAAACTGTGCAAGTGCTGCCCCCTCTGCCAGACTTTCTCCGTTACTGAACAGGAGCATGTACTGGTTCGGAAGAAGCTCTATGTAGTCTCCGTTCGCATCCACTTCGTAAAGCGTAATACGTGTCATCAGAACATCTACAAGATTTTCTCCATACTCTATGGTATTGTTGACGGCATCGTAGTACGATGATGTCTTGAACAAGTCCTGAATGTCAATGGTATCGCCGTTGGAGAGGTTCTTGCCTTCCGGATTGATATCCAGAGAGAACTCCATATATCCGGGGAGAGAGTCTCCGATTTCCTTGCTGTAGGATTTTGTAATCAAATCCGTAGGAACAGGATTGTTGATCTTGAGGGTTACTTCATTGGGTGAACCATTCAATATTGTTGAGTCTTTCTCACAAAGTTCAATCGTATTGACAATATTGTAAGTTCCCTTCTCAAGCTTTTTGTCCAGATCTTCGCATTTAATCTTAGTACTATAGGTATAAACCGGGACTTCAGAAATACTTGGAATACCGAAATAAACTTCACCGCTCGTTTTATCATAATAGTATGTTGCAGGGCTTGTTTGTGAGCCATCATGCCAAGCTTCGCTCTGACTGGATGTACGCTTTGCATACTGTTGTCCACCAGCATCAAGCCACATAATACACGGGCTCAAGTAATAATTTTCGGAATTTGCATCTGTATAATCGGGATTAAATGGGTCTGTTATATTATGAAGATTGCCCCAGCTACCTATATTGACAGAATTAATTGTATAATCTCTTGTAGCTGTATTAGGTTCTTCTACCAGAGTAAATCCTTCGGGAAGTGTATCCTTAATAGGTGCAACCAAATCTAATCTACTTGAGTTCAGCTCAATGACCCAGTTGAATACATAATACTCCTCACCAGTATCATATTTTGCATCTCCGGGATGAAGCGGAGTACCATCTGCTTCAAAACGGAACTTGTAATCACTGAGTTCATCCTTTTCGATAGAAGTAATTCTGTCACCATTCTTACCCAGTATCGTTTTGGTAGCACCTGCAACCTCATCAAATGCATTGGTTACAATTGCTGTACCACCACTGTAGCTCAGACTCTGGCTTGGTGTAATGATATAAGAACCGTCCTGTGTAGTCGCAAATAATGTTGCACCGCTCTCCAGCTCTGTATATGAGCCTTTGAATGTATATCCTACTTCTGTCAGGCGGTAAGCACAGTCCGCTTCATGATAGGTACCGTCTGCATCGAACCAGATATCCATTGTCGGAAGTCCGGTAATGGTTGCACCCGTCCATATAGCATTGCCGGACCAGTCTGTTTCACTATTGACAGCATTGATTTCTACATCATAGTAGCTGCCATCCGGCTTCTGAACATTTTCCCATTCACCGCTGCTGTTCTTCTTCTGTACACGAAGCGTAACACTTGTCGGGCGGTTGGTGCCTGCGAAATCTCCTTCCGTCATCCACTGTTTCTGCGGCACAATATCCATCGAGCCAACAGGCGTGAATGTATTGGTAAGCTTGGTTGTTCCGACATTATCCTGAATGCTGATACCGTTCCAAGTATCACCGCAATTGTTAGATCCGATTTTGTACGTACCATCCGTTGTGGTTGCGAACTTATCACCTGTAATGGCAATTGTCGTACCATCGAATGTGTAGCTGCACTCTGTCACTTTGTACTTGAATGTGGTAACAGTGCCATCCTTAATCTCTTGGTTTGGCAAATCCTTCCATTCGCACTTCCATCCATTGTTTGCTGTCAGAGCAACCGGATCTCCATACTCAACCCATTGTCCGTTTTCACTGCTCTGCCAGAGCTGTGCATAGATTTCTGTCGGGCGGTTATTCAGGTATTCTGTATCGTTTACCCATTCTTTTTCCGTTGTGATCCTCTGGTTTTCAGTCTTTGTGAATGTATTGGCAACTGCCAGCGTTCCGTCCGTCTGTGTCGTATTGCTGTCTTGCTTTGTGTAATAGCCATCACTTACTGTAAACTGATTACCGTTGATCGGATTGCCATCATACTTGGTTTCTACAACCCGGTAGCTGTAGTCTACCGTTTTGCCATCCACGATTGTCTTGACATCCAGATTCTTCCATGGTGTTGCATCGGCTTCGGAAATTTGCCAGTTATTTGCCTTTGTCAGCGTTGCTTCTGCAACAGTTTCCCACTGTCCGTTGTTATTTGTCTGTCTCTGGAGTTCTACGGTGATGTTGTTCACATTGGTAACATCCTGTATGATCTGGTTGTTCTTATCCTGCCATTTCTTTTCAGGTATCAGATCAATTTTCTTCTGGTATGTGTTGGTAACAACAACGCTGCCGGATGTATTGGTGGACATGCTTCCAATGCTGTAGTAGCCGTCATCCGTCATGAACTGATCGCCGTTGATTGCAGTATCGTTATACTGGATTTCTGTGATCCGGTATCTGCAAATATACGTTGTATTGCCGATTGCCGTCTGATACGGAAGCCCAGTCCAAGGTGCTCCGCTCCAGTTCTGTCCTTTCTGCAATGTAACAACCGTTGCATCTGCTGTACTCGTTTTGAATACCCACTTGCCGTTTTCCTGTACCGGATAATAGACTTTGTTATTCAATACGCATTCCAGACGAACCTTTACACTTGTGATACCCGTTCCACTGCCCTCTGTACCCTGCCAAGACTTCACAGGTGTCAAAGAAATGAAACTATGGTAAGTATTGTTGATTTTGATTGTTCCGTCATTGCTCAGACTGTTATTTTCATAACCGATTTCATACAAACCGTTTGCTGTTTCGAAGAAACCATTCTGAACGGTCTGCCCATTCTGCTTGATTTCCTCTACTTGATACGTGTAATACGTAGAAGGACCACGTGTACCATCTGCCAAGGGTTTTGCAATTTCCTTGGGGAGATTCTGTATGGTGGTCTGCCAATCACCGGAAAGATCTACTTCCAAATTGGATGCAGAATCATATCCAGCATCGCCCTTGAAGAGGTAGTTGCCGTTTGCATCGACACGAACATTTCTCCAAGTCGAGTCTGTATTGGTCTTATACTTGATGCCGACTGTAATAGTATTCGGTCTATCGGTCAGGCTTGCCCCGTCACCGTTCCAGTTCTTGGTAATACCAAGCGTCATGGATTCATACTTTGCAGGATTCACACGACCGAATGTAAAGCCTTCGCTGTCGGAATTTCCTGCGAAAGTACCGCCGTTTGTGAATGTATACTCTTTGTACTCACTTTCCGCTGTAACCGGAGATGCGGTAGCAGTGGTATGATAGTTCATTCTTACATAGTTGTAGCCTTGGGTATCCAAAGATTCATTGAACGTAACCGTAAAGCCGCCGTTTCCGTTCGGTGTTACCGTATAATCCGTTCCTTCTTGCAGTTCTGCAAGATTCCATTCCGACTTTCCGCCGTATACTTTCATTGCAGCCAGCTGTTCAGCGGAAATGGTATGGGTAGTTGTGCCATCCGGTGCATTCAGAACATCCGTATATTGCATACCCTGGAACGAATCATCTCTTACAATGTTTACTGTCCAATCCAGATCCTTGGTGTATGCACCGCTGGAAGCCACATTGGTATCATTTGCTGTATTCAGGGCTTTATCCAGTGTGTTTCTGAATGTAACTGTTACCTTTGGTGTATACTTGTGACCCTTATTATCTTCAATAGGATTTG
This sequence comes from uncultured Ruminococcus sp., assembly GCA_964552525.1. Taxonomy (GTDB): domain Bacteria; phylum Bacillota; class Clostridia; order Oscillospirales; family Ruminococcaceae; genus UBA3855. The sequence continues at coordinate 5,016 of CAZKHW010000055.1, read as the reverse complement.
TCACCTCTGCTTCTCCATTGACATCCGTTACCTTGGTCTTATATGTAAAGGTAACATTCTGTTGGATATTGCAATCATCCTTGAATTTCAGAGCTGAACCATTCAGTTCCACTTTGTCCTTGATCCAGCTGTCTCTGAATGTGAAATCATCCAGACTTGCAGGGAACTGTGCGTCTGTCAATGTATAGCCGTTCAGAGTCGTACCAATGGGCTTTACTGTAATTGTCCAAGTGATCTCATGACTATTCTGATCGTAATTGCCATTCTTTTCAAAATCCAGCAAATCCGATTCTTTCTTGTACTCAACGCTCTTGGTATCTTCGGTAATCTTATCCGTACCACCGGGATACAGGATCGTTGCAGTATTGACATTATTCTCTCCTGCCGTTGCTGGTGCTGCATATCGAATGGTCACACGGCTTTCATCCGTATTCAGCTTCCACTTTCCATTCCCCATAGAAACAAGGGCATTGCTTGGAGTGGAAGTATAGTCATCCGGAATCTTGACATCCTCAAGGATATAGTCTTTTAAAGATGTACCATATGCACTGGACAAATCGATCGTCCAGTTGATCTTGCCTTCATACTTGCCGCTGCTATAGTCCTGTGTACCGTTCTTGTTTACAGTAACAGGTGTTTTGTCAAATGTTGCTTTTGAGGAGCTTTCCTGAGAATATTCAGTACCCGGCTTTTTCAGCGTTACGGTATTCTCCACCATTCCATTTTTCAACTGGTCAGGTGTAATCTCCGTATCGTATGTAACAATAATGTATTCCTCATTCTTCGCAGCCTCTGTAAACACAATAGAACTGCCGTTCCAACTACCCACACTGTCAGGTGTGATCGTTACAGATTGCGCAGAGGACAGCATGTAGTCGGACAACTCGTACTGTCTTAAATCCACCTTACCGCTGTTGTCGATAGCGAGTGTCCACTCTACTTTACCGGTAGAAGAATTGATGGTGTTCTGCTTTGTAACTGTCGGATACTGATCCTTGAAGTCTACTTCGATCGGATATCCGCCAACATTAAATTGCCGATTGCCGTCTTCATCTTCAGAACGTCCCAGTGTACCAGAGAAAGACAACGTACCTTTCAGATCTCCACCGCCCTCCTGTACATACGCAATGTACTCCGGTGTCAGTGTAATCAGAATCAATCCTTCATCTGTAATTTCATAAGTACCGGCTTTCGGAGTACCTTTTGCATTATAGTAGTCACCGTCAGTAACGTCTCCCGTTTTGGCACCGTCCTGCAATACAAATGTTGTATCTGTACCGACAAGTCCGGTAATATCCATATACAGATGAGGACCGCTGTCGGAAAGACTGTTTCCGACTTCCTTCTTGAAATACTCCAATATAAACGAAAGTCCTACGCTGCTGCCAACGACAGAATAACCTTTATTTTCATAAAACTCGTTCTTAAGATTACCTTCGGCATTCATTGCAGTCCAATTCCGATAAAGTTCATTGCCATTTGCGTCAGTCAACGCCACATTGAAATAATTGTTACCGTCAGATACCTCACCAACATTGATTGCTCCCTGTGGTATTTCCGCCCCCATATTCTCCATCTGTATATCCTGCAGCGTCATACTCACCGCCGGCATAATCAAGCTGAACGGCACTGCCACAGAAACGATCATGGACAACGCCAGCAAAAATGCCAGATATCTTTTATGCTTCTTGTGATCTTTCAACAGCAGGTTCACTTTTGACTGAAATTCTCTCACAACCTATCCCCCTCCTTCTCTTAATTGTATATGATACCTGGTTTTTGTATTCTTATGTCAAACCGATCCGTCCCCACGGCCACAACCGGAAAACCACCTTTCCGATCACGTACTCATCCGCGATGCTGCCGACTGCCGCTGAACGACTGTCCACAGACACAGAACGATTGTCACCCATAACAAATATACAGTTATCCGGAACCTGATATGGTAAAGTGATGTCGCATTCGCCGAACGCTTTTTCCATCAGATACGGCTCATCGAGCGGCTCACTGTTCACATATACCGTTCCATCCTCCGTCATGTCGATCCAATCTCCTGCCGTTCCGATCACTCGCTTGAGAAGGATCTTGTTGTTCAGATAGAACGCCACGATGTCACCCGTCTGAAAGTTCGCCCGCTTGCTGCATATCACAAGCTCGTCATTGAGCATCGTCGGCGACATACTCGTTCCGGTCACACGAAGCACCGGTAAAAACAGCATCGAGATCAAAACGGCAATTGCCGCTACGACCAGGAGCGAACCAACTGTGTTGGCAAACGTTTTCTGGAATCCCTTTTTGTAATTGATACGCTGCAGCTCGGACGCTAACTGCTCCGCAGTCGGGAGGTCACGCTGCACGTCCCTTGTCTCCTGTGCAGTTTCCATCTCGTCACTCCCCCACAGATGCTTTCGGCTCTGCGTCTGCATCCGCTTGTGCATCAGCGTCTGTCCTTGCATCCGATTCTGCCGGTGCAGCTTCATCCGCATCATCCGTGTGAGCTGGTTCACCGTCCAGCCGCCGTGCCACTGCCTCAGCGATCCGTTCCAGATCAACCTCAGAGAGCGCGCTGCCCTTCAGACGCTGCTGCAGTTCTTCATTCTCCTGCTTCAGCTCCTCCAGCTCCTTTTCCATATAAAACAAGATCTCCAGCAATTCAACTCGTTTTAACTTTCTTACTTCCTTGTCTGTCATGATCTATTTATCACATCCGTATCGTTACTCAGACAGCAGCATCATACACTGCCCCTTGCATGTATTATAACCTGACCGGCACTAAATGTCAATACAATGCCTGAATAATGAGCGCATTTTCAGCAAATTCAACATGGTGTGTTTACATTATTTGTGCATCTATACAGGGTCAAATTTCTGTCATCCAGAGTTAATCGTTTTCGATTTCTTGTAACGAAATCGTCCTTAGTTATGTCAAAAATTTATCTCGGTACAGCAACAGTCTGTCAAAGCTGTCAGCCCTCTCCTGCCGTACCGAGATTGCATTTCCGATTGTTTTTTTCACGCCGTTTGCCTTTATACTATTATACATAGGGAACATTTATCCCTCTGCCAGAGGGATAGGTTACCCTGTCTCGATATTCCTCCTTGGTAATGTTGCACAACTACTTGTATTTGATGTAATCGCAAATTCCGACTTTGAACGTCATGTAACGCATTCTCCGTGCCTTTCCGGATGCTGAAATTACCATAAGTCCCCTTGCTGACGGTGGAGAGGGAACAACGGCGGCTCTTGTTTCAGGTCTGAATGAAACATACAAAACCGTCACTGTTTCCGACCCACTCAGCAGACCCATTCAGGCACAATATGGCATTCTTCCAAATCAGACTGCTGTCATTGAAATGGCTACCGCTTCCGGGCTTCCCCTGCTGTCTGAAAAGGAACGCAACCCAATGCACACCACAACCTATGGCTTTGGCGAAATGATTCGTGATCTCCGCACAGGATTATGTAAGTCGTCTTTTGCAATATCCCAGCTAATACACTCCTATTCCAGCTTGCAGTTATATTCCAGACAAAATGTCATGATTTCCGTATACTGCTGATTTCGGATCAGTTTTTCAGCTACTGTCCGATCATGTGCTGTCAAATCATTCCAGTATTCAGAATATGTATTCAGTTCCTCTAAAGACATATATGCCGGCCGAAAGGGCAGCATTGTTTTATCTATCAGATTCAGCAAGACATGAAATCCATCCGGGTCAATATCTCCAAAATGCAGCCAGTGAAACACTTTATTATCTGAGGCGATTTTATTCAGAAATAGGGTTTTAATATGATTATGATAGCCATTCAGAAATACCAGAAATCTTCCGTCACAGGGCATCCGATGATACGAAGTCAGATTTTCAATTATCATTACCGTGTCACATTTAATTGTAATCGTTTGAATACATTTCACAGTATCTGAGGAAAGTGCGATGGGATAGAGAGCCGATAACTGCATATGCGTTCCATCTTCTAACACAATTTCACCATCTCCTTTCAGATAGATATAAGACGGATTCTGCTCAATCTGATAACAGGAAAGAATCGCATGATTCTGATGCTTTTTATGCACATTTTTCCGTATTTCCTCACCGTAAGGTGAATAGCAGAGAAGCTGTGTACACACCACGCTTTTGAACCGTTTCTCAAAGCGTTTGCTGTTTCCGAACATTGCAATTGAAAATTCACGTTCCATACACTCTGCATCGTTCCGTTCAATCGCTGCGATACAGCGCAGTGCATCCTCCAAATCTGCATCCTGTTTGGTGAGATTTTGTAGCTTATATTGTTTCAGCCGCTCTATCTGTGCATCACATATATTTTGTAGCAGCTCACTCGTATTGCAATACCAAAGCAGAATCTCCTCACTTCTTTTCAGAATCGATTGTTTGTCCTCATGTCCTAACGCTCCTCGACACTGCACAATAGCCTCCGGGCACAGGGTGATTTTCTGTATCTCACCCTGTGCCTTTATTATACGTATACATCCGGCATTCTCAAGCTCCGATACCTCACGCTCAAAAGCCTCAATTTCCTGAATATCTGTAGTATCTGCATGATAGTCCGGGAACACTTCCTCCGGCTTACAGGAAAAACTCTGGTTTACTTTGTTTTTATCTTTATAAGTCGCACTATTCTCATATCGCCGCAAAAGCAAGCTGAGTATCTCCTTCTGCATATTGCTGAACTTGTGTTCCTGCAAATTCATCTGCTAATCCCTCCACAGCAAATGTATAACGTCCTGATTCAATCAGACTGATTGTTGAGTCGTAAGCGTAAAATAAAGTAGCGTGTAATACGACAGAAAAAGACCTCGCCGAAAACACAGCGAGGTTAAGAGCGTATTAGATTTTCCATGGTAAAAGAATTGTGCCATTCGGTTTTGAGAACAACTCGGTCAAGTATTTTTCAGCGTTCAATCCGTTAGCCCGAGCCGTAGAGATGATCGAATACAGAATAGCGGAGGCTGAATAAAGAACCGTGTAAATGCCAATAATCACCATAAGAAAATATGG
>CAZKHW010000054.1:0-13547 GCA_964552525.1 uncultured Ruminococcus sp. | reverse complement strand
GTGTCGATAGCTGGTGGGAGATCAAGGAGTCCCCACTGGAGATGACCTACAAGCCCACCGGGCAGAAGATCTACTTCCGGGGACTGGATGATCCGCTGAAGGTCACCTCGATCACAGTCGAGGTCGGCGTGCTCTGCTGGGCGTGGCTCGAAGAGGCATATGAGGTCATGCGAGAGGCGGATTTTGATACGCTTGATGAATCTATTCGAGGTGAAGTGCCTGACGGACTGTTCAAACAATGGACGATCACGTTCAACCCGTGGAATGAGCGTCACTGGCTCAAATCAAAATTCTTTGACGATCCGTCTGCGGATACCCTTGCGCTGACAACCAATTATCTCTGCAATGAATGGCTCGACAGCTCAGATCTCGCGCTGTTCGAGAAGATGCGGCGGAAAAATCCGCGCCGTTACAAGGTTGCCGGTCTGGGAGACTGGGGCGTGACCGAGGGACTGATCTTCGAGAACTACCGGGAGGAATGCTTTCAGCTCGATCAGGTGCGGCATCTGCCCGCGTACTTCGGGCTGGACTTCGGCTACACGAACGACCCGACGGCGTTTATCGTCCTGTTTCTGGACAAACCGAATCAGCGGATCTATGTGTGGGATGAATTCTATGAGCGCGGAATGAGCAATCAGGCGATCTACCAGAAGATCACCGACATGGAGTACGGCAAGGAGCGGATCACCGGCGACAGTTCTGCCCCAAAGGACATTGACGAGCTGAAGGGTTACGGTCTGCGCATCAAGGGCAGCCGCAAGGGAAAGGACAGCATCGCGAACGGGGTGCAGTGGATCCAGAACTTTGAGATCATCGTGCATCCGCGCTGTGTGAATTTCCTCACCGAGGTGAGCTGCTATGTCTGGGATACGGATCGCTTCGGCAACAAAATCAATCAACCCATTGATGATTTTAACCACCTGATGGATGCTATGCGTTATGCGCTGGAGGAGTGCATCCGGGAAAGAAAATGGCTTATATAGGGGGTGATATAAATGCTGACACCACAGGAGATCCAGGCTCTGCTTGATGCGGATCGGGATTCCAAAGCCAAGCGTAAAGCGCGTATTGGTCAGCGGTACTATGACGGGGAGCACGACATCAAGGATTACCGCATCTTCTATTTTGACGATGACGGCAATCTGCGCGAGGACACCATGCGATCCAATATTAAGATTCCGCATTGCTTTTTCACGGAGCTGGTCGATCAGGAGGTGCAGTATCTCTTATCGGGCAAAGAGGGCTTTGCATTCTCCAAAATGCCGGAGATCCAGGAACAGCTTGATGCGTATTTCAACCAGAATGAAGAATTTCTCTCCGAGCTGAACGATGCCGTCACCGGTGCGATCGTTAAGGGCTGGGATTATCTCTATGCGTACCGGAACAGTAAGGGGCGGCTCGCCTTCCAGTGTGCGGATGCCCTCGATGTGGTCGAGGCAGAGGGGCGGTATACCTCTGATGGCAGGGATTATGTCATCTACAGCTATGTGCAGCGTATCGACCTGAAAGGCAAGACCGTCCGCAAGATCGAGGTTTGGGATGATAAGAATGTCACGCTCTTTGTACAGCATGATAACGGTCTGCCGGAGCTTGACGCGGCGGAAAAGGTCAATCCGCGCCCACATGTCATCTACCGGAAAGAGAATGACGATAGTACCTACTACGAGGGGCTTGGCTTCATTCCTTTCTTCCGGCTGGACAATAACAAACGCCGCATTTCCGGATTGAAACCCGTCAAGGCACTGATCGATGACTATGACCTGATGGCGTGCGGATTGTCCAACAATCTGCAAGACCTCGCTGAGGGAATCTATGTGGTCAAGGGCTTTCAGGGCAGCAGCTTTGACGAGCTGCAAAAGAATATCCGCACCAAGAAGGTCGTCGGCGTGGATGAAGATGGCGATCTCAACATCCGCACCATTCAGGTGCCCTACGAGGCGCGGAAAGTCAAGCTGGAGCTGGATGAAAAGAACATCTACCGCTTCGGCATGGGATTTAATGCTGCCGAGGTCGGAGACGGGAATATCACCAACGTGGTCATCAAGTCCCGGTATGCGCTGCTCGATCTGAAATGCAACAAGCTGGAAGCGCGAGTGAAGCAGTTCCTCCGGAAGATCGTGGGGGTCGTTCTTGATGAGATCAACAAGGAACAGGGCACGAGTTATCAGAGCAGTGATGTGTATTTCCGGTTTGAGCGCGAGGTGATGACCAACGCTGCCGACAATGCACAAATCGCCTGCACCGAGGCGCAGACACGGCAGATACAGGTCAACACGCTGCTGTCACTGCTGACGCAAGCCCCGTCTGAGCAGGTTCGGAAAGACCTCTGCACGGTAATGGATTGGGATTATGAGGACATCAAGGATAAATTCCCCGATGATCCCACAGAGGATGCACAGCGAGCACTGACGGCTCTGGAGAACGCGCCGGATGAATAAGTGGGAGAAGCAGGTGCAGCGTGCGCTCATCAAGGACGAGCAGCGCATCCTCCGGATATTGCAGCTCATGTACAACGATGTGATGTGGGAGATCCAGGAGAAGATACAGGTCTATTTTCTCCGTATCACACAGAATCCCTCCGATGCTGCTGCCGTGTATCAGCTGCGGTATCAGCAGGCGCTTGCCAAGCAGATCAGCGGCATTCTGGACGGCTTCGAGGACAAGAACTACACGAGCATCCAGAGCTATCTGGAGGACTGCTACACGAACGGATTTGTCGGCGCGATGTACGACATTCATCATCAGGGCATTCCGGTAGTTACTCCCATCCAGCAGGAGAATGTGGTTCGTGCGATTACGACCGACAGCAAGATCAGCGTGCCGATGTACACCCGGCTCGGCAATAACATCGCGCAGCTCAAAACGGCGATTGCTGCCGAGGTGACGCGCGGCATTGCATCCGGACATAGCTGGCACGATACCGCCGCCGGAATTGCCCGTCAGGGGAATGTGAGTGCCTACAATGCTATGCGCATTGACCGCACTGAAGGCCATCGCATCGCCTGCGATGCGCAGATGGACGGCTGTCAGGAGGCAAAGGCAGCCGGTGCGAATGTGGTGAAGCAGTGGAGTGCCGCACATGATGAGCGCACACGAGAGCATCACAACCAGCTCAATGGACAGCTCCGAGAGATCGACCAGCCGTTTGAAGTCGCCGGAATCAAGGTGCAGTATCCCGGAAATTTCGGCAGACCGGAGGAGGACATCCACTGCCGTTGTGCTCTGCTCCAGCGTGCAAGGTGGGCACTCAGCGATGCGGAATTGCAGGCACTCCGGGAGACGGATGCGGCGAAGGAATTGGCAGCGGTTGAGGGATTTGAGGATTTCAAGGAAAAGTATCTGGAACAGATTGAAAAGCTCCCGATGAATCCGGAAAATCCTATTGACAAATCTACGGAAAGTGGTATAATGGAAGTAGCAAAGGGGCGCACGTTTGAGGAATATATCGCAGCCCCCTCTTTGTTAGGAGAAAGCACACCGGCAGAGAAATATCAGCATTTCAAAGATGCTGGCTTTGAGGTCAAACCGCTCGGAAAAGGAAGTTTCAAAGGCATTCTATTCGAGAATGGCGGCGGCTATCGTGTGTATTTCGACAATTCCATGCAAAAGGTACTGATGTTCCATCCGGAAAAACGCTCACACCATGACGGTGAGTATTACAAGCTCAGCGATGGCGAATACGGAACGCACCGTTTCAAAATAGACGGAACACCGATAGATTAGGAGGAGAAGAATGAATCCTGAATATGTGGCAGCGATTACCGCGTTATGGGTGAATGAATTTGGTGCCGAAAGTGTAACATTGGAATCAAAAGTTAAGTGTATGGATGTGATCCGGTGTTACAAAATCGGAGACACATACATCAGGCTTGATTCTTTCTCAGCAGTTGACGAGGGAATAAATTACTGCATTGAAGCAGCAACGCTGGATGAAGCACAAAACAATGTGTTCGATGATGCATGGACTTATTGGGACGGAGACGGAATTGACAACATACTCGCCCAGATGCGTGAAGATTTGAAAAATTTGGATGAAACCGCTCAGTAATGGGCGGTTTTGTTATACCAGAAAGTTGGTGAAGACATGTATATCTATCCGCTGACAACGCCGCTCGGGCTGTATCCGTGCTATAAGGAGTATGTATGCGGTATCCTGCACAGACGGCGTTATGGAACAAGATACAGATAAGCATCTCAGAAATGAGGTGCTTTTTGTATGCCCGGAACGGCGTAAAACTATCAGCTCACCGGGGACGTAACCCCGTAAAATCATCGTATGGAGGTACACAAGTATGAAACGTGAATTTCTGGAGGGGCTTGGTCTGGAGAAAGAAGTCATCGACCAGATCATGGCTGAAAACGGCAAGGACATCACCCGGGAGAAGAACAAGGCAGATTCTGTACAGTTGCAGCTTGATGTCGCAAATCAGAAGCTGACCGGCTTTGAGGGTGTCGATGTGGCAGATCTGAACGGTAAGGTCACTGCCTACGAACAGCAGGTCGCCGCATTGCAGGCAGACCTCGCCGCTGAGCGTGCTGCGAATGCCGTGAAGATCGGTCTGATCGAGGCAAAGGCCGTCGATGTGGATTATCTGTCCTACAAGCTCACCGAAAAGCTGAAAGCCGACGGTAAGACCGCCGAGCTGGACGAATCCGGCAAGATCAAAGACTGGGATTCTCTCCTCGAGGGATTGCAGAAGCAGTTCCCGGCACAGTTTGAGGGCGGCAGCACTAAGAAGATCGAGGAGCGCAAGCTCCCTGGCAGCGATCCGGATGCGCAGGCAGAGCCAGCCAGTCTTGCCGATGAGGGTCGAGGTAATCAGCAGCTTTATCGACATACACACGGGTAAGCTGCACCCGGTCGGCGAGGAGCTGACGATCAGTAAGGCAAGGTACGGCGAGATCCGGAGGGTCGGAGAATTTGTCCGACCCCTTCCGGAGCAAAAACGCAGGCAGGATAAGGAGGAAACTACAGATGGACATGAAAATTCTGGATCTGACGGTGGACAACGCATTTGACTTCTGCGCTGTCCTCGATGCAGTCGGTGTAAATCACATCATTGGTGTGTTCGATAAGGAGGAGATCAATGCGCTGCGTAAGGGCGGCAAGGATATGAAGGGCATCGGTCTGGTGCTGGCGATGAAAGCGGCAGGTGCGATCATCAAGCACATCCCGACAGCACGTGAACCGCTGTATACGTTCCTGATTGGATGTACGCAGTGGGAAAACGGACACTCTGTCACGAGGGATGATCTGCGGACAATGAAGATCGGCAAGTTCGTGCGGCTCATCAAGGACTTTGCTGAAAAGGAGGACATCGTGGATTTTTTCACGGATGTGGTCGGATTAGCGGCTACGGAGCAGACCGATTCCGAGACCTCCTCTACCGAAGATACCCCTGCCCCGGTGATTACGTTAACGGCGCACTCCGGAGAGGACGGTTAGAGCTGACTGTTTCGACCATCCTCGAACAGCATGACGAGGACAAAAGCTGGGAGCTGTACTGTGCGCTGAATGCCAATCCGTTCTCGGAGATGCAGAACCTTTCCTTTCATGACTTTCTGAAAAAGCTGCGGACACCTGCTCCGAGACAGACAAAGCGACAGGACCCGGGAATGTCTGCGGAGCAGGTGCAGCGGCAGATCGCTTTGTCCGGTGAGATACTCGACAGCTTTGTGCCGGAAGGAGGCGGAAAATAAATGGATCTGTTTACTCTGTTCGGCACGGTCTCCGTCAAGTATGCGGATGCGGTCGAGGAGATCGACAAAGTAACGGAGTCTGCCCGTGGTGCCGGTGAAGAACTGGAGGGCATGGGTGAATCCGTAGAGAAAGCACAGGATCCGATCGAAGAATCCGGCGAATCTGCCAAGAAATCAGATGAGAAATTTTCCACATGGTCTGTTACCCTCGCCAATCTTGCAGCGAATGTCATCACAAGGGTCGTGGACAAGTGCATGGATCTCGCCAAGGAGGTCATTGACCTCGGCACGGATTTCACGGCAACAATGTCCGAGGTGCAGGCGATCTCCGGCGCATCCGATGAGGAGCTGGCACAGCTTGAACAGACTGCCCGTGAGTTTGGCGCAACGACCACGTTCTCTGCGAATGATGCGGCACAGGCTCTGAAATATATGTCGCTTGCCGGGTGGTCGGTGAAGGAATCTACCTCGGCACTGGGCGGGGTACTTGATCTGGCGGCGGCATCCGGCATGGAGCTTGTCTCTGCATCGGATATGGTGACGGACTACTTGTCCGCATTCGGCATGGGTGCGGATCGGGCTGCGTATTTTGCGGACATGCTCGCCTATGCGCAATCCAACTCCAATATCACGGCGCAGCAGCTTGGCGAAGCCTATAAGAACTGTGCGGCAAACCTCAATGCAGCCGGGCAGGATGTGGAGACCGTAACCTCCCTGCTCGAGGCAATGGCAAATCAGGGCTACAAGGGCAGTGAAGCCGGTACAGCACTTGCGGCGATCATGCGCGACATCACCAATGCGATGGATGACGGCAAGATCACGATCGGCGATACCAGCATTTCCGTCATGGATGCCAATGGTAATTTCCGTGATCTGACCGACATTCTGACCAAAGTCGAAGCTGCGACCAATGGTATGGGCGATGCGGAACGCGCAGCGGCGATGTCAGCAACGTTCACAGCAGATTCGACCAAGGGTCTGAATCTCCTGCTGAACGAGGGGCTGTCCAATGTCGCATACTATGAGGAAGCGCTTCGGAATGCAGACGGTGCTGCCGCAGATATGGCAGCAACTATGAACGATAACCTGAAGGGCGATCTGGCAGCCATGAACAGTGCGTTCGATGAGCTGAAACTGAAGATCTTCGAGGGTGCTGAAAGTCCCCTTCGGGGTCTGGTGCAGTTTGCGACCGATAAGGTCGTGCCGATGCTCGGGGTGCTTATCGACAACTTCGACAAGATCGCGCCTGCCATCGCAGGTGTCACAACCGCACTTGTGACATGCAAGGCAGCTATGACCATTACGGGAATCGTGGATGCATTGGTAAAGTCCTTCAAGGCGTATCAGGCAGCAAATGAGGGCGCAACCATTGCGCAGTGGCTGCTCAATTCTGCCATGCTGGCAAATCCGGCAGTGCTGATCGTCGGACTCATTGTCGGTCTGATCGCTGCCATTGTGGTGCTGTGGAATACAAACGAGGATTTTCGGAATGCTGTCACATCAGCATGGGAGGCGGTGAAAAAAGCCGTTTCGGCTGCGATCGATGCGATCTCGGGCTTCCTGCAAAATGCGTGGGACTTCCTCGAGGGATACGGAGCGTATCTCTACGACTGGATCCACAGCATCATTGACGGAGCGAAACATTTCCTTCAAAATATTGCCGATGCAGTCAGCGGATTCTTCCAGACTGTCTGGAATGCGATCCAGGTCGGTTTTCTGTTCATCGTGGAGCTGGTCAAGGGGTACATTCAGCTCGTCACGCTCCCGTGGCGTTTTTTGTGGGAGAACTGCAAGGATGCGCTCATCAAGGCATGGGAGTTCATCAAGAACGCAGTTCAGCAATATCTGAATCGCGTCAAGACCGTCTTTACGACCGTATTCACGGCGATCGGCACATTCTTCCGGAATATCTGGAACACCTATATTTCAATCGTTACCGTGTATCTGACCGCAATCCGAAACGTCATCGGGACGGTGTTCGAGTTCATCCGAAACCTGTTCACGACCATCTGGGATGCTGTCAGCACGTATTTTCAGACGAAGCTCGAATTCATCAAGAGCCTTGCTATGACGATCTTCACGGCAGTCCGCGATACCATTTCCGAGAAGCTGAATGCGGCAAAGGAGCGCGTCACCTCGATCTTCGATGCGGTTCGCAGCACGATCTCCGATAAGCTGACCGCTGCGAAAAACACAGTGGTGAGCATTTTCGACAATATCAAAACCAGCGTGCAGACCAAGATCGAATCTGCCAGAGACTTCGTGAAAAACGCAATTGACCGGATCAAGAGCTTTTTCAATTTTTCATGGTCGCTGCCAAAGCTAAAGCTGCCACATTTCAGCATCACCGGCGGCTTCAGCCTTGATCCGCCAAGTGTGCCATCCTTCGGTATCGACTGGTACGCCAAAGGCGGTATCCTTCGGCAGCCGACTGTATTCGGATTCAATCCGGCAACGGGCAGGGCGCAGGCAGGCGGCGAAGCCGGTGCTGAGGCGGTCGCTCCCATTGATACGCTGCTCGGGTTTGTCCGGACGGCGGTGCAGGCGGAGAATGCCGCACTTGCAGGATGGATCGAACGCCTTGTGAATATCTCTGAACACTATTTCCCGATGATCCTCGCTGCGATCCCGAGAGACGTAGTTCTGGACAGCGGTGCGGTCGTTGGGGAGCTGGCACCGGCAATGAATGAAGCTCTTGGTGAGATCAGTGAGGACGAGAATAGGAGGAAGTAATGCGAGGCATTAGATTCAACAAACAGCATTCCTGGTATGCGTTTCATGCAGTCATCTCCTCGCGCGAGAAGCCAATTCCGGCAAAACAGCTTGTGGAGGAGCGTGTTCCATACTCGAATGTAAGTTATGATTTTTCCTGTCTGACTGGCAGGCAGATCTATGAGGACAGAGTACTGAAATATGTGCTGACGTTCACTGCGCCGACCCGTGCAGCACTGATCCGTAAGAAGGATGCCATTGTCAACTGGCTGTACGCGCCGATGCAGCGCATCGCGCTACACGATGACGAGGAGCCGGGATATCACTATCTTGCCAAATGCACGCGCATTGAAAAGCCTGAAATAACAGGAGGCGTGTGCAGGCTTACGGTGACATTTACGGCATACCCACTGCGCATGCCAGACCGTCCCTCTGTCATTTACACTACGGCTACGGCACCGTATCCGGATGTCAATCTGGATGGGATGGTCGATTCGTCTGACGTGACTCTCATCCTGCAAGCCGCTGCTGACATCGGTGCCGGAGATGAGCCGGGGCTGAACGAGGAGCAGCTTGATCGGGCGGACGCTAACCGGGACGGCACGATCAATTCCGAGGACGCAATTCTTGTGCAGGAGTATATAGCGAATGTCGGCAGCGGCTATTATACCGACAATCACAAAGGATGGGTGGCATTCATGAATGATCACATTGCAAAAATGGAGGGAAAGATCTGATGTATCGCATTACAGTAAAAAACGGCAGCCAGAACATTGTGATCCATGACAGCGATCCGGACAGCCTGCAAAAGCTGGCGTCCGGGTCAATTGATGATGAGATCAACGCCGTCCCCAAAATGACGTTTTCGATTTTCCCTCAGAACAAAGGCTTTTCGTCATTGAAATCCATGACTACGGAGATCGAGGTGTACAACACCGTCATGCAGCGTCCTGAATTCGAGGGCTACCTCTGGAAGCCGACCGGGACTATGAAAAAATCCGGCGCGATCGCTTACAAGTGGACGGCGGAGGGCTATATGGGTTTCCTGATGGACAGCGTACAGGATTATCACACCTATAAGGATACGGATGTACCGGATTTTCTGACAGCGGTTCTTGCGGCACATAATGCCATGACAGAGCCAAGAAAGCACATTTTCCTTGGTGAATGCGATATTCACGATACCAGCAGCAAGACCACTGCCTACCGTCGGACGCTTGAGGAGATCCGCGAGCTTCTGGTAAATCGGCTCGGCGGTGAGATCCGGATTCGGAAAGCCGGCGGTAAGCTATACCTTGATTACCTCAAGCGTTACGGAAAGAACAGCTCTACAAAAATCGAGCTTGCGAAGAATTTACAGGAGATCGAGGTCACACAGGATCCGTCCAACATCATCACACGTCTGATTCCTCTTGGAAAACAGCTCAATGACGAAACCGCAGAACGCCTGACCATTGCATCGGTCAATGATGGGTGCATTTGGATCGATGATGCGGAAGCGTATGCAGAATACGGGACGTACCAGTGCGCGACCTATGAGTGGGACGATGTGACAGTGGCATCCAATCTGCTGCAAAAAGCACAGGAGTTCCTACAGCAGAACAATACCAGAAAGCGTCATTTCAAGCTTACAGCACTTGATCTTGCTCTGATCGGACTGGACGCAGAGAGCTTTACCGTTGGTGACAGCTACAAGACAGAGAACGCTCTCATGAGCATCAACGAATGGCTGCGCTGCGTCAAGCGACATATCAACATCTGCGAGCCGACGCGCTCCACACTGGAAATCGGCGAAAAGACAGAATCCTTGACCGTCAAAGCAAACAAGACGTACAACTATGTGACGTATGAGATCCCGAAAGTAGAAAATGATGTACTGAGCAGGGCACACGATCGGGCAAGTGCCATGCTGGGGCTTGCCGGGAACTCATATCTGGAATTCAACGAAGATACAGGAGAACTTCTCATCATGAACAGCCGTGACAAGTACGGCGAAAACACGCGTGTATGGCGGTACAATGCCAACGGATGGGGTGTGAGCAACAACGGCTATGACGGAGATTACAATATGGCAGCGACATTTGACAACGGCTTTGTGGCGGACTTCATCACCGCAGGAGTACTGACGGGTATAGAGATCCGGAACGGCGATGACACCTTCCATGTTGACACAAATGGAACGGTCACGGCTTCTGCAATCAATATCACCGGCGGTTCTATTCAGATATCAACCGATTCTGAGGGTGACGATATCATACAGCTTAACTGCGGCAATTGGAAAAATACTTTTTCTCCGCTCGAGTGGGTAGTTGAGAACGCAGGTACAAAAAGGAGAATTCGCGGCAGAGCGAGCGGCATCTATTTTTATAACGAAAACCTAAGACCAGATGGCTTCCCCGTAGCAATGATTGAAGCGGATGACGGCTCTGCCAAGTTCGGCAGCCTTACTTCAAGCAGCATTACAGCGGAAAGCGGCTCTTTTGAAACGCTGCGTTTTGATCTGGATGGAGATTATTATGATCTGGCTAGGTATATCAGAGTCATAGATTCTAAGATCGATGCACTTTGGAATGCGGTCTTTACCAATTCATAAGGGGGGAGGTACTATGAAGTTTTTTGATGAAGCCGGCGAACTGGAGTGCCTTGCCGGCGATACGCTGCCAACGTTTGAGATCGAAATTGAAACGGACACCGCCGCGTGCGATCTATCCAAATGCAGTATGCAGATGATTCTTTCTGACTTGGAAACACCCGGTACAAGTGTCCTGACAAAGACCTGCACAGCACTTTCATCCAAAACAGGATTTGAAGTCACTCTGACAAGTAAAGATACTAGGGCTTTGTCTGGAACATTCTTGCTCCATTTTCGTTTAATAGATGAGAATGGCCTGTCGTATCGTAAGCTGATGGGAGTGCTCACCGTAAAACCTTGTCCGCAGGAGGATGAAGAATGAATGGAAATTTGGATATGCATTTCAAGATCAAGGATAAAGTCACAATAGGTTTTTCGGTGGCAGGCGCACCATCTCCCCCAGCACCGCCACCCACCATCTCCCCCATCGGCACACTCACCCCCATACTGACCGGTGTGACAGCCGGTATCGGCATCCTGAATATACTGCCTGACGATCCTGAGCCTGCGCCGGATCCTGCACCCGATCCTACGCCAGATCCTGATCCTGAGCCTGCCTACGATAAAACGAAGATCGCCCTTGTCCTTCTGGATGAGGATCTGGAACCAACGGACAGTGTGGATTATGTGGAAACCATAGACGCTGTGAAAACGTATCTGGGCAATCACGCCGGCAATCATTATCTGGTACATTTCGGGGATGATTGCGGGATCAGCTCGATACCTACCAATTCCATGCAAAGCCTGTCCAATATGGCAAAGCTTTATGTCGGAACTTCTGTCACGGAAATCGGCACGGCTGCGTTCAGGTATTGTTCCAATCTCCGGGAAGCTGTGTTCCATTGCGGTAACAATGCTCAGATCGGCAACAGTTATATGTCTCCGTTTGATTCCTGCACCTCTTTGAAAACCCTGTATCTTTCCGGAGGAGAAGGTTCGACCGTTGGCTATAATTATGGTCTGAATGCGCTGGAAACAGTGGTGATCGGACCCGGGATCGTGTCTGTGATCGGTTTTAGAAATTGTAATTCTTTGCAAAACATTGTTCTCGGAAATGACCTTATAACAATTAAAGGTTCTGCTTTCAGCGGCGACACAGCGTTACGATCTATTACCATACCTTCTAATGTAGAAACGATTGGAAATTATGCATTTTACCAGTGCGATTCGCTCACATCCATCACGATCCACAAAGCACAAGGCAGTATCTCCGGCGCACCGTGGGGTGCTGCGAATGCAACGGTCACTTGGACAGGATGAGAGGAGAAACATCGGCATCCTGCAAGAAACACAAGAAACGGAGGAAATGTAAATGGCAGTGCAAACACTTATGAAAGAGTACCACCTAGACAGTGCCAGTGAAACCACCGGATATGACGCACTGGTGGCGGACTTGACGGACTGGTACGACTGGGATGAAATCGAAACCGGGACAAGTGACACACTGTTCAAGAAGTACCAGCCCGGCAGTAATGAGAAGTGGGTAGGGATCAAGATCTTAAAATCCGCAAGCAGCAGTGGTTTGAAAGTGATGGCGTGCTCCTACAACGGCACGACGCTGTATGGCAGCGGTCAGCTCTATGGCTCGAGTGCCTCCTTCTTTCGGTATGCTGCTATTGCCCTGACAGACAAAGGTTTTTTCCTGTTGGCTGGCAATTATACGATTCCTTGCACGGCAGCTAACCGCTGTTTTTCCGTATTTGGCATGTCCGCTTGTACCAACAAGATAACCGGAGACAAGGGCATTTGCGCAGTTGCCATACAAACTGCTACCAGCGTTGCTATCATGAGCAGCAGCACACACAACGGAGCGTTTTTAAACTATGTTTCTCCCATAGAAGGAGTCGGCTGCGATTTTGTGCTCCATGCTCCTCTCGCCAGTCTCTACTCACAGGACATCCCGGATGATGTGCTGCGGCTTGTGATCCGCCCGGATACCAAGCAAGCCTGCCTGGAAAACGTCACCCTGGACGGGAAGAACTACGTCCGTCTGGGCGATCTTCTCATCCCGGAATGAAAGGAGAAATCACATGAACTGGAACGCAATTCTGAAAACCATTTCCGCCGCCGTCTGCGCCTTTGCCGGATTCCTCTGGGGAGAGCCGGACGGACTGATGCTGGCGCTGATCGCCTTCATGGTGATCGACTACATCACCGGTCTGATCGCTGGCTACCAGGCGCGTGAACTGTCGAGCCGCACGGGATTTCTCGGCATCGCCAGAAAGGGGCTGATGCTCCTCGTTGTGGCAGTGGCGCACATCCTCGACACGCAGGTGCTCGGCGGTGAGAATGCCGTGTGCCGCAGTGCTGCCATCGGATTTTACCTCGCCAATGAGGGACTGTCCATCATGGAGAACACCACCCGGCTCGGCGTACCGTGGCCGCCTGCCATCGTCAAAGCACTGCGGCAGATCAAGGATAAGGACGAATAAAACGCTGCATTAAAATGTGCAAGGTTCATGATTTTTTGTGAGCGTTTGAAAGGAGGAGCACTTTGGAAAAT
>CAZKHW010000053.1:0-13692 GCA_964552525.1 uncultured Ruminococcus sp. | reverse complement strand
CTGAGCTGGCAGAGAAATTCCGCGCAGTAGGTGCCATCGAGAAGATGCACGAGGAGCGCTATCGCGCACTGCTGAAAAATGTTGAGATGCAGCAGGTTTTCCAGAAAAGCGAGGTCAAGGTGTGGGAGTGCCGCAACTGCGGTCATATCGTGGTCGGTACACAGGCACCGGAGATCTGTCCGGTCTGTGCGCATCCGCAGGCATATTTTGAGATCCACGCAGAGAATTATTGATTTTTCGCAGGAATACTACGAATCCCCGAAGTGGTGATCGATAAAATTGCGGGCATACATTCCGTCATGCTGTAAGTTTATCTGTTGTTTTTGGGAGTAGTATAAGAACCCGTCCTTACAAGATGCCGAGACAGCTTTTCGGCATCTTGTAAGGACGGGTTTTTAGATATAAAAGGTCTGTTACTGCCTTTGCTTTTTGCGGAAGATCTTATTGGCATACATCCGTGCATCTGCCTCGTCTGTGAGGGTTTGCAGGGAATCGCCCTTGTGAACTGCGGTGCAGACATAGCCGATGCTTGCGCCGACCTTGTAGGGCTTTCCGGATTCCGCATTGTAGCGTTCGAGAAACTCGTGGATGCAGCTGATGTACCGTGCAATGACCGTATCGGTGTACTCCGCGCAGCCGATCACGAGGAATTCGTCGCCGCCCATCCTTGCACAGATCTCACCATAGGCAGAGCAGGTGTTGAGGGCATTTGCCACAATGGCGATGGCATTGTCCCCCTCAATGTGTCCGTAGGTGTCGTTGATGACCTTGAGACAGTCGAGATCCGCCGCGATGATGAGCAGTTTTTTCTCCGGCGCATGCTCCGCCGCCTTCGCAAACAGTGCATCGGCAAAATGCGTATAGCCGTGACGGTTGTAGATACCCGTGAGCGTGTCGCGGATGGACGAGGCGAACAGCCGCTGGTTCATGCTGTTGAAATAGTTGCGGATGCGGACGAACTCCAGCGCATTGTTGAGGTTGCGCGTCCATGCGTGGTAGAGCGAATCGTATGCCATTGTCCGATTGCCGTAGCTGAGTGCGGTGTAGCCAAAGCACCGTGCATTGAAGTGCAGCGGCGTAATATAATAGGCACGCGGCTCCGCCCGATCCTCGTGCAGTGCCGGAAGAATTCCCGAGAGTACGAACGGCTGATCGACCACATCGGCGATCTGGTCAACATAGATCACACGCTGGTGCATGACCTCTGTATAGTCGCAGTAATCCTTGACATCAGAGGAATTTTTGGACAGGTCGTCCCACTGATCGCACAGGCAAAGATACCAGTCATTGATGCCGTTGATCAGATAGAAATATTCGGTGATTTTGTGCAACAGCTCCATGAGCGACTGCGCACTGTTGAGCATTTCCGCCATAGGTGTTCCCTCAAAGATCTGGCGGAAGTTTTCAATATCGTGGATCTCCCTTTGACGCTCCTCGAATTTCTGCTGAAAATTCTCGGAACAGCCGCAGCTCTTTGCCGGAACAAGGTAGCCCTTGTCGATGATGACAGGCTCGGACTGCTCCCCGGCAACAAGCTCATGAATCCTGAGAACAGCCCGTACTCCCAGATCCACGATCGGGCGTACATAGGTTGTGACGGACGGAACGTTATCCGCTGCCTCGCCGCCCTCGTCATAGCCAACGACCACAATGTCTTCAGGAATGCGAAAGCCCAGCTCAATTAAGCGGTTGCAGAGCGTGACCGCAACCGTTTCACAGCAGCACACGACCGCTTCGGGCAGCTCGATCTCGTGACTGGCAAGACGTTCTGCAAGATCCAGTGCGGCTTGTTTCCAGAAATCGCCGTAGATCACATAGCCGTCCGGAACAGGCAGTCCGTGCTTTTCCATCGCATGGCGGTAGCCGCGCTGACGCTCCTCCGCCTGCAAATACCCCTGAAAGCCCGTCAGGCAATAGATCCTGCGCAGACCGTGAACCTCGATCAGATGATCTACCACGCACTCAAAGGCGTGGAAATCATCCATGAGAATGCTGTGCCAGCGCGGATCGTCACTTTCGAGCGCAATGACCGGGATGCGGCAGCGCTCCTCAAGATGGGTTTCCACGAGCTTGCGGATGGCATCGTTCGTAAACGAGCAGGGCGCATAGACAACGGCATCGAACTGCTCGAAATTGGCAAGCTCAAATACGCGGTTTTCTGCGTGCTGGTAGTCTGTATCAAGGTCATATCCCATAAACGGGGAGAAAATGACAACATCATAATTGAGGGCAAAAGCCTGGCTGAGCAGACCGTGTAAGAATAAATGCTGGTAGGCCTTATGCATAACGCCTCCCATCAGAACAGCGATCCGTTTCCGGTTCTTCATACCTGTCGGATCCCCCTTTCTGTATTGCCCAAGGAGATTGACCCCTTGTGATCAGAAAGCAATTTACTTTTATTATAGCAGATTTTGTTGATGAGAGCAATAGAAAATCTATGAACAAATCATAAAAAACAGAACTTATCGGAGCGTTACGACCGTAACGCCCTCCTCACCCTCGCCATACAGACCGCTGCGGTAGGATTTTACGCATTTCATGCTGTGCAGCCGCTGTTGAACAGCTTTGCGGAGCAGTCCGGTTCCCTTGCCGTGGATGATGGTGACAGTTCCTACATTTGAGAGCAGTGCGCCGTCAATAAAACGTTCCACCTCCATCACGCCCTCGTCACAGGCATAACCGCGGATATCCAGTTCCATCGAGCCTTTTCGCTCGACCTTGGCAGAAACCTGACCGCGGCGCGGCTGTTTCTTTTTGGCAGACTGGCTGTTCTGCCGGGTCTTGTCGAGCAGACGCAGACGCGACACCTGGATCTTCATCTTCATGATTCCCATTTGCACGAATACAGTATCACCGCCGTCCGGTTCGCCGGAAACGACCGCCTCCTGCTGGAGATCGGCAATGAGCACCTTATCGCCCTTTTTGAGGGGACGCGGAAGGACGTACTCGCCATTCTCGTCAATTGATCCAATGACAGGGTTGGCAGTCTTGTACATTTCACGGAGCTGCTGACCGCTTGTACCCTTGACAGCAGAGACACGTGCCGAGAAATCCGCTTTGTCCTTTTCTTTTCGCAGATGCTCCAGTTCATCGAGGAGTGCGTTCGACTGCGCCTTGGTGGATTCCACGATGCGGCTCGCCTGCGCGGAGGCGCGTTCGAGGAGTTCCTTTTCCTCCTTGGCGGCATTGTCACGCTTTTCCTGCCATTCCGCCTTGAAACGCTCCGCCTCTCGCCGGAGCTGTTCCGCTTCCTCACGCTCCTGTTCAAGCTGCTTGCGTGCCTCCTCGAACCGTGAGATCACATTCTCGAACCGACGATTCTCCTCGGAAACAAGAGACTGCGCATGGTCGAGGATGGATTTGGGAATGCCGAGCTGTCCGGAGATCTCAAACGCATTCGATTTGCCCGGTGAGCCGATGATGAGCCGATAGGTGGGCTTTAGCGTTTCGGTGTTGAATTCGCATGAGGCATTGATGACATCGGGCGTGTCGGCAGCATAGAGCTTCAGCTCCTGGTAGTGTGTGGTCACCATGAGCTTTGCACCGAGCTGTTTCAGGTGGTCGATGACGGAGATGGCGAGTGCCGCGCCCTCGACAGGATCAGTGCCGCCGCCCAGCTCATCCAGCAGCACCAGTGTGGAATCATCGGCGGTGTTCAGGATCTCCACAACATTGAGCGTGTGTGAGGAAAATGTGGAAAGGCTCTGCTCAATGCTCTGCGAATCGCCGATATCCGCAAGGATGTGGCGGAATACCGAGATCCTGCTCCCGTCCGTTGTGGGGATGAGCAGACCGCACATCGTCATTGCCGTGAGCAGACCCACGGTCTTGAGGGCAACGGTCTTGCCGCCGGTGTTCGGACCGGTCACGATAAGGGCGTTGTGCTCCTCACCGAGCATCAGATCGATAGGGACAGCCTTTGCCTGATCGAGCAGGGGATGCCGCGCACGTTTCAGCTCCAGTACGCCATCGTCACTGATGGCAGGCTTGACTGCCTTGATCGAGGCGGCATAGTTCGCCTTGGCAAAGTAGTAGTTCAGCTCCGCGCAGGTGCTGTGCAGACGGCACAGGGCAGGAGCTTGCGCCCCCACTGCGACACAGAGCTTTTGCAAAATGCGGTCGATCTCCTCCACCTCGCGACTTTCGAGCAGGCGAATGTCGTTGTTTGCCTCCACGATCTGCATCGGCTCAATAAAGAGTGTCGCTCCCGAGGAGGAGGTGTCGTGGATCAGACCTGCCACCTGACTGCGGTATTCCGCCTTGACAGGCAGAACAAAGCGACCGTCGCGGATGGTGACAGAGGTCTCCTGTAAGTACTTCTGCATGGTCTTGTTTCGCGTCATCTGATCAAGGGTATCGCGCAGATGGGCGCGCTGCCGGATGAGCTTGCGGCGGATCTCGGTGAGGGTCGGGCTGGCACCGTCTGCGATCTCCTCCTCCGAGGCGATGGAGCGTTCAAGCGTTGTGAGGAGGTCATCCAGCGGTACGATGAGCGAAAAGAGGTAATCCAGCGAGGTACTCGATTCGCTGCAATGTCCGTACCAGCCGTGCAGTGACTGCACCTGGCGCAGAAGGTCGGCGACATCGAGCAGGTCACGCAGGGAAAGTCTTGCGCCGGAGGCGGCACGGGTGACCATGCTGCAAATATCCTTGAAATCCGAGAACGGCGGTGTGCCGAACTGCATCGCCAGCCGGAGGGCATCATCGGTTTTTTCGATCTCCTGCCGTACCTCGGCGAGGTCGGAGCTGGGTCGGATGGTGCGTATCATATTGCGGCTGGTCTCGTTCGAGGCAAACTCTGCGGCACGCGCGAGTACCTTGTCCAGCTCTAGTACATGTTCAAATGGCTGCATATCATTACTCCCTTGTATTTGGTATGTCTCCCCGCAGGGTCTTGTAGAAATCAAGCGTCGGGAAATTACGGTCGAGGTGGTATGACAGAAATTGCTCTGCAAACTGATACAGCGGTTTCTGGCAGCTCTCGCTGAGTCGGAAAGAGAAGATCTTCTCGAAATCCGACAGCACGATGTGCCGGATCGCCAGCAGCACGCCGGCAGGCATTTCGATCAAAGTGCGCGGTGCATCCGAGGGCTGCCGGCACGCCTTGCAGACGAAATAGCCATCCTCGACAGCGAACACCAGCTCCTCCGGAAGATATCTGCCGCATGCACGGCACATGATTACATCAGGCATATAGCCGAGGAGCGACACGATGCGCAGCTCGAAGATCGCCTTGAGCATCAGCTCATCACGGCTGCCCTCCGAGAGGAAGTGCAGGCAGTTGAGCAAAAGCCGCAGGATCTCCGGCGTACCCGAGCGCGGCAGCACCGCAAATGTCAGGATCTGCGAGAAATACGAGGCAAGTGACACCGCTGTGACACAATTGCGCAGACCATAAAAAATCTGAATGGGCGAGACGCTGCTCAGCATTCTCGCCCCCTTTTTTTTATCTGCCAGACAGAACTCCGAGTACGCAAAAAGCTGTGTACCGCTCCCTGTTTTGCTGTTGATCTTGCCAGCACCCTTGACGAGCACCTCGATCACGCCATACTCTGCTGTGAGGATATCAATGAACCGATCCTGCTCCCCGAGCATTCTCTGCGTCAGTACAACGCCCTTCACTGTCAGCATGTTCCATCCCTTTCATTGCGGCGTAGGCGAGATAATCCGCTACCGCGCCGCTGTATTCAAATTGCTCCCAAGATGTCATTTCGCATCCCTCCCGCCATTAGTATGTGCAGAAGGGGGTGGAATTATCCCGGGTTCAGATCTCGTCATTCAGACCAAAGCTCCGGATCAGACCTTCCTTGTTGCGCCAGTCTTCCTTGACCTTGACAAAGCACTGGAGGTTGACCTGGATCTCAAAGAAATGCTCCAGCTCCCGTCTTGCCGAGCTTGCGATCTTTTTGAGCATCGAGCCGTTTTTGCCGATGATGATGCCCTTGTGGGAATCGCGTTCGCAGTAGATGACTGCCGAGATGTCCAGCAGATCCTTGTCATCGCGCTCTGCCATTTTCTCAACCGTGACCGCAACACCGTGCGGCACCTCGTCATTGAGCAGGCGCAGGAGCTTTTCGCGGATCATCTCCGCAGCCAGGACGCGTTCGGGCTGGTCGGTGAACTTGTCATCCGGAAAAAAGTGTACGGAGGGCTGTGCCAGCTCCGATGCCGTCTCCATGATCTGACCGATCCCATCCTGCTCCGCCGCGCTCACCGGGATGATGGCATACGGATGGTAGGCGTTTTCCAGCGACAGCAGCAGCGGCATCATCCGGGATTTATCCTCAAGCAGATCGACCTTGTTGACAACGATGATGCACTGGATCTTGCGCCTTGTGATGCTTTCGAGCATCGTCTTGTCCTGCTCGTGGAGCTTCTTGGTGCAGTCGATGACGTAGAGGACAACGTCCGCATCTGCTGCGGATGTCTCTGCTGTTTTCATCATGTGGGTAGAGAGACGCGTTTTGCCCTGGTGCAGCCCCGGCGTATCAATGAAAACGTACTGCGTTTCGCCCTGTGTGAGGATTCCCGTGATGCGCGTGCGCGTTGTCTGGGGCTTGCTGCTCACTGAGGCGATCTTTTCACCGACGAGGGCGTTGAGCAGAGTAGATTTTCCGGCATTCGTTCTGCCGGTGAGGGTCAGAAAGACGGATCTGGTCATATCACTGCTCCTCATGATCGGTATAAGTCAGTTCACGGGAAATGCCGAGCTTTTCGAGCACAGACTCCTCCTTTTCGCGCATGATGCGCTCGTCAAGGGGGCTGGTCTCGTGGTCGTAGCCGAGCAGATGGAGCATGGAATGCACGGTCAGAAAGCCGATCTCACGGGACAGCGAATGTCCGTAGATATTTGCCTGCTTGACGGCAGTTTCAATTGAGATGACCACATCGCCGAGCAGCACGTTGCCGGTCTCGGAGTCGATCTCCCGAGTGCCGTCCTCGCTCGTCAGCGGAAAGGAGAGAACGTCGGTGACGCTGTCCTTTCCGCGATAGGTCTTGTTGAGACTGCGGATCTCTGTGTTGGAAACAAATGATACACTGACCTCGGCGTTATCGGTGAATCCCTCTGAGATCAGCACTGCATGACAACAGCGCCGGATCAGAAGCCGGATGCCGGACGGGATCTTCACGCTGTTCTGATTATTCTTGATGCTTACCTTTAATTTACCTGTTTGCTGCATTTGATACGATCTCCTTTCTGTGTCTGTCATGCAGTGACCGGAATTATGTGTTCCGGCTGGGATTTTTATGATAATATGTCTCGTATGCCTTGATGATGTCCTGCACAAGCCTGTGGCGTACAACATCCTTTTCGGTAAAGCGGATGATCGCGATATCCTCCACGTTCCTGAGCACCTTCATGGCTTCGATCAGACCGGACCGCCGTTTTTCCGGCAGGTCGATCTGCGTAACGTCTCCGGTGATGACCATCTTGCTGTTGGTACCCAGACGCGTCAGAAACATTTTGATCTGCTCGGAGGTCGTGTTCTGCGCCTCATCGAGGATGATGAACGCATCATCGAGCGTGCGGCCGCGCATGTAGGCAAGCGGTGCGACCTCAATGACATTTCGCTCCTGCATTCGTGCAAACGCCTCTGCGCCGAACATATCGAACAGCGCATCATACAGCGGACGCAGATAGGGGTCTATCTTATCCTGGAGATCACCGGGCAGGAAACCGAGCTTTTCGCCAGCCTCGACCGCCGGGCGTGTCAGGATGATCTTCTGCACCTCGTGTGCCTTGAATGCGCGGACGGCAAGTGCCACCGCGAGGTAGGTCTTTCCAGTACCGGCAGGTCCGACACCGAGGGTGATGGTATTCTTCTTTATATGGTCAACATATTTCTTCTGACCGACCGTCTTGGGACGCACGACCTTGCCGGAGGTGGTGATACAGATACCGTCACCGTCCAGCTCCCGGAGAGATTCTCCCTCGCCGTCTGCGACCATAGAGATCACATAGCGCACCGTCTGCTCGGTAAGATGACTTCCCTTGTGCGCCAGCTCCGCGAGCAGACGCAGTGCCGCTGCGGCTTTCTCACAGTCCTCCGGCTCACCGGTGATGCGGATATCTGCGCCGCGGCAGAACAGCACGACATGGTATTCGCGCTGGATGGTCATTAGATTTTCATCGCAGCTCCCAAGGACTGCCTGCAGCTCGGAGGGCTGCTCAAAGCGGATGATTTTTTCTGACATAAGCTAACGTATAAGCTCCTTATCCTAACGGTTGTGTGCGATGCATTCCGTGATTCGTGCAGATTGATGGCACATCGGGATGCATGACCGCATTGTGCTGTGCGCTTTGAACAAAACCTGAGCATTGGCAAAGCATACAGTAATACCCAAAATAATTATATCCTATTTTGTTAGAAAAGTCAAGCGTGTACTAAAATTTTCACTGTTTTGTTACTTGAACAAAAAAATTGTTACTTGAAGAAAAAATTTGAAAAAACACTTGACAAATGTCTCCGGATGGGGTATAATATACAAGAAAACAAAGCAGGCACATCATGTGGCTCACCGTTTGGCTCGTTGTCGAAACGGTCAATACTTTCCGGATGGTTTGCGCAGTTGTGCGCAGCGCCGGGAGATTGGTGAGTGCAGGCCTTGTGTCCGCACTCTTTTTGTTTCAAATTTTTTATGCTTGGGGGTGCCAGCAATAAGTAAGGAAAATAAGGACATTCAGATCAATGAGATGATCCGGGACAAGGAGATCCTGGTCATCGACACTGACGGTGCAAAGCTCGGCGTAATGACGGCAAGAGATGCGCAGAAGATCGCCTACGAGAAGAACTTGGATCTGGTGAAGATCGCTCCGCAGGCAAAGCCGCCTGTATGCCGTATCCTGGATTATGGCAAGTTCTGCTTTGAGCAGCAGAAGCGTGAGAAGGAAGCCAAGAAGAACCAGAAGGTCATGTCGATCAAGGAGATCCGCATGTTCTCTGCGATCGATACTCATGATTTTGAGACCAAGGTCAATCAGGCAAACAAGTTCCTGAAGGGCGGAGATAAGCTCAAGGTTTCCGTGCGTTTCAGAAAACGTGCGATTGCACATCCGGAGCTGGGTGCAGAGCTGCTTGATCGCTTTAAGGAAGCGTGCAGCGAGTACGGCTCTGTGGATAAGCCTGCCAAGATGGAAGGCCGCAGCATTGTAATGTTCATATCCCCGAAGGCATCCAAGTAAGCATCCATTAGAAGGAGGAACTTTATCATGGCAAAGAAAGTGAAAGTAAAAACACATTCCGGCGCAAAGAAGCGCTTCAAGCTGACCGCAACCGGCAAGGTGAAGTACATGCACACCAACAAGCGTCACAGACTGACCCAGAAGGACACCAAGCGCAAGAGAATTGCAAGAGGTGCAGGCGTTGCTGATGTTACCAACACACCGATGATCAAGAAGCAGATCCCGTACGCGTAAGCATCGCTGCTGACACATAAGCGCGACCAAGATGAGAACAGAAAAGTAACTGGAGGTATAGAACTATGGCACGTGTTAAGGGTGCAATGATGACTCGCAAGAGAAGAAACAAGACACTGAAGCTGGCTAAGGGCTACTTCGGCGCAAAGAGCAAGCATTTTAAGATGGCGAAACAGGCCGTGATGAAGTCCGGTCAGTACGCATACATCGGCAGAAAGCAGAAGAAGAGAAACTTCCGTCAGCTTTGGATCACCAGAATCTCTGCTGCTGCGAAGATCAATGGCATGAACTACTCCACTTTCATGAACGGCTGCAAGAAGGCTGGCATCACTCTGAACAGAAAGATGCTCTCCGAGATCGCAATTCATGATGCAGAGGGCTTTGCAGCGATCGCCGCACAGGCAAAGGCTGCTCTTTGATTTTTGCCTTAAATCGGGCCACGCTCTTTTCCCATGAGTAAAGAGCGTGGTTTTTGGTATTTTTGATGGGAGGTGCATCCGTGGAACGAGCAGCGTTGATCCAGTCGAAGGATAACCCGATGATACGTCATTTTCGCAGACTCTGCGAGAGCAAGCGGCTGCGTAGAACGGAGCAGCTTTTCGTGGCAGAGGGACTGCGTCTTGTCCGTGAGGCACTCCAGGAGCATGCCTGCCGGACGCTCCTCATCACCCAGACAGCGTATGAGCGTTTCGGAGATGAGCTGGAGACGGCTGCATCCGGGCAGGCAAGGCTCTGCCGCATTTCTGACGAGCTGGGACAGTATCTGAGTGAGACGGAGCATACGCAGGGGATTTTCGCCGTGTGTGTACTTCCGCAGACTGCTTTGACACCGGAAAAGCTCCAGAAGGACGGACGGTATCTGGTACTTCACGAGCTTCAGGATCCTGGCAATGTGGGCATGATCCTTCGCACAGCTGATGCCCTTGGCATCGATGCGGTGATCTCGTGCAGGAGCTGTGAAATCTATAGTCCCAAGGTCGTGCGTGCAACGATGGGGGCGGTGTTTCGGCTGCCTGTGTTTGAGATGCAGGACACGGCAGAGCTTGGTGCGCTTTTACACGGTGCAGGTCTGCGCTCCTATGCGGCAATGCTTGACGAACGCGCTGCAAAGCTGACGGAATGCCGGCTGGGCAGGGGATGCGCTGTGTGGATCGGGAATGAGGGGAACGGTCTGACACCGGAGGCGGCAAGTGCCTGTGACCAGAGCGTGATGATCCCGATGGCGGGGCATGCGGAATCGCTTAACGCGGCGATGGCGGCTGGGATTCTTCTATGGGAGATGTCAAAAGCAGAGGAGTTTGAGCAATGATGTACGATCAAGTTGTATACTGGCTCTGGCTGAAAATGATTTTCGGTACAGACAACATCCGGATACTGGATATGCTGGGTTCGGAAAATAACGTAAAGGAATTGTATTACGCACTGCATGATCCGGATTGCGGTTTGCTGAGTGAGAATGAGCGCCGGAGGCTCAGGAAAACGAGCCTTGAACAGGCACAGAAGGTGCTGATGTACTGCGAGAAAAACGGAATCGGAATCATGACGTGGGAGGATGAGCTGTATCCTGACCGGCTGCGGAATATTTACAATCCGCCTTGCGTTTTGTTTTACCGGGGTGACCCGACACTGCTGCATCGGGGAACGCTGCTGACGTGCGTGGGAACGCGCCGCCCCTCGAATTATAGCCTGCGCGTGGCGACATGGCTGTGTACCGACCTTGCAAAGTGCGGTATTATTCTTGTAAGCGGATGTGCGGTGGGATTGGATTCCGCCTCGCATCTTGCCGCGCTTGAGGCAGGAACGCCCACCATCGGTGTCATGGGCTGCGGCGTAGATGTGGACTATCCTCGTGACAACCGTGCGCTGCGCGAGCGCATTGTGCAGAACGGTCTGCTGATCTCGGAGTACTTTCCCGGGACTGATCCGCTGCCCAGAAATTTCCCTATGCGCAACCGGATCCTTGCCGGTATCAGTGAGGCGGTGCTCGTTCTGGAGGCAAGCTCCAGAAGCGGTTCGCTGATCACGGCGAACTGTGCCTGTGAGCAGGGAAAGAATGTGTTCTGCGTACCGCCGGCGGATGTGTTTGATCCGCGTTACAGCGGCGTGAATAATTTCCTGCGCGACGGTGCGTATCCGGTGTTCAACTATCTGGATGTGCTGTATGCCTTTTATCTGAAATATCCCCATAAGCTCACGATGTATGATGATGAGGATGCCTGCCGGACGCAGGATTCTCTGCTGTTCAGTGAAGAAACGCCAAAGCGAAGACCTGCCCGGCGCAAGAAGGCGGAAACGCCTGCACCGGCAGCAGCCGAGCCTGCCGGTGTGATCCCGGCAGAGGCGACCGAGTACGAGCGCAGGGTGCTGGAGTTTTTGCAGGAGGGCGTGCAGACGACCAACGAGATCTGTCATCATCTGGGGCTGAGCTTTGACGAGGTTTCCTTGTTGTTGCTGGATATGGATCTCAAGGGCTGGATCGTGAATACGCAGCGTGACCTGTTTTCGCTGCCGGAGAGCAAGAACTAGGGCGTTTTGACACTATAATAATGTGCGGATTTTTGAGATGATTTTGTTCCGTTCTAGGCAAAAATCCGCAGGCGTGCTGACGCAGGGCAAGGATTTTTAACGACGAACGGGGCAAAATTAGCCAAAAAGATGTGCGTTAGGCGTAGTGTCAATATGCCCTAGCAAACGTGGGGATGATCCCGGAAAGGAGTGGACGCTGCGAAGCAGGCAGCGGATGTTATGTCAAGTTTAGTGATTGTAGAGTCGCCTGCAAAGGCGAAAACGATACAGAAGTATTTAGGTCCCGGCTTTGAGGTCGTGGCATCTATGGGGCATGTGCGTGATCTTCCCAAGTCCAAGCTGGGTGTCGATGTGGAGCATGGCTTTGCGCCGCATTATCTGGAGATGAAGGGCAAGGAGGAGGTCATCAAGGATCTGAAAAAACGCGCGAAGAAGTCCGATACGGTCTACCTTGCGACCGACCCTGACCGCGAGGGTGAGGCGATCTCGTGGCATCTGGCGCAGATGCTGCATCTGGATATGAGCGCAGACAACCGCGTGGCGTTCAATGAGATCACCAAGACCGGTGTGCAGAGCGGTATGGCAAATCCCCACAAGATCGACCTGGATCTGGTCAATGCGCAGCAGGCACGCCGCATCCTGGATCGTCTGGTGGGCTATAAGCTCAGCCCATTCTTGTGGAAGAAGGTCAAGCGCGGGCTGTCCGCCGGACGCGTGCAGTCTGTGGCAGTACGCCTGATCGTTGACCGTGAGGCGGAGATCAATGCATTCGTTCCCAAGGAATACTGGAGCATTGACGCAGTTCTCTGCGCACCGCACAGCACCAAGCGTTTTTCGGCAAAGCTGGCATCTGTGGACGGCGAGAAGATCGAGATCGCCAACGAGGCACAGTCGCAGATGCTTTTGCAGCGTCTGGAGCATGCGAAATTCACCGTCAGCGCGATCAAAAAGCGCGTGACCAAAAAGCAGCCTGCACCGCCGTTCATCACCTCCACCTTACAGCAGGAGGCATCCAAGCGGCTGGGATTCCAGTCCAAACGCACCATGAAGGCGGCGCAGGAGCTGTATGAGGGCATTGACGTGGACGGCATGGGTGCAGTGGGTCTGATCACCTATATGAGAACGGACTCTCTGCGCATCTCCGCAGATGCCCAGAAGGCTGCTGCGGACTATATCAAGACGACCTACGGCGAAACGTATCTGCCCGACAAACCCCGTGTGTTCAAGACCAAGAAAAATGCACAGGATGCGCACGAGGCAATCCGTCCCTCGATGCCGGAGCTGTCTCCCGACAGAGTCAAGCACAGCCTGACAAATGACCAGTATAAGCTCTACAAGCTGATCTGGGAGCGATTTATCGCCAGCCAGATGGCAAATGCCCTGCTGGATACGATCTCTGTGGACATTGACGCAGAGGGCTGTCTGTTCAAGGCATCCGGTTATTCGGTGAAGTTTGACGGCTTTACTGTGCTCTATGAGGAGAAAAATGAGGATGCCGAGGAGAATCAGAAGATGCTGCCGCTGCTGGCGGTCAACGACATCCTCAAAGTGGTCAGCCTTGACGGAAACCAGCATTTCACGCAGCCGCCAGCGCGGTTCACCGAGGCAACGCTTATCAAGGCACTGGAGGAGAACGGCATCGGGCGTCCTTCGACCTACGCACCGACCATCACAACAATTCTTGCCAGAATGTATGTGGAACGCGAGGGCAAGCAGCTCAAACCAACGGTTCTGGGTGAGGTCACCAC
>CAZKHW010000052.1:0-13741 GCA_964552525.1 uncultured Ruminococcus sp. | reverse complement strand
GCGGTTTCCAAAGGCGACAGCCTTGGGCGGCGGCGGTGCGCAGCACCGCCCCTACTCCCCCCTCCCCTTTGGGGAGGGGGGCAGGGGGGTGGGGCAGCTTACAGGTGATCCTATCCAAATAAATACAGAGAGATAAAGGAACGAGAATGAAACAACAAACGAAACGCCGCGTAGCCTGGGGACGCATCCTCATCACGCTGGCGATCCTTACTTTGCTCACAGCCGGGCTTTTCAAGGCTGTAAGCATCTACAAAGCCTACACAAGTGACACCGAGGTCGAAGAACCTGACCGGACACGCTACCCCGTGCGCGGCGTGGATGTCTCGCGCTATCAGGGCAATATCGACTGGGATGTCCTCGCCGCACAGGACGTGACCTTCGCTTTCATCAAGGCGACCGAGGGCAGCTCACACCAGGATCCGTGCTTTGCGCAGAACTGGGAAAATGCCTATCAAAGCGGCGTATATGCCGGCGCATACCACTTCTTCAGCTATGAATCGGGCGGTAAGACGCAGGCACAGAATTTCATCAGCACGGTGGGTAAGTTCGAGGGAACGCTCCCTCCGGTGGTCGATCTGGAGTTTTACGGCGACTATTATGAAGATCCTCTCTCCCGGCAGGAAACGCGCGCGATCCTCGATGAGCTGCTGGACACTCTTGAGGAAAGCTACGGTGTCAAGCCGATCATTTACACCACCACACGTGCCTACTACAGCTATATCCTCGGCGGCGGTTACGGTGACTATCCGCTGTGGATCCGCGATGTCCACATGGAGCCGATGGGACGCTGGAGCTTCTGGCAGTACTCCGATCAGGGACAGCTTGACGGCTATGACGGCGTGCAGGCAGACCAGAACGAGGCGAACATCGACCTGAATGTGTACCGCGGCAGTATGGAAGAATTTCTGGAGGAGTTTGATCTTCCGGCAAGGGAGGCGGCAGAATGACGGCGTTTTTGCTTGATGCTCCCTGCAAGGACTACATCTGGGGCGGAAACCGCCTGAGAGCGTTCGGAAAGACCTCCTCCAGTCCGCGCATTGCCGAGAGCTGGGAGCTTTCCTGCCATCCGGACGGGGAGAGCCGCATCGCATCCGGTGCGGCAAAGGGGATGACCCTCACGGCATTCCTCGATGCCCATCCCGGGGCACTTGGCGAAAACGGCAGACGCTTTGCGCAGTTTCCCGTCCTCATCAAGCTCATTGATGCCCACGAGGATCTGTCCTTACAGGTGCATCCTGATGATGCCTATGCCCTTGCCCACGGGGGCGGATACGGCAAGACCGAGATGTGGTATGTTCTGGATGCACTGCCCGGCGCAGAGCTGATCCTGGGCTTAAAACGCACGGTCACGCCGGAGGAATTCCGCCGCGCCATCGAGCAGCACACGCTCCTGGAGCTTGTCCGCCGCATTCCTGTCAAACGGGGGGATGTGTTCTTCATCCCGTCCGGCACGCTCCACGCCATCGGCAAGGGGCTGCTGATCGCGGAGGTGCAGCAAAATTCCAACACCACCTACCGTGTCTATGACTATGACAGGCTGGGGGATGACGGCAAGCCACGGGAACTGCACATCGACCAGGCACTGGAGGTCACAAGGCTCACTTCCGATCCTCTGCCGCAGCCGGGCAGCGGCGAGATCCTGGCACAGTGCCAATACTTTACCACAGCACTGCGAACGGCACAGGGCAGCCGGGATTTTGCCGCAGACAAGAGCTTTCTTCATCTGCTTGTCACCGAGGGAAGCGGCATGCTCCATACAGGCGAATCCGCCGAAA
Source organism: uncultured Ruminococcus sp. (assembly GCA_964552525.1). Lineage (GTDB taxonomy): Bacteria > Bacillota > Clostridia > Oscillospirales > Ruminococcaceae > UBA3855. The sequence goes on along the minus strand of CAZKHW010000052.1, from coordinate 11,966 downwards.
CGATCGCACAGGGCGCAAGCATCTTTATTCCGGCAGGCACATCCTGCACCGTGGAGGGACACTGCACCATGCTGAAAACCAGCGTGGGAGCATCATAAAAAAACCGCGGAATTCCGCGGAGAAATAAAACATAGGAGGAAATCCATCATGAAGTACTACATTGGAATTGATCTGGGCGGCACGAACATCGTAGCAGCCGTTGTGGATGAGAACTACAGCATCATCAGCAAGGCAAGCACCAAGACCAACCGTCCGCGTCCGGCAGAGGCGATCGCCGATGACATGGCAGCAATGGCGATCAAGGCGGTCGAGGAGGCTGGTCTGACGATGGATGACATCGAGTGGGTCGGCGTGGGAACACCGGGTCTGGCAAACAGCGAGACGGGTATTATCGAGTATTCCAACAATCTGGGCTTTGAGAACACCCCCATGGCAGAGCTGATCCGCAAGCATATCGACAAGCCGGTCTACATCGAGAACGATGCCAATGCAGCCGCATACGGCGAGTACGTGGCAGGTGCTGCAAAGGGTGCGAAAAATGCCGTATGCATCACGCTGGGCACAGGTGTCGGCGGCGGCATCATCATCGACGGCAAGATCTATGCCGGCTCGAATTTCGGCGGCGCAGAGATCGGTCATACCGTCATCAGCATTGACGGTCCGCAGTGCTCCTGCGGCAGAAAGGGCTGCTTTGAGGTATATTCCTCTGCAACGGGTCTGATCCGCATGACCAAGGAAAAGATGGCTGCTTGTCCGGATACGGTGATGCACCAGATCACCGAGGAGCGCAGCGGCAAGGTATCTGCACGCACGGCATTTGATGCGATGCGTCAGGGCGATGCCGCCGCAAAGGAGGTCGTGGATTTCTACATCAAGGCACTTGCAGCAGGCATTACCAACACCATCAACATCTTCCAGCCGGATATCCTGTGCATCGGCGGCGGTGTCTGCAACGAGGGTGATCCGCTGCTTCTGCCCATGAAGGCACTGGTGGAGCAGGAGGTCTACACGAGAAACTCCCCCAAGAACACGAAAATCGTGATCGCAGAGCTTGGCAACGATGCCGGACTGATCGGTGCGGCATTCTTAGGTGCTGCGGCGGCGCGGTGACCGCGCTGGCGAGTTTGCGGTAAGGGTTTGATCGGGTTCTATCGTCCGCAATTCCCTTTGCCTGCGGCAAGAGGGAAAAGCTGGGTCAAATAAAAGCGGCGGTGCGCAGCATCGTCCCTCTTACCCTACGGCAGACTATGGAACAGAACAGGCAGATACTTCCAAGTGAGGTATCTGCCTGTTTTTCGTTTCTATGATTTACAATATTTCTTCAATTGCAATACTTGTGTTTACAATTTGAGGATTTAGTCCTTTCGTAATAAGAGCATTTTTTTTTAACTTTTTTTAAAAAAACACTTGACATTTCTGTACTAACCGTGTATACTGTATATATACAGTAAAAAGAGGTGATACAGTGAACATATTCATTGACAACAGGAGCGGAGCGCCTATTTACGATCAGATCTACAAACAAATCAAAGCCCTGATAATCAGCGGCGATCTAAAAGAAAACGATCCGCTGCCATCCATACGCTTTCTCGCAAAGGATCTACGGATAAGCGTTGTCACAACCAAGCGGGCATATGACGAGCTTGAAAAGGAAGGCTTCATTTATACCCTGCCGGCAAAGGGCTGTTTTGTTGCTCCGAAAAATACGGAAATGCTTCGTGAGGAGAATCTGAAAAAAATCGAAGAACACATCTCTCAGATCAAACAGCTTGCGGCATCCTGTAAGCTGACCACAGAAGATATTATCGAAATGATAAAATATATTGATTAAGGAGAATTATCATGAATGCGATTGAGATCAGAAATCTTAAAAAGATGTACAAGGGATTCAGCCTAACCAATCTTTCCCTGACACTCCCCGATGGCTGTATTATGGGACTTATCGGCGAAAACGGTGCGGGAAAAAGTACGACTATAAAGTCAATTCTGGGTATTGTACGTCCCGACAGCGGCGAAATAAAAATTTTCGGTGAGCCTGCCAATAACAGTCAGAAAAACGACATCGGCGTGGTGCTTGACGAGGTAGGTATTCCCGAACTCTTCAACATACATGAAGTGAACGCAGTCATGAAAAACAGCTTTACCAACTGGAGTGAGGAGACGTTTTTCGACTATATGAAGCGGTTTAAGCTGCCTGAAAAGAAAAAGTTCAAGACCTTTTCAAAGGGAATGAAGATGAAGCTGGGGATAGCGGTCGCCCTTTCCCATAATGCAAGGCTGCTGATACTGGACGAGCCGACCAGCGGACTTGACCCTGTGGCGCGTGACGAGATCGTTGAAATCCTCAATGAGTTCACCAGAGACGAAAGTCACTCCATACTCATATCGTCCCATGTCGTCAGCGACCTTGAAAAGCTATGCGACTACATCGCTTTTGTGCATAATGGAAGGCTCATGCTCTGCGAGGAAAAAGACCGTCTTTTAGAGCAGTACGGCTTTATCAACACTACCGAGGAGGGGATCAGGGAGCTTGACAGTTCAGCGATCATCGGCAAAAAATCCACTAATTGGGGAGTTGAGGCTCTTGTAGACAGAGAGAAGATACCCCATTCGTTCAAAGTTCAGCCCGTTACAATAGAAGAATTATTTGTGTTTATGGTCAAGGAGGAAAAGTAAATGAAAGGCTTAATTGTGAAAGAATTGATAGAGGTCAAAAAAAGATGGATCATCACAACGATAATGATTTTGGTATTTTCGATCTGTTCGATTACCGGGGCTCTTCCCACGTGTCTCATTCTGCCGATGCTTCTTTCAGCTGTCGTATTCGGCTCCTTTGTTCATGAGGAACAGAGCAAGTGGCGTCAGTACGCTATCGTAATGCCTTATGGAAGAAAAAAATATGTTTCTTCAAAATATTTAATGCAGATTCTGTCGCTGTTGTTTTCCATGGTTATTATTGCAGTTCTTTGGGTCATTTCATCTGTCAAAAACGAAGTCTTTGATACGGGATTATTAGCCGTATTGCTCTTGTCAGCCTGTGTTGTGGGACTTATCTATCCTTTAATAATTTTTCCAGTTACTATGGCATTTTCTTCAAGTACGAGCAGATTTATTTTCTTATTTTTAAATGGAGTTATCGGCGGTCTTAGTGGAATTACCATAACGGATGACAATATTATCAATGCAGTTTCAACGAGCAAAATAACAAGCATAACACCTTTTATCATACTTGCCGTTATTATTGCCTTGTATCTGCTTTCATGGGTACTTTCCATTAAGATTTACGAAAAAAGAGTCTTATAAGCCGTTACAAACATGAAATACAACAAAAAGAGAAAGGCTGCGTAGGGTATTCTACGCCGCCTTTCTTTCAAAAAAACGTATTTATGAACGTCTGTCCTTCAGGGAGGGGGATGTTTCATATCACATAGCCGCCATTGACACCCAACACCTGTCCGGTGATGAATGCCGCCCCATCGCTGCACAGAAATGCCGCCGCGTTGGCAATATCCTCCGGCGTACCGAGTCTGCCGAGGGGCGTTTCCTGCGCAAGCTCGGCAAGGGTCTGCTCGTCATAGCAGTCGAGCATGGGAGTGCGCACGACACCGGGCGCAATGCAGTTGACGCGGATGCCGCTGGGCGCAGTCTCCTGCGCAAGTGCCTTGGTAAAGCCGATCAGCGCCGCCTTAGCAGCAGAGTAGTCCACCTCGCACGAAGCGCCGACCTGCCCCCACATGGAGCTGATGTTCAGGATGCATCCGGATTTGCGGTGGATCATCTGCGGCAAGAGCAGCCGCGTGCATTCGATCGCGCCCAGTACATTGATGTCAAAGATGCGCCGCCGCGCCGCCGCGTCAATATCGGTCAGCAGTCCTGACACGGAGATCCCGGCATTGTTTACCAGAACGTCCACGCGTCCGAGCTGCCCGAGGATCTCCGCTGTCATCATCTCGATCTGGGAGAACTGTGACAGATCCGCCCTTACCGCGATGCCGCCCAGCTCCCTTGCCCTGTCGCTGACATCCTTGGAGCAGCTATGCAGGATCGGGAGAAATCCCTCCTGCGCCAGACGTGCGGCGATCGCCATGCCGATGCCGCCGCTTGCTCCGGTAATGAGTGCTGTTCTCATGCGGCAGTCTCCGCAGATGCAGTGTCCTTTTTGGCAAATGGATTGGGAACGAACAGCAGCACGAAGATCCACAGCACCATCACGATGGTGCAGGCGATGCTCGCCTCCAGTCCGAATGCGCCGCCGTTGACCAGATCATTGCCGGTCAGGGACATGGAAAAGACCGTGCTGCCGGAATCAAGACCGCTGACGGGAAGTCCGTAGAAATTACCCTGCGCAAAGTTCCAGATGCTGTGAAATGCGCACGCACCCCAGAGATTTCCCGTGCGAAGGGCATACAGCGAGAACAGCACGCCGCAGAGGGTGAGATTGATGCACGCGATCAGCGAGAAACCCGGATTAAAGGCATGCATCAGCGAAAACAGTACGGAATTGATGCCGATCGCCCACCACATGTTATGGAAACGCAGGGTCGAGGACATCATAAAGCCGCGGCACATGACCTCCTCACTCATGCCCTGAATGAGAAATCCCACGAACACCGCCAGCAGTCCCCAGCCGAACTGACCGCGGTATCCCTCGAACCGCACACCGCCCGTAAGCAAGGCGATGCCGATCGTCATCGAAAATGCCAGAAAGCCGCTGAACAGTCCCAGCAGATACTGCGGCAGGGCGTGTTTCCGGCGCAATCCGATGGTGTTGAGCTTTCTGCCCTCCACAAAGCGGCAGTAGAGAAAGACGGTGATCGTTCCGGCAAGGGTGCAGAACAGCGTGATCTGCGTCAGGGCAGGATCGAGCATCATGTTCATGATCTTATCCATCATCACATTAGAATCAATTGCGCCGGCATTCTGCTGGATCTCGGTCATTGCCCAGTCATAGATGCGCGGCATGATAAACACCATCATGACGCAGGATTCCGCCATTTGCAGGACAAAGAACACGCCCAGATAGATGAGGATCTGAAGGATGATGTTCTGTGGAGTGCGGAAGGTCTTGGCTTGCTTGATCTCCCCGATCCACGGGGTAAATTTGACTTGCAGTTTCATAGTGAAATAACTCCTTTTTCTGTGAGAATGAGACAGACGATCAGCGCAGTCTGCCAGAGCAGACCCAGCCATCCGACTGCGTGAAAGTACCAGTGTCTGGTTTTGTGGCGGAACACCTGCATCGCGGTCAGCGCACCTGCCGCACCGCCGAAAAAGCTCAAAGAGAGCAGCACCTTTTCCGGGATGCGCCACGCATGCGCTTTGGCAAGGCGTTTGTCTCTCCCGTAGCTGATAAACGCGATCAGGCTCATGATAAGATAAAAGCAGAGGATTCCCTGCACAAGATGATTCATAGCGTCCTCCCAAATCAATTTTGTTACCTTGCACTACAAGCCGCACCAGCTTTGCCCTCTTGCCGCAGGCAAAGGGCATTGCGGACACTAGAATCCGATCAATCCCTTACCGCCAACTCGCCAGCGCGGGCTCCGCGCTTGATGCCCGAGATCATCCGTGAGAGCATGCGGTAGCTTGACACCAGATCGGAGATGCCCCGATAATTCTGACGGTACAGCTCAAGAATGACCGAGCAGTCGGGGCTGTACTGAAAGAGAGCTTCCAGAAAGCTGCGGATACGGAAATTTCCTGCACCGATAAGCAGGCAGTCACCCTTGTCGCTGTGATCGCTGATATGGACGTGGCAGACATGTGAGCCGAGCATATGGAGCATATTGATAGGGGATTCTCCGGCGCGCACAGCCTGCTTGACATCGAGAACAAAGTGCGCATCATCGCCGAGAATGCGTTTCATCTCGCGCAGGAAATGAAGCTGTCCGCTTTGACAGCGATCGACATTTTCCTGTGCAACGAGGATGCCAGCCTCCTTTCCGGCATTGACGAGCCGGAGAAACCGTTCGCAGTACTGCTCAGGGGAGACGGCATGCTGCTTGTCGTTGCCGTGAAAGACGAAAATGCTTGCTCCCAAACGGTTCATGACCTCGAAATACCGGCGGTAGTAGTCGATCATATCATCAACGCGGCGGTCGTATCCGGAAAACAGCATCATCGGCTCGATGGGACAGGCGAACGGATGCACCGACGGACAGACTGCACCAAATCGCCCCAGAATGGTCTGCATCGTGTGGACACGCGCCCGGCTGATATCGGAATCGGCATTTACAAACAGCTCCGCGCAGGTGATGCCGTTGAGCGCAAGGTCATACAGTGCCTCCTCAAGGTGCTGGGGGTAAAGACACGCCGTGGAAACGCCTGCCTGCATGAGGATCTCTCCTTTCCGTCATGTGATAATTCTATTATACCACATTACGGAAGAATTTGCAATACTAAAGAAATTGTGAGTTCCTGCAAACATCGCCCCACCCCCTGCCCCCTCCCCAAAGGGGAGGGGGTGTAGGGGCGGTGCTGCGCACCGCCGCCGCCCAAGGCTGCCGCCTTTGGAAACCGCTTTCCAAAAATAAAAGCGACGATGCTATGCACCGCCGCTTTCATCTTATTATCAGAGCATTTTAAATCGCATCCTTGATCTGTGCAATCGCGTTCTTTTCCAGCCTGCTCACCTGTGCCTGGGAAATTCCGATCTCCTGTGCGACCTCTGTCTGGGTCTTTCCGCAAAGAAAGCGCAGATAGAGGATGTTTTTTTCCCGGTCTCCCAGCGAGCGCATGGCGTCGCGCATGGAAAACTGCGCGATCCAGCTCTCCGCACTGTCCTTGTCCGCAAGCTGATCCATCACATACAGCGTGTCCCCGGCATCCGAATATACCGGTTCATACAGCGATATCGGGTCGCTGATGCTTTCAAGCGCGATCACGATGTCCGCACGCTTTTCCCCGACCTGCTCGGCGATCTCGTCCATTGTCGGCTCACGCTGAAGCTCCGCAGTCAGTGTCTCCTTTGCCTGGATCGCCTTGTACGCCAGATCACGCAGTGAACGGCTCACCCTGATGTGATTGTAATCCCTCAGATGCCGCCGCAGCTCTCCGCTGATCATCGGTACGCAGTATGTCGAGAAGCGCACCTCCTTGGACAGATCAAAGTTGTCGATCGCCTTCATCAGCCCGACCACGCCGATCTGAAAGAGATCGTCCACATCCTCGCCGCGTCCGGCAAACCGCTGTACGATGCTCAGAACCAGCCGGAGATTTCCCTTGATGAGCTTGTCCCGGATGCTCCGGCTGCCTGTCTCCTGATATTCCCGTAACAGTGAAATTTTCTCGCTCTCTGACAGCACAGTCAGTTCCGCCGTGTTGATCCCTGCGATCACGACCTTGTGGTATGCCATGCATCCACCTCCTATCTGTTGTCAGTATGCTCCATTTTGCGGCGTTTTATACAGTCGTCAGTTTTTTGGCTCGAATTCCTGCAAACGCTGCCGCCCAAGGCTGTCGCCTTTGGATCTGCTCGCTGTACGCGCCGCTCAAAAAATTATATACATTGCCCCGGATATGACAGACTTCGCGGACAAATCGCGGTATACTGATAACAAGGGGAGGCGCGGTGACCGCGCTTGCGAGTTAGCGGTAACGACAGATCGGATTCTGGTATCCGCAATGCCCTTTGCCTAGCGGCAAAAGGGCAAAGCTGTTGCGATGCAGAGCCAGCGGTTTCCAAAGGCGACAGCCTTGGGCGGCGGCGGTGCGCAGCACCGCCCCTACCCCCCCCCCTCCCCAAAGGGGAGGGGGGCAGGGGGGTGGGGCGGCTCACAGGTGAAACTCACAATTTTGATCTACAAAATAGACCTCCTCGGAAACTGGAGAAGTGCCAGATTCCGCAGGATATTGAAAAAGGAGGGATATATCTGTTATGCGCACGATCTACCTTGACGTGCTGCTCGTCTTTGAGCTGTACATGAGCTTTCTGCTGCTGCGCCTGACAGCAAGGCTCACACATACCCGGCTTTCCTTTTTCCGTACATTCCTCGGGGCAGCACTGGGAAGTCTCAGCTCACTGCTCGTACTCCTGCCGCCGATGCCCTTTGTCCTCTCGCTGCTCTGCAAGCTCATCAGCTCCCTGCTCATGTGCCTTGCCGCCTTCGGCATCCGGGACAAACGGCTGCTGGTCTGGCATGTTGTGTGCTTTCTGGGAGTGAGCTGCGTCCTTGCCGGAATGCTGCTGGCACTCACCGCCACCGGGAATGTCATCTACACCAACGGCGGCTGGTATCCTGTGATCTCCCTGCGGCTGCTGGTCATTTTCACGATCCTTGCCTATGGGATACTCACGGTCATCTCGCGCATCCGTCAACGCCATGCAGCCGCTGACGGGAGCTTTGAGGTCATCATCCGCCGGGGAGCGCACACCGCACGTCTTGACGGACTTGCCGACACAGGAAATTCCCTCACGGATTTCTGCACGGGAAAGCCTGTCATCATCGTCTCACACAGTCTGCTCGGCGAGATGATCCCACCGCTGCCCTGCCGGGGATTCCGGCCGCTGCCCTATACGACCGTTGCCGGCGAGGGGGTGCTGACGGTCTTTCATCCGGACGAGGTGATCCTCTGTTCCAGGCGCACAGACCGCCGCAAGTCCGTGGACGTTCTCATCGGCATTGACGAAGAATCCCATCCCCAAGCCATTTTCCATCCCAACCTATTTTCCTGATCGGAGGTACTGCCATGTCTGTTTTCACTGCCATCCGCACCCTGTTCCAAAAGCTCCTGCGTCCCCGTCCGGTGCATTACATCTGCGGCTCGGATACGCTGCCTGCGCCTCTCACCCGTGAGGAGGAGGTCACGGTCTTTGCACAGCTTGCCGAGGGTGATCCCCATGCCAGAGAGCTGCTGATCGTCCACAACCTGCGTCTTGTGGTGTTCATTGCCAAAAAGTTTGACACTTCCGGCGTGGGGCTGGAGGATCTGATCTCCATTGGCACGATCGGGCTGATCAAAGCCGTGGAGACGTTCCGTCCTGACCGGAATATCAAGCTCGCTACCTATGCATCGCGATGCATTGAGAATGAGATCCTGATGTTTTTGCGAAAAGCCTCGCAGTACCGGGGAGAGATCTCCATCGACGAGCCGCTGAACGTGGACTGGGACGGAAACGAGCTGCTGCTTTCGGATGTTCTGGGAACGGATGAGGACATCGTATCGCGCGGCATCGAGTGGGAGGCGGAGCGCGAGGCACTGCTTTCTGCCGTCTCCGGACTGCCGCCCCGGGAACGGGAGATCATGGAGCTGCGCTTCGGTCTGCACGGGCATCGGGAGATGACGCAAAAGGAGGTCGCCGACCGCATCGGCATCTCACAGTCGTACATATCCCGGCTGGAAAAGAAGATCATCCGCAAGCTCCGGGTCGTTCTGGAGGGACAGGTGTAGGCGCGGAGTCCGCGCTGACAAGTTGGCGGTAAGGGATTGATAAAATTCTATCGTCCGCAATGCCCTTTGCCTATCGGCAAGAGGGCAAAGCTGGGTCGGCGACAGCCGACCAGCCAGCGTTTTCCAAAGGCGGCAGCCTTGGCGGCGGCGGTGCGCAGCACCAGCATAATCACCTCATCCAGCAATAAAAAAAGGGGGGCGAACCGCCCCCCTTTTTCATCATAATATTTTATCAGAACAGATTATCATTGAACACCCAGACAAAGTATCCGTCGCTTTCAAGCTCCTCGACCTTCTTCGCATTCAGTTCAGATTCGAGCAGCAGACCATGCTCAAACTCGGTCATCAACAGGAAGTACCGTGCCTGCCCCGGCTGGTTCTGATACCAGCTCCGGCAGCCCTGATAGGTGTACGGCGTGCACAAATTCTCCTCAATGTTGACGCTGCGGCATTTCACCGCAGAATCCGACACGACCGTCAAGCCGTTGGCATTCCAGAACGTTGCATAGCCGTAATCGAGATCTTTGGATTCCAGAAATGCGGACAGCTTGTACAGATGGCTGCGGTCGGTATTATCCGCCGGCATCTTTGCAATGGTCACCGCCGTCATGACGCATACCACCGCTACCGGGATCGACAGCAGTGTCATGATGCGCTGCCATTCGATCTGCGATACCGCCCATTTCAGGAACGCCACTGTTACCACCGCGGACATTGCCACGATCGGGGAGAGCCGCCAGTTCGCACTGGACAGCCTGCCCATGATATAGCCCATCATGATGAGCATGAACATCAGCCAGTATGTCAGCACCAGAATGCGCAGCTTGCCATTGCCCAGCTTTTTGTAGCAGCACAGTGCCATGACCGGTGTGATCAGCAATATCACGCCGGTAATGACGATCAGAAGATTGCCCACACTCTTGACGCTCATCAGGGGATCGCCGCCCATCATGGATGCGCCCAGCAGCGTAAACCATGCACGGGGGAAGCCCTTGAGATTATCCGCCCACTCCTCGATGGGGGAGTAGTTGGAAAATGCGCCCTCATAGCCTGCCACGATATCCTTGGCAGCAACGGCGGTCACAAGATATCCCAGCACCATGCCAATGCCCATCACCACAAACAGCACAAGTGCCCGGAGATTCTGCTTGTTTTTGATGCCCTTGCCATGATCGAGCCATCGCTCACAGAACAGTGCGCCCATGACCGGCAGTGCGAAAATGGCAATGGCGATGATCTGGTCTGTACAGGTGAGCAGAAACCACACGCCCAGAAGCAGGATCGTCAGCAGCAGCCCGATACGGCTGCTTTTCTTTTGCGCGGCATCTGCGGCACTGTCGCATGCACGGAATTTGTCCATGCAGGTGAACAGCAGCGAAAGTCCTACAAAAATGAACAGCACACCAAGGCTGTAGTAGATCGAGTGCCCCCAGAAAATTTCCCGGAGCTTTTCGCTTGCGGAGCAGATCATCAGCTCCACAAAGACCGCGATCGAGATCCAGTTCCAGCTCCATTCCATCCGCCGGAGCATCCAGATCATCGACAGGGTAAAGATCAGGAAAAAGGCAAACATACCAATGACATGCGTCGTCATCGTCACGCCAAAGACCGGGATCAGCGCCTGCATGATCAAACTTGTGCCGAACGGCAAAAGACACGCATAATCGAAATCGGGATTGAACAGCGAGCCGCCCTCATGGGATGCGATCGCCCACATGAGCGTGTCGGTGGAATCGGAATGGAAGTAGCCTCTTGACGGGAACAGCGTGTAGTAGCCGATCAGGTACACGCCCATCAGCAGGAAAGCGACCCATCCCCAGTTCCGGATGACCTCGCCCAAGCATTGCAGATAGTCCTTCCAGAAGTTCCGGCGCGGCGCAGCCTCGGCTGTTTCTTCAGTCTCTGCTATTTCTTCGATCTCTGCCGATGGCTGTGCATCGGCAGTTTCGGTGATCGATACGGAATCCTCACTCATGCATTCGTCTCCTCTTTGGCAGTCTCGTGGTATTCCTGCTCGGTGTTGACATTCCAGACATTCGATTTATCGGTGCTGCCGGCGAGAATATTCTTGACCGCCTCGAACGAAGTCGCCATCGAGTGATCCATGTTATTATAGCGGTGCTGACCGTTTCTGCCGACGCACCAGAGGTTGCCGAACTTGCTCAGATACGCGATAAGAGTGTCGATCTCGGAATAGGTGTCGAAGTATGCCGGATACGCCTTCTTGACCTTTTCGCGGTGTGCGGTATAGATGGTTGCCGTCGGCGGAATGATGCCCATGCGGATCAGCTCGCCCACACCGAATTTGATGCAGTCGCTGTCGGAGAGATTCCAGAACTTATCGCCCTCGTTGCAGAAATACTCCAGACCGATCCAGACCTTTGACTGGGGATCGGAAACCATATAGGGCGACCAGTTGTTGAAGATCTGGATTCTGCCCATCTTCACGCCGGTATCCTGCACATAGATCCAGCAGTCGGGAACGATATTGCCAAGGGTGCGGATATCCGTTTCATTTTTGAGGTTGAGCTTATCGAGCAGCAGTCCGATGGTCACGAAATCGCGGTAGGGCAGAC
>CAZKHW010000051.1:0-13783 GCA_964552525.1 uncultured Ruminococcus sp. | reverse complement strand
TGTCTATTATAGCACATTTTCAGGATTATGTCAATCTTCTGTAGACACTGTCTAACTATTCTACTCACTGGTGTAAGGGCATGACACTGGATACGGAATTGACAGATGCCAATTTTATGGTATCCGGAATTGCGCATAATGAGGATGATTCGATCAACTACATCGTTCTGACAAGTATCAATGGCGGTATCAATGGAGAAAGGGGCGTGATGTGGGCATCAGAGGCATATGCCTCGTACTTTCCTGCTGGATTCAGTTGGAGCGATCTCCAATTGGGTGATCTCCTGAAATTCGGACGTCACATTGATCAGACGCTTGCCATTCCGATCATAAACCCGACAGAACCTGTTGAGGTTCTTGGACATGGCGAAGATATTCTCGGCGCAGAGTTCCGGAAAGTAATTCGTCATGAGCTGATTGCAACGCCCCGTCTTGGTTGGGAAACCACTGACAATGTAAAATACTTTGACACGATTCAGGGTGATGATATGATTCAGGGGGATGTGAATGAGGATGATGAAATTGATATTCTGGATGTCATCAAGCTGAATAAGTATACTTTGGGTGCTTGTTCACTTGGATGGTATGGTAAAAATGTTGCGGATGTAGATAACAGCGGCGCTGTAGACTCTACTGATTCCCTCATGATCCTCAAAGAGGTCGTGGGATTGACGGAGAATTTTGAGGAAGTATAACATCATTTCGGCACATCCGCTTGATCTGGATTCATGATTGCCAAAATATTGATGGATCAACAATTTGCACAAAAATGAGGCGAAATTATCATTTCGGTTTGTTTATTCATCTGAACTCGCTTGAAACTGCTTAAAAATTGTATCCTTTTGGATCGTTTTAGGATTATTAATATAATGGAGATCTGATAAAAATCATTAAGCAGTTTTTGCATGGTTAAAAAAGGGAGAGTGAAATACTATGAAGATAGTAAGCAAACGGCTTGTTGCCGCGATCGCTGCAATTTGTCTGGGGAGCGTGACCGCACCATTTACTGTAGAGGCGGTAACCTATGATCCTTGTGATGTCAACCATGATGGAGAGGTGGATATCAGCGATGTGATCGTGATCAATCAGCATCTGATCGGTGCGAAGTATTTCAGAAACTACAGTCAGCTCGATGCGAACCGCAGCCATACGGTCGATGCGGCGGACGCGAATTGTGTTCTGCGCAAGGCAGTAAAGGGCGATTATTCCGCATGCTATATCCGCCAGTATGGGAACGGCTATATGCAGGTGGTGAATATGCCGGCGGTGTCGAGTGCGAATAGTCTGGATTATTCTTATATGAATACGAGCGCACGCAGATATATCGGATATTCATTTTTGACAAACTCGACTATTTCACCTTATTCGCTTACACCCACGTTAGCCAGTGCGAGTATGACTTCGAGTGGACCGGAGCGAGCTATTATTGGTACGGATGACCGGACGGTTGCTCACGGTTATGAGAATACTGGCATTGTAATGATTTCTAACTCAGGTGGGAAGGGTTCTGGTTTCATAGTAGGTGATCACCAAATTGCTACAGCAGCACATTGTGTATATGATAATGTTTCTCATCAATTTTATAAAAATAATACAATTCGCACCTACGACCGAACGGGCAGTCCTGTAGATGGTGGCTTTTTAACGATTGCAGAAGTTCATGTTCCGGAGAGTTATTCAACATCCACCGAATTCTATTATGACTATGCGTTAATCACCGTAAAAGAAGATTTGTCCGACTATGTACACTTTGAGATTGGCAATGCCTACAATATGACAAATAGTGAAGTTGGCACAATTCCCATTCATGTAACAGGTAGACCAGGTCCGATACAAATTGGGGATAAAAAATATAATGATTTTGATTTACTCTATACGCACAACGGAAGTGTATATGGAAGTGATAATACACAGATGCTTCGATACTCGATCGATACAACTAGCGGACAAAGCGGCTCTCCGGTTTATACGATCACACGGGAACTGTATAATAATCAGTTTCATTATATCTATACTGCGCTTGCGGTTCACACTAGAGCATATAACTCGTATGCCAATCAGGGTGTATTAATGACGCAGTATCAACTGCAGTTCTATAAGAATAACCCTAACGCTCATTATCAGTAATTTAAGGAGGTAATTACTATGACTAAGATCAAAAAACGTTTCGCCGCATGCCTGACCGCGGCAGCCTGCCTGACAGGTTCTATCAGTGCTATGACCGCCAATGCGCTGGACATCGGGTTTTCTTTCGATGCAGCCGCAGCAATCACGATTGAGACCGAAACATTTACCTATGTTCCTAATTTTTTGGGCGGTTTTGATCTGACAACTGACATTGTTGCCCCCGATTTTATGGTGATCGGAGTGAAACCAAATCAGGGTAGTTGCCTTGTTGCGCGCGTTAATCATGATTACAAATATGATGGGATTGGATATCTCAGTGGTGATTTGATAGAGGGAGACTTACCGCAGATCGGTGACTTCCTGAAATCTGCTGATGAAGTTGCGGTACTTGAGGTTGATCCCCCTCGATATGTTTCTTATGAAGGTATAACGAATCTTGGCAATGGTGCTGATCTCCTCGGTGATGAATTCAAGCGAGTCATTCGTTTGCAGGCAATAACAGTTTTGGCAGATATCGATCGTAATGATTTAGAGGGTATGTACAAACGAGCTGAGGAATACGGCATCATCGACTACTTCGGCGATGTCAACGTAGACGATACCGTGGACATCCTCGACTGCATCACCGTCAACAAGCAGCTTTTAGGCAGTGAGCAGCTCTCGGATTATGTACGGGTCTTTGGCGATGTGAACGGTGACGGCGTTCTGGACGCGACCGATTCCCTCATGATCCTCAAAGAGGTCGTGGGATTGACGGAGAACTTTGAGGAAGTATAACATCATTTCGGCACATCCGCTTGTCACAGGACAGGCGGATGTATTTTTTTGTTTCGCAAATCAAGTTTACAAAATTGATTTGAGGGGAATTTCTGCAAAACAGTTGCAATTCTTCTTTTAATTTGGTATAATAATAGTAATGCAGGCTGTCAGGTGTAAAATACTTACAAAAACACCATGATTTGGTATTGATGACATATTTGTCAGGATAGAAAGGATGTTATAGTATGGATAACGTTAGATCTGCAAGCCGCTCGGTCAATATCTCCGATGAGGTGTTGTGCCGTGTGGCGGCATTGGCTGCCCAGGATGTGGAGGGCGTTGCCTCTCTGGGGGCGGTACGCACCTTGAACAACCCAACAGCGCAGGCGGTGACCATTCAGAATCTGGGCGGTGCGATCTCCGTCAATGCGCACATCCGGGTCAAGCCCGAGGTGCGTGCGGTTTCTGTCGCACAAGCGGTGCAGAATGCGGTCAAGCGCGGCATTCAGGATATGACCGGCGTGACCGCCGTCCATGTCCACGTCGAGATCACAGGAATGGAGGAGTGTGTATGACAAAGCGTCAGTGCAGAGAAAATGCGTTCCTGATTTTGTTCGAGTCGTCTCTGCGTGATGATTCTCCCGAGGAGCTGTACCGTGCAGCAGAGGAGGTCGGCGAGATCGAGGTCAATGAGCACGTGCGCAGCCTTGTGGAGGGCGTGCTCTCCGAAGCGGACGAGCTGGATGAGATCATCGGCTCGTACAGCCCCAAGCGCGCCGTTTCGCGCATTCCGCGCATCAACCTGATCCTGTTGCGCATGGCGATCTATGAGATCCGCAATCTGCCGCAGATCCCGGTGAATGTGGCTGTCAGCGAGGCGGTCGGCATTTCCCAGAAATATACCTATCAGGAGGATACCGCGTTTATCAACGGCGTACTTGGCGCGTATACACGCGCTCTCCCCAAGCGTGAGGAATCGGCGCAGGAGGATGCGTAATGCCGCTATTTCTCGGACTGGATACCAGCAACTACACCACGAGCTGCGCACTCTATGACAGCGATGCGAATGCCGTTGTGCAGAAAAAACAGCTCCTCCCGGTCAAACCCGGCGAACGGGGGCTGCGCCAGAGCGATGCGGTGTTCCATCATACCGTGCAGCTCCCGGCACTGGTCGAGACACTCGGCATCTCCGGGGAAATCGCCGGTATCGGCGTGTCCACCCGTCCCCGGAGCGTTGACGGCTCCTATATGCCGTGCTTTCTCGTGGGGGAGGCAGCGGCGCGGATGCTCGGTGCTGCCATGCATGCTCCGGTATTTCGCACCAGTCACCAGATCGGGCATATTCTGGCGGCACTGTTCTCCGCCGGGCAGCTCGGGCTGCTGCACGAGCCGTTTCTGGCGTTCCACGTCAGCGGCGGTACGACCGACTGTGTGCTGTGTGAGCCGGATGCAGAGAACGGCGATTTCCTTCATGTTACGCCAATATCCGGCTCGCTTGACCTTAAAGCAGGACAGGCGGTCGATCGTGTCGGCGTGATGATGGGGCTGGATTTCCCCTGCGGCATCGCGCTGGAGCAGCTTGCGCTGCAAAGCCGGATGCAGGTGCGCTACAAGCCCACCATGCGTGAGGGAAGCTGCTGTCTGTCAGGACTGGAAAACCAGTGCAGACGTATGCTCGACCAGGGACAGGCACACGAGGATGTGGCGCGGTTCTGCCTGATCGCCGTTGCCGAGGTCATTCAGGAAATGACAAGATGTGCCGTCGCACAGTGCGGCGACCTTCCGGTGCTGTATGCAGGCGGCGTGATGTCGGATGTCCTCATCCGGGAACGGCTTGAGGGCAGGCGGCGATATTTCGCCGCACCGGAGTTCTCCTGCGACAACGCCGCAGGAACGGCAATTTTCGGAGCACTTCGCTCCATGCAGTAAGAGGGTGTCAGAATGGGTATCATCACCGTTTCACAACTGAACAGATACATGGCATCAAAGGTCAGCGGAGACGCGCGTCTGCGGAGCTTTCTCATCCGCGGTGAGATCTCCAATTTCACGGCGGCTGCCTCCGGTCATTGCTATTTTTCGTTAAAGGACGAGGGCGGTGTCATCAAGGCGGTCATGTTCCGCCGGATGGCAGGCTTGCTGAAATTCCGTCCGGAAAACGGCATGCGCGTGATCGTCAATGCCGGATTGACTGTCTACGAGGCAGGCGGTATCTACCAGCTCAATGTCACCGACATGCAGCCCGATGGGGTCGGTGCGGCGGCACTTGCGCTGGAGCAGCGAAGGCAGAAGCTCCGGACGGCAGGACTGTTTGACGAATCGGCAAAGCAGCCCCTGCCGGCACTGCCCCGGACGGTCGGTGTCATCACCTCCGGAACGGGTGCGGCGTTGCAGGATATCCTCAACATCCTGCGCAGACGATGCCCCATCGTCAAAGTCAAGGTGTTTCCCGTCCTTGTGCAGGGTGAGCAGGCACCGGCGGCACTTACGAATGCCATCCGCTTTGCAGGCGGACAGGGGTGCGATGTGCTGATCCTAGGTCGCGGCGGCGGTGCATCGGAGGATCTGGATGCGTTCAATGCCGAACAGGTCGCCTATGCCATCGCACAGTGTCCGGTGCCGCTGATCTCGGCAGTCGGACACGAGACGGACGTTACCATCGCGGACGCAGTTGCGGACAGACGAGCTCCCACGCCGTCAGCCGCAGCGGAGCTTGCCGTTCCGGAGCTGTCCGCGCTTGATGAGAGGATCTTTGCTGCCGCACGTTCTCTGCGCACAGCGTATGAGACACGGCTGGGGCAGGAGCAGCGGCGGATCGAGCGTATACAGGCAAGGCTCGGACAGTATCGTCCGGATCACCGCATCCGGATGCGTCAAAGTGAGCTGACCGCGCTGACAGGGCGTCTGGAGCAAGCGATGATGCGCCGTCTTGACCGCGAGAATACGCGCCTTGGCTGGATGCGCGCGGCACTTCCCAAGGAAATGCGGTCGTATCTGGGCGCGCAGGCAAATCGCCTGCATACCGTACAGGAAAAATTGACTGCCCTTGATCCGCTTGTGATTCTACAGCGCGGCTATGCGGCAGTTTATCATGAAAACGGCGATATTCTGCCATCTGTTAAGACAGCCGCTGCCGGAGAGCGCATCCGGATACGGCTTCAGGACGGCAGTCTGACCGCCAGAGTGGAGGAGATCCATGCACTATGAAGAAATGATGCAGCGTCTTGGTGAGATCACATCACGCTTGGAAAAGGAGCAGCTTGCGCTGGAGGAAGCCACGAAGCTGTATGCCGAGGGGATGGAGCTTGCCGGAAAATGCCATACGATATTACAGGAAGCGGTACTGGCGGTCGAGGAGATCCCTGTGCCGGGAAAAGAGGAGTCTCATGATTGATGTCAAGCAGCAGCTCTCCGTGTATGCGCAGAGAGTCGAGCAATATATGATGAACCAGCTTGCAGCCATGCAGAAGGAGACGGACAAAATGGCACTGGCATCGCTCTATGATGCGATGCGCCATTCCCTCACCGCAGGCGGCAAGCGCATCCGTCCGGCACTGGTCTATGCATTTTGTGAGGCGTGCGGCGGTGCGCCGGAGACGGCGGATTCCGCAGCATGTGCGATGGAAATGTCCCATACCGCATCGCTGATCTTCGATGATCTTCCCGCGCTCGACAATGACGACCTGCGCCGCGGAAAGCCCTCCTGCCACAAGGCGTTCGGCGAATCGACCGCGATCCTTGCCGGGATCGCCATGATCTGTGCGCCCTTTCAGATCATGGCGCAGGATCAGGGGCTGACCGATGCCCAGAAGGCGGCACTCTCCGGAACGCTTGCCAAGCGCGAGGGTGCGTGCGGCATGGTCGGCGGTGAGCTGAAGGATATGGACTTTGAGCAGCAGGAGCTCGTGACGCTGGAGGAGCTGACCAATATGTGCCTGGCAAAGACGGGCGCGTTTATGGCATCCTCGTGTGAGATGGGCTGCATCTGCGGCGGCGCATCGCCGGAGCAGATCCGCGCTGCCAGGGAGTTTGGCTATCACGTGGGACTGGCGTTCCAGATCATTGACGATATCCTGGATGTCACCAGCACTGCCGAACTGCTTGGAAAGCCCATCGGCAGCGATGCCGAGGAGGGCAAGTCCACGTTTGTGACTTTGATGGGCATTGAGGATGCCAAGGCACACGCAGCCGCGCTGACCCGTAAGGCGCATGAGACGCTGGATGCCTTTGAAAACACGGAATTTTTGCATGCACTGACGGATGCACTTCTGGTGCGCGTACAGTGACAAAGGAGAGCATACATGGTATATAATCCAATTCTGCTTGCCGGAATCCTGGGATGGGGTGCTGCGCAGGTCATCAAGTTCATCCTGTTTTTTGTTCAGAACAGGAGCGTGCAGCTCGAGCGGCTTTACGGCTCGGGCGGCATGCCCAGCTCGCACTCCGCGCTGGTCTGTGCGGCATTTGTGGCAACCGGACGATGCGAGGGATGGGACAGTGCAGCGGTCGCAGTCATGTTCGTGCTGGCGGCGATCGTCATGTACGATGCTGCCAACGTCCGTCTGGAGGCTGGCAAGCATGCCAGGCAGCTCAATGAGATCATGAAACGGCTGCTGAATATGGATATCGATATGGATAGTAAAGAGAAGGAGTTCAAGGAATTGCTCGGCCATACACCGCTGCAGGTATTCTGCGGTGCCCTGTTGGGGATCGGTATCGGCGCGTTCATTCCTTTACAGTGATGCGTTATGGATACGAATCAGGAAAAAAGCATGGAAGCAGAGATCCGGCTTGCCGATCTGACACTTCCGCAGGATCTCAAAAAACTCAGTTTCTACCAATGCCGTCGGATCGCCAAGGAGATCCGCAGTCTGATGGTGCGTACCATCTCTCAGAACGGCGGTCATCTGGCATCCAATCTCGGTACTGTGGAACTGACGCTTGCGCTGCATCGCGTATTTGATTCGCCGCAGGACAAGTTTGTCTGGGATGTCGGGCATCAGTGCTACACCCATAAGATACTGACCGGGCGGCTCCAAGAGTTCCGTACCATCCGCAAGGAGAACGGCATTTCCGGATTTCCGAAGCCCGAGGAATCCCCCCACGATGTGTGCATCAGCGGACACAGCAGCACCTCGATCTCCATCGCATGCGGCATGGCAGAGGCGATGCGTCTGGGCGGCGATCCCCACTATGCCATTGCTGTGATCGGAGACGGTGCACTCACGGGCGGTCTGGCGTTTGAGGGGCTGAACAATGGCGGTAAGAAAAAGCTGAAAAACCTCATTGTCATCCTCAATGACAATAACATGTCGATCTCCGGCAATGTCGGGGCGCTTTCGGGCTATCTGCGCTCTATCCGCGAGAGCGAGGACTATGTGATGAAGAAGCAGGCACTGGAGCGAAGGCTGCGCAATACACCCAAGGTCGGCACACCGACCATCAAGGTGCTGAAAAAGACCAAGGACAGCCTCAAACGCGTGGTGATGAATCAGGCGACCATGTTCGAGCAGATGGGCTTTGTGTACCTGGGACCTGTGGACGGTCACAACCAGCAGGAGCTGGAGGAGGTTCTGCGCACCGCCAGACGCTACGAGGCTCCCGTTTTCATCCATGTCAAGACCGTCAAGGGAAAGGGCTATATCCCGGCAGAAATGAACCCGAGCCAGTTCCACGGCGTCTCCAAATTTGACATCATGACCGGCAATCCCGAGGTTTCCGGTGATGACTGCTATTCGGCGGAATTCGGCAAGGCGCTGACACGCCTGGCAAGTGAGGACAAGCGCATCTGTGCTATCACGGCAGCGATGGAATTCGGCACAGGTCTCCAGTATTTCGAGGCGGAGCATCCCGACAGGTTCTACGATGTCGGCATTGCCGAGCAGCATGCGGTGACGTTCGCCGCAGGTCTTGCAGCATCAGGGATGATCCCGGTTTTTGCCGTGTATTCGACATTTTTGCAGCGTTCCTACGATCAGCTCATCCACGATGTGGCGATCGGGGGACTTCATGTAGTGCTGGGTATCGACCGTGCCGGCATTGTCGGCGAGGACGGCGAAACGCACCAGGGTACATTCGATGTTCCCATGCTCACCTCGATCCCGGGCACGACCATCTACTCCCCCTCGTGCTATGAGGAGCTGCGGCTGTGTCTGCGGCAGGCGGTGGAGCAGGACACCGGTCTTACGGCAGTGCGCTATCCGCGCGGCAGCGAGTCGCAGATGACCTACCCCAAGGAGCATCTGAATATCGACTATACCTACACCGGGTGCGGCACAGATGTGCTGCTGATCTCCTATGGCAGGATCTACCAGTCCATCTGGGAGGCGCACACGACCTGTGCGAAAAGCGGCTATCAGACGGGACTTATGAAACTGACGAAAATCTTCCCCTTTGCTGAGGAGCTGGTGGAAAAAGCCCTTGCGTACAAGACGGTCATCTTCTTTGAGGAGAGCAGCGGATATGGCGGTATTTCCACGATATTCGGATCACTCCTGTCGCAGTACGGGTTCAAGGGACGCTATGTGCGCGTGTCGGCGGACTGCTTCCTCAAGCAGGCATCTGTCCCGGCACTGCTCGAAAAGGCGGAGCTGTCCGCCCATGCGGTCTGCCGCTATGTGTATGCCTATGGCACAAAGAGTTGATGTGGCACTGAGCGAACGGGGCATTGTCAAAAGCCGTTCGCGTGCCAAGGCACTCATCGCCGAGCAGAAGGTGCTGCTTAACGGCGTGCCCGTTGCCAAGCCCTCTGTCCTTGTCGGAGAGGAGGATGTGCTGACGCTGGAGTCGGATCTGCCTTATGTGGGCAGGGGAGGGCTGAAGCTTGCGAGCGCATTGCAGGCATTTGCACTGCCGCTTACCGGGCGCGTGTGCATGGATATCGGTGCATCCACCGGCGGCTTTACCGACTGCATGCTCCAGAATGGTGCAGCACGTGTCTATGCCATTGATGTGGGACACGGGCAGCTTGATGCGGCACTGTGCCGGAATCCTGCCGTGGTCAATATGGAAGGCACCGACATCCGGCGGCTCACCGCAGACATGCTGCCGCAGACACCGGATTTTGCCGGAATTGACGTGAGCTTTATCTCGCTGCGGCTGGTGCTCCCCTCTGCCTATGCGCTGCTCGCTGACAGGGCAGACTGCGCAGCACTCATTAAGCCGCAGTTCGAGGCAGGACGCGGACAGATCGGCAAGCGCGGCATCGTGAAAAGTGCCGGGGTGCATGTGCAGGTGCTCACCGAGATCCTCGCATTTTCGAGGGAAGTGGGCTTTGCTGTCAAGGGACTGTGCCCATCCCCGATCCACGGGGGAGACGGAAATGTCGAATACCTCGTGCATCTGACCAAGGGACAGGGAACGGATGCGGTGATCCCTGATCTGAAAGCACTCGTCGCGGCGCGGTGACCGCGCCTGCGAGTTGGCGATAACGATAGGTCGGCGTTTGCATGCAACGCACTATTTTTCCAAAAGCGAATGAGGAGGGACTATGTTAAGGATCGCGATCTATCCCAATTTTCAGAAACCTAATGCGCTCACATGCGCCAAGGAGGTCGTGGAACGTCTGCATCGTCTGGGGGCACAGGTCTGGGTGGATGAGGCTTTTTTGGCGGAATTTTCGGAATTTCCGTTCATCCGCTTTGCCATGTTCTCCTCGCTGGTACACCAGATGGATATCGTCATCGCCATCGGAGGTGACGGCACGATGCTGCGCTGCGCCAAGCACATGATCGCATCAAAGGCAACACTGCTGGGCATTAACACCGGGCATCTCGGATTCATGGCAGGGCTGGAGACGAACGAGCTGGACAAGCTGGAGCTGATCTTCCGGGGGGAGTACTATCTCTCCGAGCGTATGATGATCCAGGGAACGCTCACCGACGGCGATCACAAGACCTGCTTTACGGCACTCAACGATATCGCCGTGTCCGGACTGTACGGCAAGGTCTTTGACTTCTCGGTGTTCTCGGACGATCACCTGATCGGACGCTACCGCGCGGACGGCGTGGTCGTTTCCACACCGACCGGATCGACCGCTTATGCCCTGTCAGCAGGCGGTCCTCTGATGGAGCCGGAGCTGTCGTGCATCGAGATCGCGCTGATCTGTCCGCACTCGCTGTTCAACCGACCGCTGCTGCTGTCGTCGGAACGGCACATCACCATTCGGCACAACGCCGGCAGTGCCCGGAATATCCTCCTGAGCGCGGACGGCGAGCCGCCGGTGGCATTCCCCATCGGTCATACGCTCGATATCGTGCGGTCACGTCATAGCGTATCCCTTATCAATTTTAAAAGCGGCAGCTTCCTGGATGCTGTGAACCGCAAGCTGATGCAGTCCATCAAGGGCTTTTCGGACACCGGTCAGGAGCTGTGATCCAATGGGGAGGCAGCAATGAAAAACGCAAGACAAAAGGAGATCTTAGAGATCATACGCCAGCACACGGTCGGCAATCAGGATGCTTTGCAGGAGCTGTTGAAGGCGCGCGGCTATCCGGTGACACAGGCAACGATCTCCCGTGATATCCGTGAACTGAATCTCATCAAAAAAGCCGACAGCAGCGGCGTTTACCACTACATCGTGCCCGATCAGGCGATGCCCTACGGCGATCTGCTCACCGGCAATGTCCTCTCGGCGGACTATGCAGGGCATACGGTGGTCATCAAATGCCGCAGCGGCACGGCACAGGCGGTGTGTACGGTACTCGATGACATGGTGCGTCCGGAGATCGTGGGAACGCTTGCCGGAGATGACACCATTTTTGCACTGATGCGCACCGGCGAGCAGGCGAAACGCTTTGCCGCAGAGCTGATGCAGCGTGTGCAGGAGAAGTAGAGAACATTATTATGGAGAGGTCATACATGTCATGTTAGAAGAGCTGTATATCGAAAATCTGGCAGTCATCGAGAAGGCATGCATCAGCTTCCGGTCTGCCTTTCATGTTTTCACCGGCGAGACAGGAGCCGGAAAATCCATCCTGATCCACGGCATTCAGGCAGTCCTCGGGCAGCGTGTGTCGAAGGACTGGGTGCGCACGGGCTGTGCCAAGGCGTCGGTGACGGCATTGTTCACCGGACTGACGGACGAGGTCACCGACCTGCTTGCGGAGATGGCGATCGACTGTGACGAACGGCAGATCACGCTCACCCGTGAGATCCGCGCGGACGGCGGCAGCATCGGGCGCATCAACGGACGCACGGCATCTGTCTCGGCACTGCGAGAGATCGGGATGCTGCTCATCTCCATCCACGGACAGCATGACAACCAGATCCTGCTGTCACCGGAGCATCATTTGCAGGTGCTGGATGAATTCGGCGGCGATCCGACACTGCTGGAGGCGTACCAGAGATCCTTCCGGCAGCTCCAGAGCATCGCACGGGAGCTGGGAAAGCTCCGGAAGGAGGAGCAGTACCGCAAGCAGCGATCCGCCCTGCTGCAAAAGCAGATCAGTGAGATCGGTGCGCTCTCACCGAAACCCGGTGAGGAGGATGCACTGGAAAATGCCCTGATACAGGCAGAAAATGCTGAACGTATCCTCACAGGACTTGGCGGCGCGGCAGGAATGCTCGCCGCAGAGGAGGGGATCGCCGATCAGCTTGAGGGGGCAATGCGCCTGATCAGCGACATCGAGGATGTTTATCCGGATACCGAGGAGCTGCTCGAACGCCTGCGTGCCACCGTCATCGAGGTGAAGGACATTGCCGAGGAGCTGTCCGGTCTGGCGGAGGATGTGAACATTGACGAGGACAGGGTGCAGAAGCTGCGTGCGCGCTACCATGCCATCGGCGTGGTGAAAAAGCAGTTCTTCTGTGATTTTGATGAGCTGCTGGTGCTGTACGAGACGGCAAAGAACGAGCTTGGCTCCATGCAGGATGAGGATTCTCGCATTGCAGAGCTGGAGGCGCAGAAGGCGGTGCTGCTGGGCGATGTGACCGAAAAGGCGCATGCGCTCTCGGCGTATCGTGAGGAGACTGCTGCGCGGTTTGTTGAGCGCGTCTCGGAGGAGCTGCGGTTTCTGGACATGCCGAATGTCGTCCTGACCGTGCAGCAGGACAAGGGAAAGCTCACGATTCAGGGCATGGACACGGTGACATTCCTGATCTCTGCCAACAAGGGAGAGATCCCCAAGCCCATTTCCAAGATCGCGTCCGGCGGTGAGCTTTCGCGCATCATGCTGGCACTCAAATCCGTGATCGCTGACCGTGACAGCATTCCCACGCTGATCTTTGACGAGATCGACACGGGCGTTTCGGGCAGGGCGGCGCAGAAGATCGGTATCAAGCTGCGTGAGATCTCGCGCTCGCGGCAGGTGCTGTGCGTGACGCATTTAAGCCAGATCGCCGTCATGGCGGACACGCAGTTCATGATCGAGAAGCACGATGATAACGACCGCACTGTCACACAGGTGCATTTGCTGGATTTTGAAGGACGCGTACAGGAGATCGCACGCATCATGGGCGGAGAGAATCCGTCCGCGCTGATGCTGCAAAATGCGCGTGAGGAATTGCAGAGAGTACAGGAGGATCACTGATGGAACCGCATGAATACGTCATTGCAGACATTCAGGGCGAATACGCCTATTTACAGCAGACAGACGCGCAGGCACAGGAGCTGTTCCAGGTCGCACTGGCACTTCTGCCGCCGACGGCGGATGTGGGGATGCGCGTTTTGGGTATGATGGGCATGTTTGAGATCATGGAATAAGTTCACAAACGCCTGTTTTGTCTCACAAGATACGTCCCATATCAATCTTTATGAGTGTCCGTTTTTCTGCTGACATTTTAGCGGTTTTGTGATTACTATGATAAATCGGAATTTGATGATAGGGGGATTTACAATGAATGAAGTAAATAAGACATTATACATTCCTCTTTATGGAAAATCAAAAGTCAGCAAACAAGG
>CAZKHW010000050.1:0-13870 GCA_964552525.1 uncultured Ruminococcus sp. | reverse complement strand
TTGCTGATAATAGTATCAAGCTCCGCAAGGCGGCTCTCAGCCTGTTTCAGAAGTCTGCTCTCGTTCTCAGTCTGATGTTTATGCTCATTAGCTTTGATTGCAAGATAACGCTGTCTCTCGCCGTCCTCGTCCTCAATGACACGCTTTGCCCTTGCGCGAATATCCTCAAGCACAAGCCCCTCAATGACACGCTGTAAAATCGAATGTGAGGAGCATACCCCTTTTCCATGATTGGCGTAGGTGTTGCAGATATAGGTGACGAGCTTGTATTTGCCACGTTTTTTTGATTCATGGAACGTGGTGTTGTTTTTCAGCTTTGAACCGCAGTCGGCACAGTACATAAGACCTGTCAGCGGCAGGATCACTCCGCTTTTCGTGACTTTACCGTGACTGCACGACTTGTTGACTTCCTGCACCTTATCCCATAATTCCTTGTCTATAATAGGCTCAAAGGCATCTTCAATCACGATCCATTCATCGGAATCCCTGATATATTTCTTGTGATTTTTATAGGAAATGGTAGTGTATTTCTGGCTTACAACACAGCCCTTGTAAATAGGATTTTCAAGAATATCACGCACCATTGCGGCATTCCACAGATGATTGGAAATAAAGGGATTCGGCTTGCCTAAACGCTGATAAGTATAATCGGACGGAGTAATAACTCCCTGCGCATTCAGAGCCTTAGCGATCTGCGGAGAACTTGCACCCTCGGAACGCATTTTATACATCATACGGACGTAAGGAGCGTTTGTTTCATCTATAACGGGCAAACGATCTTCCGTATCTCCTACGAGATATCCGAAAGGTGCAACAGGAGCGTGATACTTGCCCTGTTTTGCGTTAGACACCATTACTGCACGGATTTTCTTGGAAGTGTTTGCGGCGTGCCATTCGTTGAAAAGATTCATGATCGGCATCATGTCCATTGCCGAGCTGTTGCGTTCAAGTGTATCCACGTTGTCGCTCAGGGCAATGAAGCGGATATTGAACGAAGGGAAAATGTAATCTATATACTGCCCGACCTCGATATAATTTCTGCCAAAACGGGAAAGGTCGGATTATGTTATAATATTCTCATACCCACCAAAGCACGGAGTATGGGAAGCGTAGACAAGCAGACCAAATAAAAGCTCCGTCTTTCACAAGGACGGAGCTTTTTTACTCCCCCAATACCTAAAAATGAATTTTTCTTTTCAGAATAGTAACAAAGAGAGGGTGTAGTAAATGGCAAAAACAAAACAGTATTTTGGGCAACGCCGATTAGAAAAAATCCTGCTGCACTTTCTGGCAGATCAGCCAGAGCTTGCACAGGACATCAGGCAGAACTGCAAGGAATTTGGAAGGAACATTGTTTTCCAGTACAAAAAACGTCAGGGTACTGAATGGCTGCATTGTACAGCATATGAAACCAGCACAGATAGAGCCTACGATTTTAGTTTCTGCTGTATGTGGTTTTTGGGACACAGATGCAGTCTTGAGGTAAAAAATTGCAGCGAAAGCGAGGAGGACTTCAGGACGATTTATTCAGGCTATGCATACTATGACGAAAACTTCTATCCGATTGTTGGTGACACAAGGCTTTGTTGCCGGAAATTGTGTAAGATTCCGCTTGACGGTGAGAAGATAACGTTATTTCTGACTGAGGATACAAACGGGCAATATTTCTCATTAGAGCCAATCAAGAATGATGATAAGAAGTATCTTTGTACACTCCCGGCAGTTTATCATATTGAGGAAAAACATCAGCGTAAATTCATCGTCCACAACAATTCAGATGTATGTGTCTATCTTGAAAGCGAAAACGGTATTCCGGTTCTTAGGTGCTCTACTCTTAGCTGTTCACACGACCGAAATCATGAAAATTTTACAGATTCATTTCTGAACATTGAATTGAAAGAACAGCAGCAGCTTTAGGCAAGGACGGTGGCGAAAATGAGTTATAAAGCATTTGCTACAAGTGAGGAAGTGTGCCAAGAGTTATGTGTGCATAAAATTGGCGAACAGGTTCACATAAAGGAAAATATGCATTTAGAAAATGGCACAATAGAGGCTGGCACAATGCTCGTAATAGAAAGAATATCACTTCGTAATGATATTAGAATGCCTCTGATTTACCAAGAGGCAATATCAAATTATTGTGCCGATCCTTCCGTGTTTGTATACGCTCTTTATGATCCTGTTTCCAAACAGCATTTTCATTGTACTGGAGATAAGATCGATCCATCCTTGTTTTGGATTGACTATACGCTGTTTTGGGGAGGCTTTCTGATGCAGGTGATTATATTAGTCTTAGTAGCGTTACAGTATGATGACTTATCATCGGGAATCCTTTTACTTCTGATTTTATATTCACGCTTCATGTATATAGAAGTACGAGAGAACTTAACTCGCCAAAAACGATGGATTTGGAAACGAAAGTCTATGGTAGGTAAAGTAAAGCGAAAGTTTTTTTTCGGAGGAAAAACAAATGGGAAAAATGACCAGAACAGAACTTGAAAAATGGTATGAGGAACGTGGATGCATAGACTATCAACTGCGCACCTTAGCAGATCTGGAAGCAATTCATGGTGTGAATGTTTCGGATCTGCCCGGATATACCGATCTGTCGGACAAGCATAGAAAGCTGTTTGAAAGCAGCATCATCAGATTTTTCAATGCGCATGGACTGGATAGCAGAAAGTGCTTACAGCCTAAATGCATTCATTATGTTCGTGAAATTGAATATGTGAAAGCCATTAACGAGGAAGAAGATGTGCTTGTCGGACTGGAAGTCAACATCATTGACAGTGAAACTACTGGTCGTAAAAAACGCCGTCTGCACAGACATGTGCTTGAAAAAGATATTCCGTTCAAGGAATGCAGAAAATATGCTAAGGAATATCTGCGTTTTGAGCTGAGAAACGAGTGGTTTCACATCTTGGACAATGGTGACTGGTACTAAAGAGGATCAGATTATGGGAAAACATGATTATGAAAATGTCCGTAGATTGATGGAAGAAGTAACCGAAAGAATCAACCGGATAGAAAACAAAAACAACACTACAAAAATGATGGAGGAAAAACAAATGGAAACAATGACAAAAGTCGGTATTGGAACAGCCTGTGGTGTGGCAGCAGTCATTACATTGATTGCAAGCATTGCCATCGTCCCGGTAGGAAGTACGGGTGTTGTAAAACGGATGGGAACAGTAACTGGAGCAACAATGTCGGAAGGTGTTCATTTTAAAATGCCCTTCATTACATCCGTTTCTACTATGAGCAATCAGATTCAGCAGTCGTCAGGAGACTGCAATGCAACATCAAAGGATTTACAGGCAATTTCCAGCACTGTCACGGTCAACTATCACCTTGCCCCAGAGATGACAACCTATGTCTATCAGAACATCGGAGCAGCTTATACCGACACACTGCTTTATCCGGCAACACAGGAAACAGTCAAAGCAGTTATGGCACAGTATTCTGCTGAAGAACTGATTACCCAGCGTGGGGCTGTCAGCATTGCTATCAATGAGCAGCTTTCTGATAAGGTTGGAGAATATGGTATCATTATTGATGAATTCAATCTTGTCAACTTTAGCTTTTCTGCCGAATTTGATTCGGCAATTGAAGCAAAGCAGGTTGCTGAGCAGAATAAAATCAAGGCACAAACGGAAAAGGAACGGCGTGTCATCGAAGCAGAAGCTGCTGCAAAGGAGAAAACTGTTGCTGCCGAAGCAGAAGCAGAAGCGACCCTTTTGAAAGCAAATGCTGAGGCAGAGGCTATCAAGATTAAGGCGGATGCAGAAGCAGAAGCTAATGCGAAGCTGAATAACTCTCTGACAAATGCTGTCCTCAACTATAACGCTATTGATAAGTGGAACGGTGAATATCCGCAAGTCGTATCAGGAGATAACACAAATATGCTGATTGACATTTCCGGCAGTGGCGTCTCCAATGCTGCTACAACAGAGGTAAGTAATGACAAATGACAGTCTGGCAAACTGCCCGACAACGCTGTATTGCTATCATGCAATGCAATAAATACTTTTCTTTTCAGAATGGTACTAAAGAGGATCAGATTATGGGAAAACATGTTTATATTCAAGACCACTGACTAAAGCGGAGAAATTTATATCTAAAATAAATGAAATAGACTTTGACTTTACAGTTAAATGTGCATCAGCGATTGCAGTATTGATACTGTTTATTCACTTAATCATATGTATGGTTAATGCAAGCTGATACCCATTGAAAAATAGTGCGTGATATACATACCACATTTTTCTTTTCAGAAAGGAGAACATAATGAAAATCAGAGTAGAAACAGATGGCAACTGTATCTACCTTGCCGATGAGCATGGCAAGAAGATTTCGAGCATCAGTGGCAGATCAATCTGGAGCGATGATTACAGCAGTCTCTTAGAGTGGATGCAAGCGATAATCGAGGATCTGGATGCACCCGATCAGGCAAAGGCGGAAGCGGCAGCTCATGCCGAGGATCTTTTGACAGCTTGGCAGAGAACGGACGAAATGCTTGCAATGGAAGCAAGGGAAGCTCGTCTGGAGAAGCTTGAAGCGGATATGTATATCGGCGGTGGCTATGGCGAGGATTCGGCAAATGCTCATGCGTGGGATGCGATCAACAGACTGAAAAGAGAAATGAATAATGACGCATCAGATTGAATGGATACCATGCGGCAGTCAAACACCTGATAATAGACGGACAGTACTTGTAACCGTTGAAAGCATGGGTAAGGATGGTTTATCCCCTGATATGGTTACAATCGGACGCTATTTAGAAAATCATTGGCAGATTGCTACAGTTTCTGAAACCAGAGAGATCTATTCAGATGCAACTGCAATTGTAACTGCGTGGTCAGAGATGCCCATTCCCTATCACATCAAGGAGGGAGATGAAACTGATATATGGAGAATGATCCACAATACCCCCTAATGCCTACGGCTATATGCCACTATTACCGAAAGGAGCAGTACAATGGACAACAACACAAATCTGATGAACGCAGAGGATTTAGGTCTTTCTTTTTCAGAGGAAGTCAACGAAAAAATTCAGGCTGTTTTTGCAGAAACTGTTAAGCCGGATATGAAGCCGTTCGCGGCAAATGTCCTGATCGGCAACATTCCTGCTGCAAAGCTAAACGAACACGTTGGAGATTGTTTCGAGATGCACGGATATCATGTTAAGAATGTGACCTATTCGGACAGGCGCACAGGTAAGTACACGACACTGTTCGGCTATGCGCATGGAAAGCCCTGCGCCTTTGGTTCTTCATCGGATAAGATCTATCAGGCGGTTATTCTAATCACGGCGGTATACGGCACTCCGGCTAATTGGAGTAATCCCATCCGGGTCAAGATCCGGATGAGTACTTACGGCGAAACAGGCAAGGCGTACAGCCTTGAGATTATAGAACAGGAGAAAGAATGATGAAAACACGCAAAATTGGAATTTTCAACAACAAGGGAGGAGTTGCCAAAACCACCTCTGTAATCAATCTGGCATACAGTATGCAGAAAGTTGATCACAAGGTTCTGGTCGTAGACTGCGATACGCAGGAGAACTGCTTTTCGTTCTTCCTGACCAATCAGGTGACGGAGAGCATCCTCCCGACCGAGTACGAAAAGATTTCCCATACCACATGGGATCGTTACAAGACGATTCCAGATGCGGTAAAGGCAGAATACAGCTATATTCTGTTTGATCTGCCGCCGACATTGAGCGATGAAGTCAAGGAGATCATTCACCAGTGCAGCGCAGTCTATGTGCCGACCATCCTCGGAGAGTTTGAGATCTCTGGTCTGAAAAGAGTAACGGATGAGATCAATCGGCAGGGTGTGAAGCTCGGCGGTGTGTTTGTGACAATGTATCAGGCGCGGAATGATGCCGAGCTGATCGAGGAGTTCCGTGCAGTGCTGCAAGATCGCCTGATGCAGACAGTGATCCCCTATTCCAAGTCCGTCCGTGAAAGTCAGAAAGCCGGACTGCCCATCGAAGCATACTTCATTGATCGTGCTGTTCCGCACAGCAAGACGGCATGGAAGATCGTGGATGCGTACAGCAGTCTTGCCCATGAGGTCATGAGAGGAGATACATAATGGCAAGCAAAATGTTTGAAAACCTGAGTGCCATCGTCCAGAATACTTTGACAGACAGCATCAGGATGATCGGCATTGACGAGCTACATGAATCTGAGGATAACTTCTTCATCATGGATCGAATCGAGGAGTTTGCTGATACGATTCTCGGACAAGGTGGTGTCAAGGACAATCTGATCGTCCGTCCGCTTGAAACAGGTGGCTATGAGATCATTAGCGGACACAGGCGCAGAGCTGCGGTGCAGCATCTTCTGGACAGAGGCGAGAATATTTCCCGTTATCTCCCCTGTCTGGTGCAGAATTATTCGGATGATGATGCAAGGCAGCTTGATATTGTGTTGATGAACGTGTCTACGCGGCAGATTTCCGATGCGGAATTGTGGCAAAGCTACGAACTTTTAGACCGCATTCTGAAAAAAAAGCAGAGCAGCGGAGAACGGTTCGGACGCATTCGTGAGAAACTTGCAGAACTGCTCGGTGTTTCGGCTGCGCAGGTCGGGAAGATGGAAAATGTGGCGCATAACGCTATTCCGAAAGTGGTCGAAGCTGTGCAGTCCGGCGAGCTGTCCATCTCCACGGCAAATGAGATTGCCAGAATGGATGAAGCAGAGCAGGAAAAGGTTGTAAAACAGGGAATAAGCAATGTTTCCCACAAAGATATCAAGCAGAAGAATCAAGCAGCCAAGCCCCAACATATTCGATGGGACGGTGAGCAGGATGCAGAGATCATCAAAGATGCACTGCTTTCTTTTCTCAGCAAAGAAGAATTGGGACAGGCAACCCGGCTGAATAACGGAGATTTTTCGGAAATGATACGCAAGGCGCACCGAAATCATAGCACAAACAGCAATTCACACAACGTTCTGGTGACGGGTCATTTCGATAAGCTCACCGTTACCATGCAGGATGCGACTGTATATGATATGACATGGAGCATCGCTGCTCGGCATGTCCGGGAATGGATGGCAGAGGAGGAAGCCGAGGAACGTGCTACATGTAGCACAGAGCCAGAAGTCGATGAGCCGAAGGACGATACCGAAAATGCAGAAGAAATTGACACATATGTCAACTTGGCGGCATTTATCCGTGAAAATTACTATGATCTGGAAGATATCTTTGAAGCATATATCAGTTTGACAGATGATGAGGATGAAGCAGAATTGCTGAAAGATTTTCTGCCATTACTGCATGAAGTGAAAGAAAATGTTCGTAATCAGGTACGGTTTGGATTCTGATTTTTCTTTTCAGAGAGGTATAGGAGAAATATAATGGCGAATATATATAAGTATACGATTATTGCTATCGTTACTATTGGTATTGTATATATGCTTGTGGCTGTTGTGAATGATTATCTGATATACAAGCGGTTGAACAAAGTGGCTGACAAGTGGATTAATGACAAGGATATGCCATATGATGAGAAGATCATAAATTTGTGTTGGTTAAGCAAAAACTGTAGTCGTTTCTCAGCCAGAAGCATTTTGTGGAGCAGAAAGTACAATAACATTGTGACTAACATAAAGGACTACTTGACAGAAAGCTGTAATGAATCAAAATGAGAGGGGGTGTTGAGAATGCTGTCAGGTGATATAATGCTAGTCATACTTGCACCAGCTCTTATGGTTATGTCAATAGGTGCATTTTGTTACATGGCATATAAGAGAAAAGAAAATATGATACTTGCTGCACTTGCAGTGAGTTTCTATATATCTTATGTTTGCATTATCGGATTTATATGCTTTGGTTTTGAAAATCTTTTAGATTATGTATTTGATTATGATTTTTCAGAACAGTTTAAAATACTTTTCATATTTTTAAAAGTTGTTTTTTTGAAAGTTGTTTTTTTGGTACTAATTCCAGCACCTGTATTATCAACATATTATAAGGTTAAGAGAATGGAAAGGAACGCAAGAAAATGTGGATCTCACAGATCAGCAAAAAACGACCCGTGAGGGCGCAGCAGCCAACATGATTGTATACGAACAGTTAAAGAGAGAAAATGACAAGAGGAATGCAGACGTTGTTCTGGGTGCAGCAGAAAGACTGATGCAAATTGCTGACTGGCTGTCTGATTATAAGCGGCTTTGAGGTTACTGATTTTTCTTTTCAGAAAAGAATAAAAGGAGAATACAATGGCGAATGTATGGGGCTATTGGGATTGTCTGTATTGTGGAACGAAGGCAATCCGTGGCGATGAAACAAGCTGTCCGCATTGTGGCTCAGGCAGAGATAAGGACGTTAAATTCTATATGCAGGAAGGCATATTGGAATATGTACCTCCTGAACAGACAAGTATAGCGCAAAATTGGATTTGTTCCTACTGTGGTTATCAGAATGCGGCAGAGCTAACACAGTGCAGTTACTGTGGGGCTTCCCAAACAGAAAGTGAAAAGAAATATTTCTATTCACAGTCTGATTCCCCCGATTTACTAGATAGCGAAGAATCTTCTTCCGAGAATTATGGCTACTCTGAAATGGTATTAGGGCATATGAATAAGAGGAAGCTCATCATTTTTACTGTTCTATCTTTAATAATTGCATTCCTTGTATGGTTGTTCATTCCTGTACAGCGTGAAATGACAATTGACCATTTTTCTTGGGATAGAGAAATTCAGGTAGAGCAAATGCAGACAGTGGATGAGGATGGATGGTCGTTACCTTCTGCTGCAAGACTGCATTATACAAGTCAAGAGATTCGTACATATGACCAAGTAATCGACCACTATGAAACAAAAACTCGACAAGTTCCTGAGCAAGTATTTGACCATTATGAAACAGTTGTAGACGGCTATCAAGATTTAGGCAATGGACAATTTCAAGAAATTACAAGACAAAAAGCTGTTTATCGTACTGAGTATAAGACAGAAACATATCAAGAACCTGTGTACAAGAGCGTTCCAGTATATGATACGAAGTATTACTATGAGATTGATAAATGGATTTATTCCTATTCAACAATTAGTGATGGAATGGACAAAGAGCCATATTGGGAGATACCCAAATTGAAGGAACATGAACGTGAAGGTAAGCGTGAGGAACACTACTATATTCACTGCGTTTATGATGAAACTGCAATAGAATACGAGATTGACTATGAAACTTGGAATTTGCTTGAAGAAAGTCAGAGCATCACATTCAAAACGTTTCGATTCAACCATAAAATGATTGGTGAAATTGATTATACTGAAAAATAAGGTGCAGAGGATAAAGATACTGAAAGCAGAACTAATATGGAAAAGAAATGACAAGAGGAAAGGAAAATGAACAATGGAATTTATGGACGGAGTAACTCTTATTCTTGACGATGATGTAGATATGAATGAATTTTGCAAACGTTATGAAATCATTAGTTTTGAGGACGGTAAGTATACCATAAGGGAAAAATAGCTGAAAACAAGAATGGCTAAAAATGAAATATTATAGCAAGCAATATTTTCTTTTTCAGTCAAGTAAATAAGCCCCTAAAACAGGACACTCGTCCTGTTTTTTGTTTACCCCAAATAACCATAAGGAGGACATGAACATGAGAATGAGCGATGAAATCGCAGGTGCTACGATACAAGTCGGTATGCATGCTGCGGAAAAGGCAGTGGATATGACCGCAAAAACAGCAAGCGAAATCATGGACATTATCGCAAAGCTGCTGCAAGAATTGGCTGCACACCGTGGTGGTGCAAATACTGGCGGAAAGGACAAGGTACAGAAAACCGACCTGACAGACATCAAACCGGGAGCAGTCAAAATCAAAGACCTGATCGCAAATGCCCGGAAAAATGGCGATTCCATTGCAACATCTGACCATGGTCTGACTGTAACGGACAAAAAGTATATCACCAAAAAAGCAAAGGAATACGGCATTCCCGTAGCGTTTACTGGGGACAAGGGAAAGGATAACCTGTATGCCACTGTCCGTAAGAACGATTTGCCAATTCTGGAGCGTATCTGTACAGATTTGATGAAAGACAAGCTTGCGGAACGTCCGCAGGAGTTGGGCAATTTCAAGGTGCAGGAATGGGAAGTACCGTTTATCACAAGTGAGCTGAACAAACACGATTTGTCTGCGCAATTCGGTAAAACAGAAAGCGGTGAACATTTCTGTCTGTATGAGAAAGCAGACGAAAAGGCGATTCTGATTGCACGTGGTGAATTTGTCCGGAAGTATGAAGAAGTTAAGAAAGAGCTTTCTATGGATAAGGACGAGAACGGCTATTTCACTATTAAGGATTTACATTCTGGCAAAGAGATCTCATTTGAAGCGGACGCCATTCCCTCTCGTGATGAGTTATCTGCACAGGTTCAGGAGCAGTTCGGCTATGACAAGAACAAGGCTGACATTGCCTGTGCGAGATTTGGAGAGGAGCAGCTGCAAGGCGTGGATAAAAAGAAGTTTTTTAGCAGCGATCCGCAGCAAGCGTTCTCAAAAGTTGATACAAATATCAACTTGGAGGGTGAGAGTATTCTTGTGAAGCCCTATACTTGCTGGCGTGTCACACCGAAAAAAGATGGTGTTCCTCGCATTGTATTTCAGGATGAGAACGGTAAATTTGCTGTTCTTAATCCGGAAAAGCAAACCAAAGCAGCCATGCGGAAAACACTGGAAGAACATCTGAATATTACCGATAAACAAACGCTGGATGCCCTTGTGGACAAAGCAACTAAAGTAACGGATTATTATGAGGTACAGAACGAGGAGAATATGGCTGATGTGCGTACATTTGACGAAGCAGAATTGCTTACAAAATATCATGAAGAACTGAAAATCGATATAGACGATGCCAGCAATGTACATCAAAGCATACCGCAGACAATTGCAACGTCCATCGAGCGTGAAGATAAGGAACACTTCTCTGTAACAAGTGCTATGCAAGGCACAGAGTATACTCATAAGTTTAACGGAGACACAGAAACGAAACCAATATCCGACCAGCGGACATTGATTCTTTCTTTTTCAGATAAGAAAAATGCTGTTGCAGAGCTGACGGAAATGTACCGTGAACAAGGTGTTCCAGCAGATATGGCAGCTTCCATCGCAAAGGATGTCTTTGCAAAAGCGCAGGCACAAAGTCCGGAGAAAGTACTGCATATCGAAGAAATCCGTGCAGAAACACCTACCAATCCCACTGCTGCGGATACGCCGACAGAGGTTTTCATGACAGTTAAATTCGGTAACAAGACAGAGGAAATCAATATTACTGATCGTGAGAAAGCAATTGCAGAAGTATGTGAGAAATTCAATATTGGTGAAGAAGGGGCTGCTGCGCTGCTTGAAAAGGCAGCAGAGGAAATTAATGATAATGCTGATGCTGATAATCAGGAACAGGTAGAAATGCCGGATGTCAATGAGAGCGAGCATATGCCTGATCCAGAAGATGTCAAGCTGGATTCTCTTGATGCTGCGGCAGAGAAATCACTTGCAATGGAAGAAATTGGTATACCTGAACTTAGTAGTAGCAGTCACGCAATGCTCCAACAGCCTGAATTGCCAGAAGTACCCCAAGCGAGAGGTAGACGCTGATGGCGAAGAAAAAGAAGAAGTCCGCAAGCGGAAATTCGCCTGTGCCGAAAAGAGGGATCAGCCCCTCGACTTTAGCGATCTATGTGGTCATTGCAGTGCTCCTACTGATCCTGTGCATATTACTCGGTACGGCGATGGACTTGTCAATAAAGCCGGACGGCAAGGTGGATAGTGCAAGAGTTGGCGAAAACTTCTCGACTGTGCTGCAAATGCCATCTGTGCTACTTGTAGCACTGCAAACCAAAGGCAGCTATGCGCAGAAGATGCTGTTTCTCGGTGGTATGGTGATCGGCTTATTTGCCCTGTATCAGTACAGCGAATCCGGCAAGCGGCTGCATCGGCGCGGCGTGGAGCATGGCTCTGCAAAGTGGGGAGATAAACGGGAAATGAAAGAACTTGCTGATCCCGGAAAGCCTGAGTTCAAGCCCCTGCTGACCTCGGACGGTGAGCGTGTTTTTGATGAAAAGGGTAATTTTGCAGGTGTTATCATTGACAATAATATCCTGCTGACAAAAGAGGTGTTTTTGTCACTGAATGCAAGGCAGCATTTACTTAACCTCAACGTCCTGATCATCGGCGGTTCTGGTTCAGGTAAGACCAGATTTTTTGCCAAGCCTAACATCATGCAGCTCAATACAAGCTATGTTGTCACTGATCCGAAGGGTGAGATCCTGCAATCGACAGGGAAAATGCTGACAGAAGCCGGATATGTTGTGCGTGTGCTGAACCTCATCGAAATGGAGCATTCGAACAATTACAATCCGTTCCATTATGTTTACGATCATAAAGGCAACCTCTCCGAGGACAACATCAAGAAGATGGTGAACGTGCTGTTCAAAGCAACTAAGGGTGATGGCGAAAAGGATGATTTCTGGTCACAAAAAGGACAGACAATGGTCGAAGCTCTTGTTTTTTTGCTTTTTGAGGAAAGCGAGTACAATGCAGAATTTGACAAAAACGGGAAGATCATTCCCGAAACGCGAGATATTTCCCATCTGAATTTCTTTTCAGTTACGGAAAAAATGCGGCGGCTGCAATATCCCCCACGGGGCAGCCAAGTGCCGGATGGTTTCTTTTTAGAGCGAAATGCAGACGAGGATGAAGCAGCTTTCCGGGAACGTCAAAATGCTGCGTTTCTCTGCCCTCTTGATAAGGACTTCATCGAGCTTGAAAAGCGCAAGCCGGACAGTCTGGCACTGCGGCTCTATAAGGAAGTCCGCAACGCGCCAGAGGAAACCGGGCAATCATTTCTCTCCAGTGCAAACGTCAAGACATTCATGTTTAACCTGACGAATTTGCAGAACTTGACGTGTTGCGATAATATTGAGCTTGAAAAGCTTGGTGACCGCAAAACGGCACTGTTCCTGATCCTGTCAGCGACAGACAGCACCTATAATTTCATGGCAGCAATGCTGTACACGCAGATGTTTGACGTATTGGCTAATCGTGCGAACTTTAAATACGGCGGCACACTGCCTGTGCATGTGCGCTGTATTATGGACGAGTTCGCGAATATCGGTCAGATTCCGGATTTTGATAAAGTGATTGCTTATGTCCGTTCTATGGGCATAAGCCTGAATGTCATTGTGCAGAACCTGGCACAGTTAAAGGCGCGGTATGAGAAAACATGGGAGGTTATCACGGGTAACTGCGATAGTACGTTATTCCTCGGTGGGCAGGAGGAATCCACCTTAAAGAGTATTTCGGATCGGCTTGATGATGAAACAATTGATGTCCGTGGACAAAACCGCACTAAGGGCAGACAATCAAGCACTTCTGAAAATAACTCCATTATGGGCAGAAAACTTATGCGTCTCAATGAGCTTTCAACAATGCCGATCACAAGCTGTGTGCTCATCATGCGGTCGCATAATCCGTTTTACTGCACCAAATACCCGATTGAGGATCACCCCAATTATAAGTATCTGGAGGACTACGACAAGAACAATGCATTTGATGTGTCTTCGATCCACTCCATATCGGTTGCAGAATTTGAGAAGCAGTGCCGTGAACATGCCACATGTAGCACAATCGAAGAAATCAACAATGAGGTCATAGAGGAGCAGAACAATAAGATCGACATTTATTTTCAGAGAAGTAAGATCGAAATTACTTATGAAACCTACGGAGATGCAGAGCTATATGCAGATGATGTGCTTGGCGATGATATTTCCGAGGAATATACGGATACGATCACACGGTATGGTGAGCTGTCGGAGCTTGCAACCTTCGATCTTGGTGATCCGATCCGGGAGC
>CAZKHW010000049.1:0-14034 GCA_964552525.1 uncultured Ruminococcus sp. | reverse complement strand
ACACTATCCGGCGATCCGCGGTTTTGATTTCAGCTGCCACAACCCCGGTTTTGCCTGGGAGGACGGCGTGACCGACCGCATGATCAAGTGGGCGAAGGAGAATAACGGCATCTGCACAGCATCCTGGCACTGCACAGTTCCGACCTCGATGGCTGATTTCGAGATCGACAAGGACGGCAACATCACCAAGATCTCGGATGACTGGCAGAAGTTCACCTACTCCGAAAAGACCGACTTCGTGACCGCCAATATCATGGTGGAGGGTACGAAGGAGAATGTGTTCTACAACGAGGCGATCAAGCTCGTTGCTGCGGAGCTGCAGCGTCTCCAGGACGCAGGTGTTCCGGTCATCTTCCGTCCGCTGCACGAGGCTGAGGGCAATCCCGGCAACAATGCAGACGGCTCCGGCGCATGGTTCTGGTGGTCGAAGGAGGGCGCAAAGGTTTACAACGAGCTTTGGAAGTACCTCTATGACAAGCTCACCAATGAGTACGACCTTCACAACCTCATCTGGGAGCAGAACCTTTACGCGTGGTCGGATGAGTCCGCACTCTGGTACACTGGTGACGAGTATGTCGATATGGTCGGCTTTGACAAGTACAATACCCAGTACAACCGTCACGACGGCAAGACCGAAGGTCCGAACGAGGATGCCGAGAGCAAGATCTTCTGGTCTCTGGTAAATTATGTCGGCAACCGCAAGATGGTCTCCATGCCCGAGAACAGCACCATTCCGTCCATTGACAATATGGTCGTTGAGCAGGCGAAGTGGTCGTACTTCTGTACATGGTATGATGACCAGGATAAGTTCATCTCCGGCGAGAATTACCAGAACGCCGATACGGTCATCGACATTTTCCAGAGCGACTACTGCATCACCCTTGACGAGCTGCCGGCAGATCTCTATGTATGGGACGGCAAGCCCAACCCCACTGACCCAACAAAGCCGACGGATGCGACTTCCGGGGATACCACGGATGCTGTTACACCTGACGGCAAGTACGGTGATGTCAATGTAGATGGTGATGTCGATATCCTGGATGTCATCATGATGAACAGGTTCCTGCTTGGCTCTGCTGATCTCACCGCTGCCCAAAAGATCCTGGCGGATGTGGATACCAACAAGGAACTGGATTCTACGGATTCCCTTATCATTCTCAAATACGTTGTCAAGCTCCTTGACACACTTCCCGTTTCTGAGTGAATTAGTATAAAGTATAACACCGCCCGTTCCCGATATCCGGGGACGGGCGATGTTTTGCTGAAACAGGTTTTTACAGAATGGTTTCCATTCCGGTCTTGTAGGGCTTCATGCCCATCGCCTCATAGAATGCCTGTGCGCCAGGATTGCATGTCCAGACATTGAGCGTGACATTGTAGCATCCGATCTCCCGTGCAAATGCCAGCACATGCTCGTAGAGCGCCGTGCCGACATGGTGACCACGTGAGCTCTCATCCACACAGATATCGTCGATGTAGAGCGTTTTGCGGTCGGTGAGGATGTTGTCGTTCTCGTAGACCTCCAACTGACAGAATGCATAGCCAAGCATCTGCCCGGCATCGCCAAAGGCGGCAAAGACGGGGGCGCGCTCGTTCTGGAGGAGCTGTTCAAGCTGGGCAGGCGTGTATTTGGTGCAGTCCGGCTTGAACAGGTCGGGTCTGCCGTTGTGATGCACAGTCAGCACCTGGTGCAAAAGTTCGGAAAGCTCCGGAATGTCGCGGCTTTCAGCGCGGCGGATGTTCATGGTACTGCCTCCTTATACTAATCCTCGAAATGTTGATGGATAAAATTGCGTGCAGAAATTTTGTCAGGCAAGGAAAACACCGCAAGACAGGCTGTCGCCTGTCGAGGATGGTCGACGCAGCATGACGGAATTTCTGCCGCAAGTTTGTCTATTGTTGTTTTGAGGATTAGTATTAATAATTGCCCGAGGTATCCTCCTCAAGCTGGAATGTGATGTCGAAATACGTGATCTTTCCATCCTTACCGTAACGCGCACAGTGAGCAGTCACGGTCGAGCCGCCCTCACAGCCCTCAAGTGCCTCAACAACATCGTCATAGCCAGCAACAGGCTGATCCTGTACACGCAGGATGAAGTCACCCGGCTTCAGCTCGGTGTTGTGAATGTCGCAGTCCTCGCTGATTTCCGTAATCCAAATGCTGTTTTTCAGCGCATCCGGCATGTCTGTACCATGCTCCTCCTTGAACTGCTGCTGAGAAAGCTCCGCACCTGCGGACGCCAAGGTGATGCCGATGCGGTATCTTCCGCCGACATAGCCCTGCTCCATGAGATCGGTCACGATGGGGATCGCCTGGTTGATGGTGATGGCAAATCCAAGTCCCTCATAGCTTGAGGAGTACATGGAGGCGTACTTCGAGGAGGTGATGCCGATGACCTGACCGTACATGTTCACCAGTGCGCCGCCGGAGTTGCCGGGGCTGATGGCGGCATCGGTCTGGATGCATTCCATGCGGAAGCTCGTGCTTTCTGCGCGCACCTTGCGTCCGATGGCGGAGACAATGCCCTTGGTGACGGTGTTGGTCAGACCGGCAGGATTGCCGATGGCAACCACGTTTTCACCGACATAGGTCTCGTCAGAATCGCCAAGAACTGCTGGTGTCAGACCGGATGCCTTGATTTTGAGAACGGCAAGATCCGTCTTGGCATCGCTGCCGATCAGCTCGGCAGGGTAGAAATTTTCCTTATCCTCATCATCACTGAGCGTTACCGAAAAGGCTGTGCCCTGCACGACATGTGCATTGGTGATGATATAGCCGTCCTCCGAAATGATAATGCCCGAGCCGGTGCCTGCCAGCGAC
Source organism: uncultured Ruminococcus sp. (assembly GCA_964552525.1). Classification (GTDB taxonomy): domain Bacteria; phylum Bacillota; class Clostridia; order Oscillospirales; family Ruminococcaceae; genus UBA3855. The sequence goes on along the minus strand of CAZKHW010000049.1, from coordinate 11,213 downwards.
GACATGTCGCCGGATGCATCGCTGAACGTGTACACCTCCACGATGGAGGGGGAGACCTTTTGCGCCACGCCGCGCACGGTGTATTCGCCGTCAGTCGTGACGTTCTCGTCATCCGGATCCAGATCGGGCTTTTCCTGCTGCTCCAGCGTGACGGTGACGGATGCCGGATGCTCTGCATTCAGCGCACCGTGCAGTATATCCGAGCAGATGCAGTACACGCACAGGAGGAAGATCAGTACGGCAATGACGGCGCACATGGTGTAGATGCGGCGGTTCATGGTAATGGGCTTTTCCGGCGGGACTACGGGAGGCACCTGCCAGCCGTAGTCCGGCGTGCTGCCGGTGGGAGCGTTAGGATCGCCGTAAAATGCGCTGGAATCGTACTGAAACGGACGCGGTGCTGCATCCTCCCCGGCAGGGGAAGGCGGAGCAGATTCCGGCGCATGCCCGGGCTGCTCCAGAGATGCAGCAGGATTGGGGAAAGACTCTGCCGCACTGGGCAGACCGTTCCAGTCGGGTTGCTCGGGGAATGCGCCGATGGGATCAAGCCTCGGGTCGGGCTTGGGAGGCTCGCCCTCGGGGGGCTGCGGCGTGTACATATTTCTATAGTCTTGCATGCTGTTCCTTTCTAGACCTGTTCAATTACCGGAAAAATGCTGAATGACGCAGGATTTTTTGCATCAGGCAGCGTTTTGGAGGTGATTGAACAGGTCTCTAGCCGTCAGGGCTTACCGTTGACAGGGATCTGCACCTCGAATGAGGTGTATTCGCCCTTGACGCTCTTGACCACGATGTGACCCTTGTGCAGATGCACGATCTTCCGCGCAATGGAAAGTCCCAGACCCAGTCCGGTCGTATCCTGACTGCGCGAGGTGTCGGTCTTGTAGAAACGATCAAAAATTTTCGGCAGCTCGTCATCTGCCAGCCCCTCGCCGGAGTTCTGGATGCAGATGTGCGCTGTGCCGTTCTCATTCGATACCGAAAAGCTGATGATACCGTCCTCGTTGACGAACTTGACGGCATTTTCAATGAGGTTGTACAGCACCTGGAACATCAGATCCTCGTCAGCCCTGACGACCAGGGAGATATCCTCAAGTCCTTCGACCTCGACACCTTTATCATTGATGCGTTTCTCGAACATCAGCACAGTCTTGATGAGGAGCTGCGCAATATCCACGCTGGCAAGGCGAAGCTGCATCTCGCCTGCCTCGAACTTGGTGAGATTGAGCATCGAGTTGACAAGGGTGCGCAGGCGATGGATCTCGCCGGCAATGATCTTGATATATTTGCGGTGCTGTTCCTCCGGAATTGTGCCGTCCAGGATGCCGTCTGCAAAACCGCCGATGGTGGTCATCGGGGTGCGCAGCTCGTGGGAGACGTTCGCCACAAAATTGCGGCGTGTGTTCTCATTCTGCTCGATGAATTCCGCCATGCGGTTAATGGTGCAGCCGTAAGGGTAGAGGATCGCGTGCTCGGGCAGATCGACCCTCGCGCTGAATTCGCCCTCAGCATACTGCCTTGTGACATCGCTGACAGCCTTGAACTGCCCGTCAAGCCGCTTGGCACCTGCCTGAAACAGCAGCATGAATAAGAGCATTGCCGTGAGCAGGCAGACGACCAGACTTCTCACAAGCATGCTGCTGTATTCCTGCACATTGGAGGCATCACTGAGCGCGGCAAGGTAAAAGCACTGCACTGTGCCGTCTGTACACTCGGTGAAAAAGCGGATGGCACAGCACATCTGGGGCGCGTCCGCATCTGTGGTGAAGTAGCCCATCTGGATATAGTCGTCCGTCTCAAGATAGGTGCGCACAGAGGGGGTCAGCAGCCGGAATGAGCCGCCATCGGCTGGATATAGCTCGTTGGCATCCGTATCGTAGAACCACATGCGGCTGCCGTATTCGTTCTCAGCAGTACGGATGAGTTTGGTGATCTCCTCGCCGGGTGTGTCGGTGTCGCGTGCGTAGACCTCGGAGATGTTGACCGCCAGTGTCTCTAAACTCTGCCGGAGCGCGGTCTGGACGGTATCACGGTACGCACCGACTGCCACGCATACCATAACAACACCTGTGATCAGAATACCTGCAAACAGGAGCAGACCTCCCAGCTTGAAATAACCGTCTGAGAGACCGGGCGTTTTTTTCTTTCGCGGCTCCATAGAGGTTATTCTTCGTCAGCCTCGAACTTGTAGCCGACACCCCACACAGTTTTGAGTGCCCAGTGCGGCGAAACGTCTGCCAGCTTCTCGCGCAGGCGCTTGATGTGAACGTCAATGGTGCGTGAATCACCGTAATACTCAAAGCCCCAGACCTCATCGAGGAGCTGATCGCGCGTATACACGTGGTTGGGATTCGATGCGAGATAGAACAGAAGCTCCAGCTCCTTGGGCGGTGTGTCCAGCACCTTGTCGTTGACGCGCAGCTCATATCGGGTCATGTTGACCACCAGCTTGTCATAGCGCACCTCGCGGTTCTCCTCCTGCTCGGCAGAAGATGTACCCATGCGGCGCGCGATGGCTTTGATCCGCGCAATGACCTCCTTGGCATCAAACGGCTTGGAGATGTAGTCGTCCGCGCCCAGCTCCAGACCCAGCACCTTGTCAAACGTCTCGTTTTTTGCGGAGATCATGATGATGGGGGCATTCGAGTTTTTGCGGATCTCGCGGCAGACCTGACGGCCGTCCATTGACGGCAGCATAATGTCGAGCAGCACGATGTCCGGGTTCAGTGCGTTGAATTTGTTGACAGCCTCCTTGCCGTCATTGGAAATGATGACGGAATAGCCTTCTTTTTCCAGATACATTCTCAGCAGGTCGCAGATGTTCTGATCGTCATCCACCACCAGTACTTTTTCCAATGCCATGCAGCATTCTCCTCTCTGTTCAGCGGCAGTGTCCTCATTCATTTTGAGACGATACTGCCATAAAGATACTTATATTAATTATACATGATTTGTCTGCATATAATATGTATATTTTGTGAACTAACTGTGAATCTATTTGAAACAATGGAGGACGTGATGGAAATATGGAGAGTCGTTTTGTTGTCAAATATTGTGAGTTCCATGCAGGAGGGAGACGCCCCACCCCCTGCCCCCTCCCCAAAGGGGAGGGGGTGTAAGGGCGGCGCTGCGCGCCGCCGCCGCCCAAGGCTGTCGCCTTTGGAAACCGCTGGCTTGTGCGCTTCGCGCCAGCACGTGCTACCGTGCCGGTTTTGTGAACCGGTGGCTGTGCGCTTCGCGCCAGCACGGGTCACCGCGTCGCCTTTGTGAACTGCTGGCTGGTCGGCTGTGCCGAACCAGCTTTGCCCTCTTGCCGTCAGGCAATGGGTATTGCGGACAGTGGAATCCGATTTATCGTTCTCGGTAACTCGCAAGCGCGGTCACCGCGCCCGCGCATGCATACCTTGTCTTTTGTCTGCATAGGATCAAACAAGCCATCCGGCGAAAATTCTGATGAACAGGGGACGATAGAGATGAAAGGACTCACCACCGAACAGGCAGCCGCCCGGCAAAAGGAACACGGGCGCAATACGCTTATGCAGGTAAAGCCGCCCGGTCCTGTGCGGATCTTTCTCGGGCAATTCAAGGACGCCATGGTACTGATCCTGCTGGCAGCGACCGGCATTTCGGCAGCACTCGGCGAGTGGACGGACGCGGTCACGATCGTTGTGATCGTCCTGCTCAATGCGATCCTGGGATTTGTGCAGGAGTACCGCACCGAAAAGACACTTGAAGCACTGCGCAATATGACCGCGCCGGCAGCAAAGGTCTGGCGTGACGGTGCTTTGACGGAGCTGCCGGCAGAGGAGCTTGTGCCGGGAGATGTCATTGCCGTTGAGGCAGGGGACTGCGTTCCGGCGGACTGCCTGCTCCTGAACGCCAATCGGCTGTATGCAAACGAATCCGTCCTCACAGGCGAATCGGAGCCTGTGGAAAAGACACAAGGCTCCGGCAGTCATGACCTGACTGGTCTGCACAAGCCCTATCTGCTGTACAGCGGCACAGCCATCACGCGCGGCTCGGGAACGGCGGAGGTCACTGCTATCGGAAAAGCCACCCAGATGGGGCAGATCTCCGGCATGCTCTCGTCCATCGAGCGCACCGAAACGCCGCTGCAAAAGCGTCTGGGGGAGCTTGGCAAGGTGCTGGCGGTCATCTGTCTGGGCGTGTGTGCGGCAGTATTTGCCGCAGGCGTTCTGCGCGGCGAGCCGATCTTCGACATGCTGATGACGGGTATTTCCATCGCAATTGCGGCAATTCCCGAGGGACTTCCGGCAACGGTGACCATCGCGCTCGCCCTTGCGGTGAGCCGCATGATGAAGCAGAAGGCACTGGTCAACCGCCTGCACAGCGTCGAAACACTGGGATGCACCTCGGTCATCTGCTCGGATAAGACGGGCACGATCACCGAAAACCGCATGACGGTCACGCGCCTTGCCCTCCCCGAGACGGTCTATGAGGTCGATGGCTCGGGGACGCGGCTGGAGGGCAGCATCCTCGATCAGGGCAGTCCCGTCTCTCCCAAGCGCATTCCGGGACTTTCCGCGCTCTTGCGCTGTGCAGTGCTGTGCAACAATGCCGAGCTGACCCGGCAAGGAGATACCTGGAGGGCTGTGGGTGATCCGACAGAAACGGCACTGCTTGTGGCAGCGGCAAAGGGCGGCGTCTCTGCACAGACGCTTTCGGGGCATACCCGGCTTGCCGAGGAGCCGTTCGACAGCGAGACAAAGTGCATGGCAGTTCTCGTCCGGGATGCCGGAGAACGGCTGCTGTGCGTGAAGGGCGCATGCGATGTGCTGCTGTCGCGGTGCAGTCATGTTCGCACGAAAGCCGGTGATGTGCCGCTGACGCAGTCCCTGCGTGCGCAGCTCCTTACGCAGGCGGAGGCACTTTCGTCTCAGGCACTGCGTGTTCTGGGATTTGCGGAAAAACAAGGGCAGACGCTCGAGGATGCCCGGGAAGGGCTAGTCTTTCTCGGATTGTCCGGCATGCTCGATCCGCCGCGTCCGGAGGCACGGGATGCCATCCGCACCTGTGCGGCAGCCTCGGTGCGTACCGTCATGATCACAGGCGATCACAAGAAAACGGCAGCTGCCATTGCGCGGCAGGCAGGGCTTTTGCGCGGCGGCGAGGTCGTGACCGGTGACGAGCTTGACCTTATGAGTGAGGAGCAGCTTGACCGCAGACTGCCGCAGATCTCGGTATTTGCCCGGGTAGGTCCTTCTCATAAGCTCCGGCTGGTGCGCGCGTTCAAACGTGCCGGACACATCGTTACCATGACGGGTGACGGCGTGAACGATGCCCCTGCCATCAAGGAGGCAGATGTCGGCGTTGCGATGGGGGCAAGCGGCACGGATGTTGCCAAGCAGGCAGCCGATGTCATCCTCATGGATGACAACCTTGCAACGCTTGTCGCGGCGGTCGGGCAGGGGCGGTGCATTTACGCGAACATCCGCAAGTTCGTGCGCTACCTGCTCTCGTGCAACATCGGTGAGGTCATCACGATGTTTCTCGGCATCCTCATGGGCATGCCGGTGGTACTCCTGCCGGTGCAGCTCCTGCTGGTGAACCTTGCCACGGACGGTCTGCCTGCCATTGCGCTCGGTCTTGAGCCGCCCGAGCCGGGACTGATGAAGCGTCCGCCGCGCAAGCCGGACGAGAGCTTTTTTGCGGACGGTCTGCTCTCGCGCATCGTGTGGCGCGGCATTATGATCGGCTTGTGTACGCTGGGATCGTTCAGTACGGCGCTGCGCTTTGGCGGTGATCTGACTAGTGCGCGGACAGCGGCACTCTTTACCCTAGTGGTATCGCAGCTCATCCATGTCTTTGAGTGCAAGTCGGAGCGCGGCACACTTTTTTCCGTGCGCTATTTCTCCAACTGGAAGCTCATCGGTGCGGTGCTGGTGTCCGCTGCCATGCTCGCGCTGACCATCTGGCTGCCCTGGGCACAGGGGATCTTCGGGACAGCTCCCATTGGCGGCAGAATCCTCGGGCAGGCGGCTGCCTTCTCGTTCGCCGTGCCGGTCATTACATCAATTTTTACCAGAAAACGGGATTCCTGATGAAAAACAGAATTTTCCTAAAAAAATCCGGATTACCTCTTGATTTTTTGGTGAAAGTATAGTATAATAGTAGCAAGGAACAAAAAGCTGTGAAGCTGAAAGGAGCTTGCTATGGCAGAAATGGACTATACACCTGAGATCTTTACCCTTACCGATGAGGAGGGGAATGAGCACGAGTTCGAGCTGATGGATGTGCTGGAGGAGAACGGCACGGTTTATTATGCGCTCGTTCCTTACATGGAGGATCCGGAGGCAATGATCGAGGAGGACACAGAGCTTGTCATTCTCAAGGTCGGTGAGGAGAACTGCGAGGAGTTCCTGGCAACCATCGACAATGATGAGGAGTATGACAGGATCGGTCAGATCTTCCTTGAGCGCATCTCCAAGATGCTTGAGGAGGGCGACGAGGAATCCGAGGACGAGGAATGATTCACATTAACTGACTGCCTTGTTCGGGTAATTATAGTTATTATAATCCAACACTTATTTTACGGGAACCTGATGCTCTGACTGAGGATTGCAGACCTCCCGTTTCCGTCTGCTTTGCACGACGGATCCGGACGTTGGGAGCGAGAGACTTTCAGGCGGGTACCCACCTTGCGGAGACGCTTGGTTTTATTCTCTATATGACGGCAAGGCGGTTGCAAACATGATATCCCCCTGTGCGTAAGCACGGGGGGATTTTTGCATGCAGATGACATTTATTTTGGGGGAGGGGCGTGTCGCTGCCTCTCCCCGCCAGGATCAACCGATCTTGGTAAGTCTGATATTGTTCAGAGTGACATTGCTGCTGTCCACACCCCCGACCTGGAAGGCGATCTCTGCCGCACTGTCAGCCGTGTCAATGACCAGTTCCTCCTCAAAATGTGCAGAGGCAGCCCCTGCGGTCACCGTACCGGTATAATAGAGCCTACTGCCGCGGATGACCACCGGAAATTCACGTTCAACACCTGCGATCACATCGAAGCTCAGGACGTATTTTCCGTTTTTTTGCAGACCGATGCCGGACAGTACAGCCTCAATATCCGCAGGGCTGTCACCGCCGCTGACGGTGTTGATCCAGAAGCTCTTGTCGTAGCCGACGTAGTGCGCCGCATTTGCCGTGCCGCTGGTGACCATGTCGTAGTCCGCCTCTGCGGCAACATCCACGCCGATCTGTGCCGAGGGGATGCCGATGGCTTGACAGATCTTGTCCGCCATGACGTAAGCGGAATTCTGCTGTGTCTGTGCCGAGGGATGCCAGTCCGAGCCAAGACCGTCCGCCATAGAGTGGGTCTTGGAGAAGTAGGCGATCACGTTGGTTTCGCCCGTCTCTGCCTTGTATTCGATGACTGCCTGCTCGATGAGTGTATAGACTTCATCGCCGCCCATCGTGCCGACCGTGCAGACAATGGCAGCATGGGGATTCAGCTCGCGCACCGTCGTGAGAAACGCCTTGTATGCCTCGACAAATTCCGGACCGCGCGTCTCTGGCTCGGCAGCGACATAGTTGATATCGTTAGTTCCGAGGTTGATGACCACGGCATCATTGTCCACCGAGGAGAAGTCCCAATCCGTGCCGTAGTCGGCAAACTTGCTCGATTGTCCGTAGCAGTCCGGGATGAGGGAATCGGCATTCTTCGTGCCGTCCGAGGAGTAGCCCGATACGATACCGTGACCGCTGTAGCAGCAGGTGGCGTAATCTGCGCCGAGCTGTCTGGCAGCAAGGTAGGCGTAGGACTTGGAGAAATTTTCGGTCGAGGTCTTGAACTGGTCGCCTTGCGATGCGCCCTCAACTCCATACGCGCAGGTGATCGAATCCCCGATGAACTCGATGCGCAGGTCACGTGCCGGAACGGGCTTGACCGGAAATGCCGCCGAGGATTCCACGTAGATCGACTGCACGCCAACGCCGCCGTACATCGCCTCGGAGAGCAGCATGACCTGTACGAGTGCCGTGCGCTTTTCGCCCTCCCAGAGGGTGATCTCGGCAGTTTTCTCATTCATCAGAGCATCGGTGAGCAGTTCGCCGTCCACCCAGATGCCATAGCGCGGACGGTAGTCCTCGCCGTTGCTGATGCCGCTGCTTCCGGTTAAGGTGAGCTTTGCGGTGTCCGCAGTGATGTAGCTCTCCACAGCCGAACCGCTTTGCACGAGCCATGTGATGCCATCCCTGATGACACAGCGGCTCTGGAGCTTGGCATAGTCAGCAGTCGCCGGAAAGGTCTGCGCGGTCACCGTCCCGGTATCCTGCGCCAATCCGTGCTTCATGAGTCCCAGGTCGAGGACATCGACCTCGCCGGAGCCGTCAAGATCATAGTCTGCCAGACCGCCCTGTGTGGAATGCAGGGAACTCTGGAGACGGACGGCATCGGATGCGCGAAAGTAGTCCGCCGCATATACGCCTCCGGCAAGCAGCACCGCCGTTGCGGCGGCAGTCACTGCTCCAAGTGTTTTTTTCATCATCATCTACCTCCCTGTAACTGTAGGTTATATGACCTGTTCAATAACCGGAAAAATGCGGAATGACGCAGGATTTTTTGCGTCAGACAAAGCACGTTTTCCGCAGGAATACTGTATGTATTGCAAGGAAAACGGGCAAAGTATGATGCAAAAAAGACAAATCAGGCAGCGTTTTGGAGGTTATTGAACAGATCTATTATAGCACATTTCTGCAAAAGATGCAAGAGTGCCCTCTCCCAAAAGGGGAGAGGGCATGCACTTTTATTTGACCGGCAGCTGAATGAGCTTTACCACGCATTTGAGGATGTTCAGTGCATCCGTGGTATCGAGATCGTCATTCCGGTCAACATCCGCGTTGACCGCACCTGCCTTGGTGAGCTTTGCCGAGCCAAGAAGATACTTGTTGAGCAGGATGACATCCAGGATATCCACTTCCTTGTCGCAGTTGGCATCGCCGTAGAGGACACCCGGTACAGTCGGCTCCCCGGTGAGGTAGTCGGGCTGCGGTGCATCTGCCGGAGCTGTTCCCCACACCTGCTTGCCCTCAATGTACATGGTCAGACCGTCTGTGAATTCCGGCGCAACATTCAGCTCCTTGCCGATCTCATCGGCAGTGCGCACCTGCTGGCGGCTGTAGTCATTGGAGGGATCCCAGACATCGCTGTATTCCTCGTTCTGGTGGTCGTTGACCAGTGCAAACTGGAACTGCTCAGTGCCGTAGAACCGCGATTCCGGCCAGTGCAGGGCGACATAGCAGTCACCCTTGTCGTTGTACTGCACGACCTCCCATGTCACAACGTCCTTTCCATTGGTGTCGGAGCTGAGGGAGTCGTAGTCCGGACGCATGATGAGATCATCCACGCTCAGCCCCTGCTCGAGCATTTCGGAGATGTTGAAGTAGTAGCGGACTTCGATGCCGTCCAGATAGCGTGGCGGCTGGGAGGTGTGGTTGTCGATCTCGACAAGCACCTGTGTGGAGCGCGAATCCTCCTGACCGACAGCCGCCTTGAGCGTAAACTCGGTGACGGGAACGCCGCCGTTCAGCTCGGTCTCGCTGGGCGGGAAGTTCTCCTCCGCCTTGTGCTTTTCGCTGCGTCCGATGTAGTCGTACAGACCGGCGCATGCGCCGACAAATCCGGCGTTGTAGTCCACTGCGACCTCATTATAGATGTAGTCCTTGGTGATGTCGCGGTGCCAGTCCTGCATATCAGGACCGCCTACGAGTGCGCCCCAGAGAACGTGGGTCTGATCCGCCGGCTCGTCCATGTTTTGCGTGGTAGAGCCGTGCGATGCACGGTGATGCGGATGGGATGCGCCGTTCTTCAGGTCGTAGCCTACAATATAGGAACGTCCCATCGGGTTGTTGCCCATGATGTAGCTCATCTGATCGGCGCACCAGTCTACAAAGACCGTGTCGCCCGTTTCCTTGGCATAGACAAGTGCGCAGAGCTGGGCAGCAGTGTCATACCGCGCAGATCCGTACTCGTTGAGCATGCCGAAGCCTGCCGGGGTCTTGGCGAGAAATGCGCCCTGTGCCTCCGGAAGATCCTTGACCTCCTCAGCGGTGACGGTTGTGCTCCAGAGGGTGTCGTCCAGTCCGAAGTACTTGTGGGAGGTCACAGCCGGCGGCAGACCTCCGGTTTTCTGATTGTTGGCAAGCTCCTGCTCGTTCATGCCCGACCAGAATTCGAGGTTCCAACGGAAGATGTACCAGTCACGGGAGATGTTGGTGACAGGTGCGAGCTTGGCAAATACGCCGCCCCAGACCGTATCCCAGCAGTGAACCCAGATGTTCTGCCAGCATCTGCCCGTATCGGAGATGATGCGGCGGATGTAGCCGGTGTAGGGGTGACCGCCGTTATCGAAGGTAATGCTCTCGTCCACGCCAATGATATCGTCGATATATTGGTAATCCTCGGTGCAGTAGTAGAGCCAGACCGCCGCCCATGACAGCTCGTCATAGTCGTAGGAGGAGGTGTAGAAACCGCCGTCAAAGCCCAGCGAGGTCACCTCCATCGTGGTGTTCTCTGCGCCTGCGTTGATGGCATCGGGATTCTCGGGATCGTAGCCCTCGTGATCCTCTAGGGGCTTGTCATCGCCGGTATTGATGATCTTGCGCTCGGTGTGAGATTCTGCGGCGAATTTGTAGAGTGCCTTGGCAGCCTTCAGGCATTCCGCAGCATAGTCCGGCTCGGTGTCCTTGAAGTTGAGATAGCTGACCGCAAGGGAGGCGGCAGCACCTGCGCACATATCCGATGCCGGCGTCTCGACTGTTGCAAAGTATGCCGGACGCTGGAAATCCAGCAGCCATGTACCCTGCAAGTCCGGGCAGACCCAGTAGTTGTGGTCGATGTTGCCCTCGCCGACCTGATAGCAGAATGCCAGAACATCGCCGTTTTCATCGTAGTACAGACATTTGAGGTAGAAGTCGTTGAACCAGTGGAGAACCTCCTCCATATGCTCCTGCTGACCGGAATCCTTGTAGGCATCGCGGAATTCGTAGTAGCCCCAGCCGAGCGTAGAGGCGGCATACGTGCCGGGCAGTCCGAATTTTACATGATCTCCGGCATCGTGCATGCCGCCGGACAGGTCGATAAAGCCGTCGCCGTCCGGGTCGAGTATGTCCTTGTGGGCATCAATGAATTCCTGTGAGAGGTTTGTTCCCGCCTTTTCCTCGGTCATGGGGATAAGGGGGATCTGCGCGTCCTC
>CAZKHW010000048.1:0-14047 GCA_964552525.1 uncultured Ruminococcus sp. | reverse complement strand
AATTTTCGCCAGAACTGTGATGCAAAGTCTGGTCATCAGCTTTGTACGCCCAATATGGAACACCATGCACGGTTTCTAATTCCGCCCACGTCTCCCTCACATAGAGAATATCGCCGATTTTATATGGTGCATATCTCCGTATGTAAATTTTTGTTTCTATCCAACAACACGAAACACTATAATCCTTAATATGGGTATCCTTGTCAAAAGCATTAATTTCGTCATCATACCATAACCCTTCGCCTTGATAGTAACCGCTTCTTTTAGCTTTAGCGGAATTATGCGGCTTTAAAACACGCCTTGTAACTGTCTTTTTACCGTCCAGAATCGCTCTAACCATTTCGGTGTTGAACAGAATAGGCTTTGCTTTCAATAGCAGTTCTTTACGTTCGTTATCAGTCATTAGTTTCTCCTCTGGTAATAAACAACTTGTCATAATTCAATCTTTCTGCAGATTCACGTTCTGGATCTACAATTATAATTTCATCTGCTGTGGACAATAGAATAGAATGTATTAATTCCTGCTTTTCCTGCTTTGCCATAAAATGCATACCCGAACCCGGTTGCCCCAAAGTAATATTCGAATCGTGTTTAAAATTAGCGTTCCAATCATCTTTACAAATCATGAAATCATCAGATAATGTACTCTTGTGCCCGCATTTTAAGCAAATAACTCTGTAAGGACTTCCACTTTCAAAACATTTTCCGTCCTTTCCAACAAACCAAGCAGCACCACCACATTTTGAACAAGATTCTAAATCATCCCAAGGATGAAACGCCCTGCCTGAACCCGGTTGTCCGAAAATAAATCCGTTTGTTTTGAATCTCCTTTTAAGAAAATCAAACATCTATGTGTCCCCCTATATCTCTTATCCTATCAATTACCTTTCTTGCATGCTCCCACAGTTCACAGGCTTCGAGCTGCTTTCTGTTCTTGTAAATTTCACTTACAGCATTTTCAAGAATGTTGGCAACGCAGGAATATTCATAGTTGTCTGCACCGTTGTAATAGCTCCAGAAGTTTCCGCCTTTTGCCACAGTATCATTGTAAATCTCAATCTGTTCAGGATATTGTTCTGTAAATTTTTTCTGATACTCTCTTGCAATTTCAAAGTCACGCTTAGTCTCTTCACGATAACAGTCGTATTTTTTTAGGGTATCTTCCCATTTTTCCAAATCATCAAGAATATACGCAATATACAAAGTTTTCAAGGGCATGTCAACAGAGAACCCTTTGCAGATTTCAGCTTTCACCGTTTCAAGGAACTTCATAAGATTTACTTGTCCCATATACAGACGTTCATAAACGTGCAAACTCCAGACACCGCCTACACACTCTAAATCGTATTCAGAATGAACAAAACGCTTCTTTACACCATCAGAGATAGTGTAATATCCACACCCATTACCAGTACAGCAATGCCATACAGTCACCTTTTCATTAGGAAAGTTGCTATTAATAGCAGCAGATAAGCTGCTAATATCCTCAGCAAAGGCGTTTTCATGACGTTCCTGAAAATCCTGTCTATACATTTCAGCTCTTTCTTTCGGCATGATTGTTTTCTTATTTTTGCTTGCAATTTTTTTTAGAAAATTAAACATCTATGTATCCTTATCCCCTTTTCGTTTTCCACTGAAAATATGTCTTGCCATTGTAATCATTCTGCACGACTTCCGGCAACACAACGGTCTTTTTGCCATTGGCAGTGTAGGAAATCTCCTTGCCCTCGAGCAGTTTTTTCAGCTGCGTTTCCGTCAGCTCTTTGCCGTACACCTTTGCAATGTTCATACCACATTTCCCAGTGCAATAGAAGCCATACTGTCCCTTTTTAACATCATTTTGGCATTTCGGACATTTGCCGATGGGAGCGATCTCCTTGCGGAAACTCACACTCTCATCCTCTGTGCTATATGTAGTACAGAGTGTCTTGACATACTCTGTGATCTGCCGCATGAAATCCGCCGCACTCGCTTTTCCATGCTCGATCTGCTGCAATAGCATCTCCCACTCCGCTGTGAGCTTTGGGGATTTGACCTCTTCCGGCACAACTGCGATTAGATTCACACCCTTGTCCGTAGCCACGAGCTGCTTGGACTTTCGCACGATATATCCATGATTCACAAGTCCCTCGATCACCGCAGCTCTGGTAGCAGGAGTACCGAGTCCCTTTTTCTCCGTTTCATCGTCATACTCGTCCTGTCCTGCATGTTCCATCGCTGTGAGGAGCGTGTCCTCTGTGTAGGGCTTCGGGGGAGTTGTCCAATGCTCATGCGGTTCTCCATACACCATCGGGAACGTCTGTCCTTGCGAAAGCTCCGGGAGGTACTGATCGTTCCCCGGCTTCTCCTCATCGGCATCCTTGTTTTTCAGCTTTGCCTTGAATCGAGCTTCTACAGCTTTCCATCCGTCATCGAAGATGATCTTGCCGCTTGCCTTAAAGTCTATTCCCTCGCAGCGGACTGTAACCTTAGTCAATTCATACTTTTGCGGCATTGAGGTTGCCATGATGAGCTTGGCTGAAAGAAGATAGAGGACATTCTGCTGCTCCTCCGGGAGTTTTGTCACATCAGCCGTTCTGATGTTTTCAGTCGGGATGATTGCATGATGTCCGGTCACCTTTTTATTGTTGATAATGCGCCGGATTCCGGAATTGTCCTCGTCATCGAACCGTGTTCCGGGTGATAGCTCCGGGTACACACAGGGAATCACAGAAAGCATATTCCTTGCTGTCTGCTCCATATCATCAGAGAGATACTGCGAATCCGTTCGAGGGTAGGTTGCCAGTTTCTGCTCATACAGCTTTTGCAGCGCATCGAGGGTCTGCTGTGCTGTATAGCCAAAGCACTTGTTGCACTCACGCTGAAGGGTAGTCAGATCGTAGAGCTTTGGCGGATTTGTGACCTTGTTTTCCTTTTTCAGCTCTGTCACAGCAGCAGCCTTACCTGTGACTGCTGCACACAGATCATTCGCCCTTGCTGCATCGTCAATTCGATCCGATTCTGCAACAAATGCACCGTTTTCCGTTTCGCAAAGCAGTCCGACTGTGAAGTATTTCTGCTTTACAAAATGGGCAACATCATAGTCACGCTTAACGATCATAGCAAGTGTCGGGGTCTGCACTCGACCGAGGGTAAGCCGATTATTATAGCGTACCGAAAAGAGTCGTGAACCGTTCATGCCGACAAGCCAGTCAGCCTTTGCACGGCAAAATCCGGCACTGAAAAGAGAATCATATTCTCTGCTGTCATGAAGTGCTGCAAAGCCCTGTTTTACGGCACTTTCCTCCAGACTGGAGATCCAGAGCCGCTTCACAGGCTTTTTGCATCCGGCAAGGTAGTAGACGTAGCGGAAAATGCACTCTCCCTCACGATCAGCATCCGTCGCACAGATGATCTCATCCACGCGGCTGTCCTGCAGGAGCTTTTTCAGCAAAAGAAACTGCTCCTTGCAGTCCTTTCCGATCTGAAACTGCCATTTTTCCGGCAGCATGGGAAGTGCTCCGAACGTCCAAGGTCTGGCAGCCCATTCCTCACAATAGTTATCAGGATATTTCAGATGCACCAGATGCCCGAAGCACCATGATACGATGTAGCCGTTTCCCTCGAAATATCCGTTTTTCTTGGTGGTCGCACCGATCACCGGAAATATTCCTTTGGCTACGGACGGTTTTTCTGCGATTACCAGTTTCATGTGATCACATTCCTTTCTCTTGACACCTTTAGTATTAAAGGTTATAATTAGTTATAGTAACTCAATGGATCTAAGGCGATCAACCCACTCAGATACACAGCCCCATTCACCCTCCTGTTTACTATATCTTTTATCTTGTGATATAAATATCAAAGCGTGAGGACGATTGTTGTCATTCTCACAGGATTGAATGACAATCTTGTAGACAGTGCCAGTATAAGTAGTACCGTCATCATGAGTGGCTCTGATTAACATATTTTCTTCTATAAACATGATTATTTCGGAGATAACAGCATGAGATGTCCCGCGTTTGAATCCGTGGGACAAATAGCTTCACTTCCTATCATCCTTTCTCAGTTTGGCTGTTTCGACTTCCAGATCAATAAAAAAATCAAGCGGCAAGTCAAAGAATCTAATATACTTTTCCAGATAGCCGCCATGCGGTTCATTACGTCCGTTTTCCCATGCACATATGGTGTTCTGTTTCACACCGATGATCTCCCCAATCTTTTTTTGCGTGTAACCGCTGATATTCCGCAGTTTCTTCAAGCGATAGCTTATCGGATAATTCCGAAGTGCATTGATCACCTGCTCAGGAATCTTCATCATCAACCCCCCTCTTTTCTGTAAATGCAGTGCCATATACAGCACTGCTTGTCTGTGCCGGTTCTGTTTCTTCTGTGTTCTGTAAAAGCTGCTGCTTGTCACCAAGCTGCATGATTGCCTGAACGATCACATTCACATCCAGAATGTCGATCTGCTCATGGATCTGCGAACTGATCTGCAAGAACTTCTGGATCTGTTCACTGGACATTTTCTGCTTCTTGAACCATACCGTTGCGATCTGTCGCTGCAAGTCCTCATGATAGAGCCTATCGTAAATAGCCTCCAATTCCTTGATCCGCTTGCTGTCATCTTTCATATCAGCAGTCAGCTCTGCGATCTTAGCCTTTTTCTTATCTCTGGACTTCCGGAGTTTATTCAATTCACTCTGCACGTTCTTCAGCGTGTAGTTTTTCTCTTTCTCACTCATGATGTTGATCCCTCCGTATTTGTCTTTGCAAACAGATCCTCGATGCTCTCCGGATAGGGCAGTGCGCCGCTTGCATCACCATATACCGCAGCATCTCCAAATTTGAACGACCCGGAAAATATCTCTTTGGGACTGTCCGGCAGTACCGTATTCCGATTAATCACACTCAGAATATTTTCCTGATAAAATGCATATACAGGGGCAAGCCGTACCGTATCATCAATGCTTGATTTTACGGACTTTCCAATCACCGAAAGCTCCACAGGGGATACACAGCCAGTTACAAGATGCCCGTTCTTTTCATTGCCGTCCATACCGATGATGCCGCCAGCAGCACCCTGCTTTTTCACCTCTGAATCCTCATAGATCCCTACAGTGATGTTCAGGCTGTTGGCATAGCAGTTAGCGATCATTGCCCCCTCTGCATCCGTTCCGGCTTCTCCGACAATTCCGCCGCTTGCGGTTTCCGTTGTCAGATAGATCAGACGAGCTGTACACCCTTGTACGCTTCCGCCATAGCAGCTTGGCATCTCTCGCCCTGCCGCATTATGATACCGCGCACCTCCTGCGCTGCCGCAGATACCGCCGCCATAGAAAATATTTCCCTGCGCTGAAAAGAAAAATACCGCCGAATTAACAACATTGGCAGGCTTTCCCGAAATTCCTCCTGCGTACAGGATATAGTCATCCAAGTAGGCATAAATACCGAAATCATTGACATAGCAGTCCTCGATCTGACCACCTAGACCTGTCAACGAGCCGACAGCAAATTCTGCTGACTTGCTCGACTCACGGATTTCAGGTTCAGTCGCATCCTGCGGTTCGATGGGATTTCCGTCCTCGTCATACTCGATCAGATCCGGAGGTGTGGCGGTTGGTGCAGTGATGATCTGCACCTCCTCAGTTGTTTCCTCTGTCTGCGGATGCTGCATATAGATTGCGGAGTGGGAAACACTGCAATGCTTGATAAGTGTTTCTCCTGTCTCGTACTGTGTGCCATCCTCCGCCTTATAGCGGTAATTGTAGACAGTAGAACAGATAAAACCGCAGTTGCTATATTCTTCTGTATCAATACGGGAATTGGTTACATTGACATTCCGGATCACCGCTCCGGAGATCTCACCGAACAGTGGTGCTTGTAAATTGGAGATCGTATAGCCGCCGCCGTCATACTCGAAATACTCTGCATCAGGATCTGCTTTCAGCTCGTTCACCGTGTTGATCGGTGTGTGATTCTCCCAGTCTGGAAATGTAATGTCCTCAGTTTGCAGGAAATATCCACGCGCCTGTTCCTCGCTTAACAGCTCTAACTGATCGTAGTAATTGATGAGATACGGATCATCCTTTGTACCGCTGCCACCGCCGTATTTTACAAGCACCCGATAGAGCTTGGTATCTTTGGAAAAGCTGTAGGTCTGACCTCCGTAGTACTCGATCTTCTCCGCATTGGGATCAGTGCTGAACCCCCATGTATAGCCGCGAACATGGGTAAAGAAATCCGTCCGGTCGAACTCCGGCAGCGTGATCTCCGCCAGTCCCTTAATGACTGTACCCTTGATCTGAAGATCCTCAGTCGGAACGGCTGCATAGGAACGATCAATGGATACCGTGATCTGCTCGGAATTGGAATCCACCACATTCTGCTCAGGGATAAGCATACCATCCTCGTTGGGAGCTTCGACCAATGTAATCGCAGTTTCCTCAACCGCAGCACGACTTCGTCCGAGCTTCATGCCAGCCCCTAATGCTATGACAGCAAGCAGCAGCACACCGCCGATCAGAGCCAAAAGCATCGGAGGTGTGAGTTTTCTGCGTTTCTTTCCGCCTGCTGCTTTGTCCTTGACCGCATCCACTTGCAGCTCAGACTGTGCAATACGCTCTGTCATGCCGTCTGCAATCAGCTTTTCAAATGCATCATCCTGCATTCCGGCATAGATCTCCGCATCGGTTGCGTATACCACATAATCGACCATAATGAGCTTGGGCTTGTAGGTCTGACAGAAATCTCGATACTGGATGTTTTGCAGCAAGATCTCTTTGGTGAGATGCGGCTGTTCTGTCCCCTCGAATTTCTGATCCAGAATGATAAAAATGCGCCGTTCCTGATCCTTTCTGGACTGTACATGTACATCACAGAAGTAATTCATTTCAGTGTTTCCCTCGCTTTCTTCTTTTCTTTGAGTATCATGATCGTGCAAAATCCGCCGCCTATCAGAAGTATCCACAAATCAATAGGGTAGAATCTCCAGTGCAGATCCTCTTGCTGTACCTGTTCTGTGACCTGTGTCTGTACAGGAAATTCCTGTGTGCTATATGTAGCATGTTCCTTGGAAACAGCGTTTTCGATCAGATACACGCACAGGATGGCAACAATGACAAGGAACAGTTTGTTTTTTGCCACAAATCTTCTGACATTCCTGACACGCTCCTGATGTTTTCTCTTTCTATTCTCTTTCATAGGCAATCCTTTCTTTATGGGATCATCTCATTATTTTCAAACGCTCCGATGGTCAGTTCTACCCATTGAGCATACTTATCATCGCTGATACCAAGCCGCATCAGCACAGAGCTTTTGTCATAAAACGTAAGAGCAATGGAGTGATTGGTATGCTCCATTGGACAGCAAGCTTCATCCACGTACCGTGGATAGGAATCCCTCGCCGCACTCCAATTCTCATAATCAATTCTTGCCTGATTTACATCCCCCGGTGCTTCTCCATTGATAATTTTTGCAGCTTCGCCCATGTGCCTATCGCAGTCTAACCATGCAGGATTGTCCACCTTGCGGACAGCGCAGTTCCTGTCGGGGCATGCCTGTTTCTCATGAACATTTTCAGTCGTAACATACAGAGCAGCAACGACAGCATCGAAGGTTTCCTGCGTATACTCGACCATGTATAATGCGCCGTCAGTTTCGTGTGCATCATTCTCCTGCTTTTGTAGGTACACATAGGTAATGGCAAGGATTTCTTTTTCAGACAAGCTGGGAAGCCATGCGTTTTTGATTTGCTGTTTCACCTCATCCGCAGCTAATACAGAACGATCCAGCTTTACCTTGGGATTGCCCGGTGAATTTCTCTCGAAATAGACAAGATCGCTGTTTGGTAAATCGTGTATCGAATAATACAGAGCATCTACTCTTTCATCGAACGTTTTTCTTGCATTCTCCATTGCAATACGATAGAATTCAGCACCTTCTGTGTAAGCTGCCGCAGGATCATCCAATCCCAATGCATTTTCATAGGCATTTCGCATATTACTGACTGCACCTGCCGCACTGCTCATCATGGCGATCACGTACCCAGCCATAATCAACAGTATCAGTATCACAATGGTTATGATCAGCACGATGGGATTCATCATTGCGGCGGCAATATGTGTCACCACTGTTCCGACTGCTTTGGCGGTCTCTATGGTAACCTTTACCGTAGTTCTGACCACCCTGACAACCGTTTTCCCGGTTTCTTTCGTAGCTCGTCCGGTTGTCTTGATCGTGCGCTGTGTTGTCCTGATAGTCTGTGCAGTTGTTTTCACAGCGTTTTTTGCTTGTTTCGCCGATGTATAGCCAAACCGCAGACTTTCTACACCCGTTTCGGATACATCATTTCGAGTGATCTTCTTTTCAAGGGGATTGATCTTTTGCAGACCTAATTTGATTGTGCTGATCGCTGCACCTTTTACTGCCTGAATCGGTGCGAATGCTGCCGACTTTAACGCTGCATTTCCCAATCCCTGTGCGTGCTTAGATGCTTCCGGCTTATGATCAGTTTCTGATAACAAATGCTCAAGTGATTCCGGTGATTCCTCCGGCTTCATGTATGTTCACCACCTTTCCAAACTGAAAAGAAACATCATGGATCTGTCGTGACTTTTTCCGCAAACTTCGTGGAAATGATCCCATAAATCTTGGTATTTGTCGGAAATTTATTCTCGAATGGGATCGTCCCGAACACATCCGCATAGATCAGACCGCTGCCGGGGGATGCGTTTTGTGTGTATGCCATCGTTTCCGGAGATATATTCAGCAGCTTTGCAAGCTGCTCCCGATCCGTTGCATTCTGGGAGAGCATCACAACAAACTGCGTATTGGAGAGCATCGTCCGCGCAAGCTCAGAGCGCAGGAGATCATCTACATTCTGCGTAATTCCTGTCGGAATGCCGCCCCATTTTCTGGCACGTTTATACAGCTCATAGAAAAAGTTGGCAGATTGCTCGGATTTGAACAGAAGATACATCTCATCAATATAGATCCTTGTACCAAGCCCTCTTGCACGATTCTGCGCCACACGATCCCACAGATTTTCCAGTACGATCATCATGCCAAGGGTCTGGAGATTCTTTCCAAGATCCTTAATATCATAAACTACAATTCGCTTGTGGATGTTGACATTGGAAGGATTCGAGAACACGTTCATGCTGCCGTGTACATACAGATGCAGGGTCTGGCGCAGATAGACCACCGCGGAACGTGTCTCGTCCGCTGCCGCCGCTTCATACGCTTCCAGCTCTGCATAATATTCTTTCAGCGTAGGTTTCTTATACTTCTTGTACGTTTCGTGCATCACGTTATCAATCACGGTTTTCTGAATTGGAGAAATCTCCTGATTTCCCAGAATACAGGAGAAAAATGATAATAAGAAGTCCAGCTTTGCCTTGATCGGATCATACTCCTGATCGTTTTTAAGCGGATTCTCCGTCAGATCCATCGGGTTGATATGTGTAGCCGAATTTTCGGAGATGTAAATCACCTCGCCGCCGAGCATCTGGGCAAGTGCCGTATACTCGCGCTCTGGATCAAGGATCAGGATTTCGTCCGTAGTAGACAGGATCGAGTAGATCAATTCCAGTTTTGCCATGAAGCTCTTGCCACTGCCGGGTACACCGAAAATGAAGCCGTTCGGATTTTTTAGCTGTTTTCTGTCAAACAAAATAATATTTTTGGTCATTTTGTTTGTGCCATAATACAGCCCGAACTCATGCATCAGCTCAATGGCATTGAACGGCATGAACACCGCCGTACTCTCCGAGGAAAGGGTACGCCGTACCTGAATGTTATGCTCCTTGTCATAGCTGATGGAATTACCCACAGGCAGTACGGATGCAAATGCCTGTTCCTGCCGATAAGGTGCATGAATGGATTCGATCTGGTATTTGCGCAGCACGATCTCGACTGCTTCCGTATTCTTGTCAAGCTCCTCATGGCTGTCCGCTGTTAGCATAATGATGAATTGACAGAGGGTCATTTTCTGGTTGCGCTCCTGTAGATCCTGCAAGAATTCCTGCGCCTGTGCCTTGTCCACGGCGAGCTGCGTCCCCTCGATGGGGTCAACAAATGCGCCCCTTGATGCTTTCGAAGCACTGCGCACCTTAATGATCTCCTCCTGTTTCATGTCTGTGATCTTCCGCTGCAACAGGGTCAATGCTTCGGACGGTTCGACAAACTCCACATTCTTGGAGATAATCAAGGACTGGTTCAGCTCGATAATGTCCTTGAAAAGCGTATCTCCCACGGACTGCGGCAGCCGCTTGAAATACAGGCATCGCGCATACTTATTGTTGTACATGAAGTAATCGCGCTTGAACTCGAAGTAATCTGGACAGCACAGCATTTTTTCAGAACGTCTTGCAAATTCTTCACGGCTGCAAGGGTGGATCTCCGTGTTGACATCACGCAGGACATCTGCCATCAGACGTACACGATCATTTGCCGTCAGCGGAATCAGCTCTGTATCGAGCTTACTCAGGCAAGTTGTCAGATGTGCTTCCATATTGAAGAAACGGGTGCTTGCGGCATCAAAATTGATGGCGGCAACTGTCACAGTAATAAATTTCCGACAATGCAGCCCACGCTGTCCCTGCATGATCTTATCCGTGATGATCTGATTAAATTCATGCCGTTCGTCATTCAGTGTGTCCTGCTGGTCTTTCAGTAAAATGCGCCTTGCAAATTCCTGTTTATGGATCTTGGTATTCATGATGGAAAGCTGCAAGCTCACCGAGCTGTCGAATCCGTTAAGCAGATCAATGTATGACTGCATCTTTTCAAGCTGCTGCGCTCTCGTGAGTGCCGAGTAATTCACATCCGGCACAAGATAGGTCTTACTATACAGATTTGCCGTATCATTGCCGATTTTGACATTGCTTTTGTTGAGCATAATATAATTGCTCACAAAGCATTCATACGGCATCGTCTGGATCGTTGTTTTTTTGATCTTTCTGCGTTCCTGCTGACTGCGCTTAATCTTTCCCTTAGAGCGTTTCAGTTCTGTTTCACGCTTTCGCTCAATATCCCGTGCAGTCATTTCCGTTTTTTCTTTTCTGAAAAGAGAAAAGCTCAATTGATTCCCCTCCATTCCTGTTCTGTTTCCTCATATTCTCCGGCATCGATCCGCTGCTGCAAAATGTCTAATGCTGTCAATTCCGTACTCAGCTCCTCAAACAGATTGACATCTGTATCTTCATAAACACGTTTTTGAGGAAGTAAATAATAGTTTACTAACACAACCATAAACTGCTCGAACGGCATCCCTTTGAAGTTCAGGAAACCGTACCCGGCAAACGGTACAACCACCAGAATGATGATCCAGAGTAAAATATCCGGTGAGATCTTACCATATCCATATACTCCAATCGGTACAGCAGTTACCAAAGCTCCGCCGATGGCGATGATCTGCCGGACGGACAGCCCCGCGATCAGCTTGGACTTGTATTCCTGAATATCCGATGGGATCTTGACCTCGATCATAAACTCACACTCCTTATCTCAAATTGTGCTACATGTAACACGTTATCCGATTCCGCAGATTTTCTTTGACCATGCACCGCTTTTGAGCACACCGGATGCGAGAGCCAAGAGTGCTATAAACTTTAGAAATGCCATCCCGGTAGATGCATGGATCAGGATATTCAGTGCCATCATAATAGCAACATAGACCGCAAACATTGCTACAATGACAGAAACCTGTAGAACGACTGCAATATAGTTTTTCAGAAAGTTCTTGGCTACATCGTGTGTAGTATCCGATGCAAAGGTGGCAAGTGGAAGTGGTGCAAATAACGTATATAAGCTAAGCTCAAATACTCGACCGATGAGAATAACATAGATCATATATGCACAGGCTTTTAAGATCCAGAAATATGGCTGAATCATGATCATTTTCAAAGTAGGCATAAAATTAACCATAGATGTAGGATTTTCAAGATCATCAATGCCTGTTCCGATCATATCGTATTCTAATATAGTTTTTCGATCCATACCAAATGCAGCATCAGGAAAACCATCCAACCAGTGGGTGCTTGCGCCCGGAAAGAACATTTCCACAGCATCTTTTGAGATGACATATTTGTAGGTAAAACTTGCGTTGTGTACCTCTTGCCAATAATTCCACCATCCTTGTGTAAGAGCTGCTTTAAAAGCACCATTTATGTCTGTCCAGTAGTAATTAACCGTTCTGCCGCATGCCAGAAAGTCCAGATCTTTTGCAACACCTATAATCTCATCATTAATATAGTTAAACAACGCATACAGACTGTTGATTAT
This sequence comes from uncultured Ruminococcus sp., assembly GCA_964552525.1. GTDB lineage: Bacteria > Bacillota > Clostridia > Oscillospirales > Ruminococcaceae > UBA3855. The sequence continues at coordinate 1,783 of CAZKHW010000048.1, read as the reverse complement.
CACATCGGAATTCTGAACAACTTGTTTCATTATGAGGATCTTGATGAGAAAGAGCAAAATGTTTTCCCATTTAGATGACCATTCAAAATTTACCGATTTTCTGAAAAAGTCAACCATCAGCAATAGCGTTGCAACGGCAAGTGCCGCTGTTTGTGATGCTGTTTGTACTTTTCGCAGCACACTCTCCTGCGGAGAGTGACTGTAAAACAGCCTGTTGACAATATCATATGGTGACATTTTTGCGAATTCATATGCACTTTGCAGGATCTCGTTTGTTTCTTTGACGTTTTCCGTTATTTCCGCATAAACATCCAGAATACGATAGCCAAGAATATCCGCATGTGCGACAAGTGGATTCATACAAATGAGACATACAATAAATGCGATCATGTATATCTTTTGCCGCAGTGTCAGCTTATAATGCCGAATCGCTGTTCCGCCCCGTTTATAGGGCATTGACTTCCATAATTTCATCATGCCCTCCTATTTGACCATTGTTCCTAACAAGCCCGATACTGCAACTGTAATTCCTCCTGCTGCAAGGGTTTTTAAGCCTGTCACTTTAGATCCGGGATTACTGTCCTTGATTGCAAGTCCAAATACGATCCCACCGAGCAGCATTGCCAATGCGCCTACTCGCCGTGCCCAATTTCCGATAAACAGTAAAATGGCTTTAAATTCCTGATCGGATGCAGCTACAGAATAGTGATCGGGTATATCGAATACGTTGAGGTTTCCGATTGCTGCCTGAATCATAAAACCTGACACCATAACCAGTGCCGCCTGAATTTGTTCCCGTGTATCATCCGACTTTACAGAAAGCGCAAATTTAATTGCTCCTATAAACGCGATCAATCCTCCTGCTCGGGAAATCCACTGCTTAAAATCAATGCTCAGCAGCAAGCTCTCTATTGCATCTGTGGGGGTAACGATGCTCGGATCAGGCGGTGTCAGGATCTCACCAGCCATCGGAAGATACATCAAAAATGATGTTATGCTCTGTAAGGTAATCATAGTTTCTCCTTCCTTAGAGCGTAATGCCCCAGTCAGACTGGGGCATTACGATTGGGTGGAATCAGGAAAACAGGTCGAACATATCTGCTGCTGAGCAAACGCCCCATACTACGAATCCTGCGACCATTGTCATCAATCCTACCTGTTTCTGATCTGCATTATTATCCTTGATTGCCAGACCGAACATGATACCACCGATAATAGCGACTGCTGCACCAATACGACGAAGCCAAGTAATAAAGAATTCGATGGTAGTCCTATATGCTCCCTCTGCTGTGTTGCCGGGCTGAGCATCCTGCTGACCGCCATTTGCCATCGGCTGGATCACATGACTCACAGGCGAAAGCTCCATTGTAACGATCTCCTTTGCCGGAGCTTCGGCTGCACTTGCAGACACTGCCGTAAACGACAGCACCAGACCAAGCGACAGCACCGCAGCCATCAGACTGAGCATTCTTAATATAGACTTCTTTTTGATCTTCATAGGTATTACCTCTTTCCTTTCAGTGCGGATGTTATTCAAAGTAATCATCCTCAAATTCCATGTCGAATTCATCGGCATCCTGTAAATAGCCATCCGGGATCGCTTCTGCATAATGCTCCGCTGCCGAAATGACCGCTTCCTCGATTGCCGTTTCATCCAGTTCCTCGATGTGCTGCACATGTTCATCGGGGACGGCGTAGCGGCAGATTTCCTGCTCTGCATCTACGGTGCGTGAGCTTTCTGTGGTTTCTGCTTCATCCTCATACACCTCCTCTCGCGGCTCCC
>CAZKHW010000047.1:0-14161 GCA_964552525.1 uncultured Ruminococcus sp. | reverse complement strand
CGAACCTTAGAATCCGATCAATCCCTTACCGCCAACTCGCCAGCGCGGGCTCCGTGCCGCAAACCGCCCCTTTCAAAGCCATTGAAAGGGGCGGTTTACTGTATTCGTTACTTGATTGGGAAATCCTCCTGCGCGATAAGCTTGACAACGCACTTGAGGATGTTGAGCGAATCGGTGCTGTCGATCTTTTCACTGTTGTCCACGTTCGCATTGATCTCGCCCTGCTTGGACAGCTTACCAGAGCCGAGCAGGTACTTGTTCAGCGCGATGACATCCAGAATGTCCACCTCGCCGTCGCAGTTGCTGTCACCATAGAAAGTGTCCGTATCCGGCTCGTTGGTATCGGTGGGCTTGGGCGGATCGGTAGGCTTGGGCGGATCTGTGGGCTTGGGCGGCTGTGCGCCTGCGATCTCACCGTACACGATGCCGCAGCCTACGGTAGACATATAGACCTTGCCGTACTCATCCAGATCACCTACCAGATAGTTACCGTTGCCGGTACCGCCGTAGAGGTGCTTGGTGTTGATGCATACCCATGTCTTGCCGCCGTCATTGGAGCGATAGATACCCTCCGGATCGGATGCCTCCGGCTTGCCGTAGATGTAAATGGCGTTCAGACCGCCCTCCTTTTCCGGCGCACCGTAGCCGACACACTTTGCATAGGAGACATTTTCCAGCTTCTCCACGGTCTTGCCGTTGTCGGTGATCTTGTACATACCCTGCCAGCCGGTCGCCATGAGAATGCTGCCGTCGCCGAGATATGCCAGATCGCCTGCATGGTCGCACATATCATACTTGACCACCGGAATATCCGTGAACGTTGCGCCAAAGTCCGTACTGATGCAGAACGAGTAGTGCGATTCCTCAAAGGTCGGCTCGGTCTTGGTCATATCGGATGCCCAGTAGTCGTTGTGGGTCACGCTGGATGCATAGACAATGCTCGGATCTTTGGGGTCAACGAGAGTGTAAACGCCCTTGGAGGCATTGATGCCCTCGGATTTGTTCCATGTCTTGCCGAAATCGTCCGTATAGGACACCTGACCGCCGGTGCTGGAGTTGATGATGCGGTACTTGCCCTCAGACAGCTCGGTGATGGAGAGCTTGCCGCCAGTGCAGGCAGGCTCGAACGCCGTCCATGTCTTGCCGCGGTCGAGGGTATAGTAGGCACTGCCCTTGTTGTTGCCGTCACCGTTGGCGGTTCTTGCCCATACATCGGTATTCTGGGGGCAGATCGCAATGGCGGAGGTACTGCCCATGTTGGGCTGATACTGTAGACCGATCTCTGTGGGCGAATTGTGGACAAATCCGTCATAGTCACCGATGGCGGACAGGTCAAGACCGTCTGCGGAGGATACGAAGTCGAGGGAAACGACCTCCTCGATGCCGTCCGGATGGAAGGTATACACAGGCAGCTCGCCCCAGACATCCGTGCAGACGAACGAGCCGTTGCCGGAGGTGAGGAAGGCTCTGCTCGGGTCGCGCGGATCAAGCACCATCGAGCCTACCCAGTGGATCGCCTTGTCACGAATCCATGCATAGCCGCCGTCCTGGATGAAGTCCGCCTCTCGCGGACCGTTCCATTCTTTTTCTTTACCCGGAGTGATGCCCTCCCATGTCTTGCCGCCGTCCGTAGAACGGAAGAACTGGTCGCCCCATGCTACAGCATCTCTGTCCCAGGCATCCTCGGAATACATCTGGCCTGCCCATACGCCGCAGGTAGTCGCTACGAGGTGGTCGGGATTTGCCGGATCGGGATAGACCTCACCAAAGCCCTGACCGGTAGGGGAGATATCGGTCACAGTGCCTGCCTTGACATCGTACTTGTACGCGCCGCCGGCAGTTCCGTTAAACGCAAGACCGGCGATATAGGTTACGATGATGTTGCCGTTGGCATCGGCAATGAGCCGGGACGGGTACACGTCCGTAGGCAGATCCTTGCTCAGCAGCTCAAACTTGTCGTCCTTGACGCTGGCAACATGGACATTGCCCACGCCCTTGGCAGACGTGCCGACATAGACCTTGCCGCCGGAGATCACGATATTTGCAACGCCGTTCTGCATCTGGTACGCATCATCGGTGACGGAACGCGCGATGTTGTCCGTCCAGGTCGGCCACTTGGTAGTCGCGCCGAACAGTCCCAGATCGTCATAACCGATGACCGGCTCCCATGTCTCGCCGCCGTCCGTGGACTTGATGAGCGCGGACTTGGAGTTGGCATCGGCAGTTACATCACCGCCTGCGTAGATGACCTTGGGGTTATCCGGATCGACAGCAATGGATTCGCCGCACTGTCTGCCGTCACCGTTGCCCATGACCTTGATGAGGTTGGTGACATTGATCTCCTTGAAGGTCGTGCCGCCGTCGGTGGTCTTGAAGATAACAGTTTTCTCGGCGGAGAAGGAGGCGCGTCCGCACAGGAAGTAGACCGTATCGTCATCGGTGGGATCTACTGCCATTGCATCCACGCTCAGCAGACCGCGGTCTGCCTCGGTCAGGAATCCGAAGAGCTGCTCCCAGCTTTCGGTGTCGTAGTTGTACTTGTATGCGCCGCCCACATCGGTACGGGCATACATTACCTCCTTACCGGTCACAATACCGGAAACAAAGCCGCCGCCGCCGATCTTCAGCGTACCCCAGCTATAGGAATCCTCGATATTGTCCGCTGCGCCTGCCGTCATGGCAGGAACTGCCGCAGCACTGCACAGCAGCATGGCACTGACTGCCGCAGCAAGTACACGTTTCATAGCTTTCATGTGAAACCCTCTCTTTACAATCTGTTACGATAAATGAGCATTCTCTGCAAAGCAGTCGGCTATCGCCGACTCAGGAGGGGCTGCTCGCCCCTCCTAAACCACCCTCGGCAGGGCGGTGACCGCCCTGCACCCGCATTTTTGGTGCGAGGTGTCAGTCTATGCTCATTTATAGTCTGTTGGTCATGCACGATACAGCCGTTTGCTGTACACCTGCTATCTTTTATTTTAATACAAGAACGGAAAAAATGCAAGGGTTTATGAAAAAATTCATAATTTAGACTTAACTTTATTCAAATTTTTCTCATTCCAGCGATAGCAAAGAAAGAATAAAGTAATTCTCCTCCTCGGAGACAGCCGTCACCAGCCCGTCATCGTACTTCACCGTGATGATGTAGGAAACCGTGTTGCCGGTATTCTGATCCTTAAAATAGTACTTGTAGGATTCCGTCATTCCCTTGCTGCTGTAGGCAGTACACAGCGGCGCAAAGCCGACATAGGTCTGCACCGCATCCGCCGTCATGCCGATGGTGATGCCCTCTGTGCCGATGTGCGCATCGGTCTTGACGCCCGTGCCGTAATTCTGGAGCTGCTTGTAGCTGTAATACACCACATCCGTCACTGTGTTATTGGTCTCACCGATGTAGATCACCCATTCCGGGATGGTAACGCCCATCACCTGTGTGGTGCGCGTGCTTTCGTAGAGATGCGGATAATCCGCCGCTGCCATGTTGATGCAGGCATATTCCGAGGCGCTCTGCAAATTCACACGCGCATATTTCTGCGCAGTCTCTGCACTGACACCGATCTGCTCACTGAGCTTTTCCGCATAGCCCAGCCCATTGTTGCGCCATGCAGACAGACGGATGCCGCCATAAATGCCGCCTGCCAGCAGCACGACAGCCAGTGCGGCGATACCGATTGCTTTCCACGAAATGCGGCGTTTTTTCGGCTTCTGTTCTGTATTGATTTCCTCTGCCATACGAAACCCTCCTTAAACTAATGTACTGCCCGGCTTACAGCCGGATCAGTCCGCGCACGAGCATCTCCTGTGCGGCAAGCATGACTGAGATCCTGCCGCTGTTGTAGCTGATGCCGCCCTGCATCCAGGCTGCATACGGCTCGCGCATCGGACCGTCTGCTGAAAGCTCGATGGACGCACCGTTTGTGAATGCCCCTGCCGCCATGATGACCTGATCCGCATAGCCCGGCATGTCCCAAGGCTCGGGGGTCACATAGGCATCGACCGGTGAACCTTTCTGGATGCCCTGACAGAATGCGCACAGATTCTCCGGTGACCGCAGCTTGACCGCCGTCACAATGTCGCCGCGCTTTGCCGCGGCATCGGGGGAGCAGTCAAATCCCAGCATACCGAACAGCTTTGACGCAAGAACCGCCGTTTTCAGTGCATTTGCGACAATGTCCGGCGCCATGAACAGCCCCTGGAACAGCTCGCGGTTCATGCCCAGCGTGCAGCCGACCTCCTTGCCAAGTCCCACACACGTCAGGCGGTAGGCGCAAAGCTCCACCAGATCGCGCCGTCCGGCAATGTAGCCGCCGGTTCTGGCGATGCCGCCGCCGGCATTCTTGATCATCGAACCGATGATGAGATCTGCGCCGACCTCCAGCGGCTCGCGCGTATCGACAAATTCGCCGTAGCAGTTGTCCACCATGATGACGGCATTGGGATTTCCCCGGCGTACCGCCCGGCAGATCTCTGCAATGGTGTCGATGGTGAACGCCTCGCGCAGGGAGTATCCTCTCGAACGCTGGATGTAGGCGACCTTCGCGCCGCCCACGCGCTTTTCGATGCCCTCCAGATCGGGCGAACCGTCGTGTTTCAGGTCGATCTGCGAATAGATCACGCCGAAATCCTTCAGAGAGCCGTCCCCCGGTCTGCCCGAAATGCCGATGACCGGCTCGATGGTGTCGTAGGGCTTGCCCGTCACAGCAAGCATCCGGTCGCCCGGACGGAGCACGCCGAACAGCGCGGTGGTCAGCGCATGCGTTCCCGATACGAAATTGTGACGCACCAGCGCATCCTCCGCGCCCAGCACCTGCGCCCAGACCGCGTCGAGGACATCGCGTCCCATGTCGCCGTAGCCGTAGCCGGTGCTGATGCCAAAGCACGGCTCGCTCACACGGTTGTCCGAAAAGGCACGCAGCACCTTGGCAGCGTTGTGCCGGGCAGTTTCGTCAATTTCCGCAAAGATCTCTGCGCACTGCGCCTCCGCCTCCAGCCCCAGACGCTCCACACGCTCGTCGATGGCAAAATAATCACGAATTCCCATTGTCCAAGAGTCCTTTCGTTATCTGATCGTGTTCGTCCCCGATGCGCTCAAGGACGTATTCCTCCGCGATCGCCGTAAAGCCGATCTCGCGGTAAAAGCTCTCGCGGATGTCCAGTGCATACAGTGCCGGCTGCTTGCCGAACTGCGCCAGAAATCCGGCAAGCCATTTGAGGAAGTTCCGGGCATGTCCCAGCCCCCGTGCCTCCGGAAGTGTCGCGACCTCGCCGACCAGCACATAGCCGTCAATGTCATAGAGGATGGTCGCCGTGGTGCTGCCCTTGTAGGTGAGCACGTGGCTCACGCCGTGACGGCAGCGGTGGGAGGTATCGGTCAGCCACAGGGAATATTCCGCCAGATTGGGAAATCCTGCCTGTAGAATGCGGTATGCATCCTGCAAAGAGGGATTGAATTCGACAAATTCCTCCACCGGCTGCACAGCAGGATCAGGCTCCAGCGCAAAGGTCGTGCGGTGGAGCGATGCGTATTCCGGGAGCAGTGCGGCTGCGGCAGTGCGTGCCGGTTCGTCTATCTCCACGCGGTGCGGCTGGTGCATCCGGATGAACAGGGCAAGCCCCTCGGCATCCTCCCCGGATGCCCCCACAATGAGCATGGTGCTGTTGAACAGGAGCAGCACACCCTCCTTGCCCACGGCATAAAACTGGCAGAACGGATAGGCAAGCCCGTATGCCTTATAATAGGAATACATCTTCCTGCCGCGCCATGTGCGGCGCAGCAGCGCGGTATTCAGGTCACAGTCATTGGTGATGAGTGTTATCATGGTGATCTCCGTCTATAGGTTCTGGATGGCTGCAAGCATCGCCTGTGCAAGCTGTAGGCTCTGCTCCATATCGCTCTCCTGTGCGATGCAGTAGGGCGTGTGCAGGCAGCGGCAGGGGATGGAGATCGCCATCGTGCGGATGCCCTCACGTGTCAGATGCACCGCGCCTGCGTCATTTCCGCCGGCAATGCGCGTTTTGGTCTGGCACGGGATGCCCAGTGCCTGCGCCTGCGAAAAGGCAAGGCGGTACAGCTCCCGGTCATAGATGGTGCGCTTATCCATAAAGCTCACCACAGGGCCGTCTCCTAAGCGGCAGACTGCTGCGCCCCCCTTCACGCCGTCAAGATCGGCGGCGGTGGTGGTCTCCAGAATGATGGAATATTCCGGATCGACCGCATATGCCGCACAGCCCGAGCCGCGCAGTCCGATCTCCTCCTGCACGAAAAAGCCGAACCAGGCATCACAGGGGATCTCGCCCTCCAGCATGCACAGCAGTGCCGCACAGCCAAAGCGGTCGTCAATTGCCTTGGATGCCGCCCTGCCGCCGCCCAGCGGTGTCCACGGACCATAAAAGCACACGGAATCTCCCGGCAAGATCCCCAGAAGTTCCACCGTCTCGTCATGGCTCTTAGTGCCCACATCGCAGATCAGCAGGGATTTTCCCGGCTTTTCGTCACGCTCCTTGGCGGACAGCTCATGCACGGGCTTTGTGCCGATCACGCCGATGACAGGCGGCTTTTCCGGAAATGCGGGATTTGGGATCTGCACAGCTCTGCCGATGACTGCCTCCGGGTCGATGCCGCCCACGGTGTCCAGCGCGAGATTGCCGTTGTCGAGCACCTCGGTCACGATCAGTCCCACCTCGTCCATGTGTGCGCCAAGCAGAACGGTGTGCCGCGGCGCGGTCTTTCCTTTTTTATGCACCAGAAGATTTCCCAGCGCATCGGTTTTCATTTCTATGATATCGGGAAAGGCTGCAATGGTCTCCTCCAGATAGCTGCGCACTGCCTCCTCGTCTCCCGAGATGCCGCAGATTGCGCAAAGCGCCTCGACATACTTCATACACCGCACCCCCTCAGATAGGCTGCCAACAGCTTTCCCGTCCATTCCACGTCCGCAAGGTCGATGACCTCTACAGGCGTGTGCATATAATCCAGCGGGATCGAGACGGTACACGTCACCACCCCGTCACGGCAGACGGAGAAACGGTCGGCATTCGTTCCGGTCGTGCCGGGCATGACCTCGACCTGATAGGGGATATCGTGTTCCTGCGCCGCATCGGTGAGCGCATTGGACAGCTCACGCGACAGTGACGGCGAAAAACCGATCATTGCGCCCTCTCCCATCATGCCGGACTTCGACCGCTTGCGGTCGCCTGCAAACGAAACGTCCACGGCAAGCGCAATGTCGGGCTTTGCCGCAAAGCATCCGATCGCCGCGCCGCGCTCGCCGACCTCCTCCTCCGCGGAGAACTGGACAGTCACATGGCAGCCGAGCTGCTCGCCCCGAAGTTCATCGAGAGCGTACAGGATCGCCGCGATGCCGCAGCGGTCATCCAGTGCCGGGGAGGTGAACCTGCCGCCCGGAAAGGGCGCGGTCACGCCGTCAAAATATACGCTGTCTCCGGGATGCACGAGCGTTTTCAGCTCGTCTGCCGGATATCCTGTGTCGATGCGGATATCCTCGATCTGCATCACGCCCTCGTCACCGGTGGTCAGATGGGGCGGCAAGGTGCAGATGATGCCGGGAATGGTCTGCTCCCCCTCGATGAACACCTTCTGCACGGGCAGGATGCGTCTGTCCAGACCGCCGATGTTCCCCACGGTCACAAAGCCGTCCTCGGTCACGGAGGTCACGATCAGTCCCACCTGATCGAGGTGGGCATCGAGCAGAACACGAATGCCGTCCGGATCGCCGCAGCTCCCCACCACATTGCCGTGGGAGAGGTGCGCATCCGGACAGTAGGGACGCAGGAGGGCAAGTGCCGCCTGTGCCGCACCGCCCTCGTCACCGGAGATGCCCCGGGCGGTGCAGAGGGTCGTCAGCACTTCGGTGAGCATTTCGCGCGTCATTCCGCAAGCTCCTTTACCAGACCCTTGAAGTGCTGACCGCGCACCTCAAAATTCGGATACCAGTCAAAGCTCGCACATGCCGGAGACAGGGTGACGATATCGCCCGTTTGCGCCTCCCGTGCAGCGATCTCCACCGCCTGCTCCATCGACTCTGCATGGAGGATGCGGATGTTGTCAGGATCGTAGTTTTTGGCGGAGGTAACGGCTTTTTCGATTTTCTCCGCGGTCACGCCCATGAGGATGAGGAGCTTGACGCGTTCGCAGACAGTCTCTGCCATCGGCTCAAAGGGGATCTTCTTGTCATAGCCCCCGGCAAGCACGATGATCTTCTGGTCAAAGGAGCGCAGTCCGGCAAGTACTCTGGTCGGGGAGGTCGCGATGGAGTCGTTATACCATCTGACCCCCTTGACCTCGCGCACGAACTCGATGCGATGCTCCACGCCGCCGAATTCTTTAGCGACCTTGACAAAATCGGCGATCTCCACCTCACCCCAAAGCGCCGCGATCACGCCGAGGAAGTTCTCCACATTGTGCATGCCCGGGATGCGGATCTCGTCCTTGTGCACGACCGGGGTGACCTGCCCCTGCTCGGTGTAGCAGAGCATGCCGTCCCCGCGCAGGAATGCGCCGCGGCTGACGGTATCGCGCCGGGAGAACCAGCACAGCTTGCCGCGTACCAGAGGGGAGAGTGCCCGTGTACCGTCATTGTCAAGGTTCAGGACCGTCCGGGAGAAGGCGTTCTGGTGTGCGATCAGGTTCTTTTTGCAGTCGGTGTACTCCTCCATGGTGCCGTGAACATCGAGGTGGTTCGGGGTAATGTTGGTAATGAGCGCGGTGTCCGGAGACTTGCGCATGGAGATGAGCTGAAAGCTCGACAGCTCCACCACAGCCGCATCGTCCTCGCGGATGTCCTCGATGATAGGGAGCAGTGCCCTGCCGATGTTGCCGCCCTTGTGGACGGTTTTGCCATGTGCGGCAAGGATCTCGGCGATCAGGGTGGTGGAGGTGGATTTTCCGTCCGATCCGGTCACGGCATAGATCTTGCACGGACACAGGTCGAAGAACACCTCCATCTCGGAGGTGATGACAACACCAGCCTCACGCGCCCGGGTCAGGGCAGGGTTGTTGAAGTACATGCCGGGGGTGCGGAACACCACATCGAACTGCGTGAGGGCATCGAGATAGTCCTCGCCGAGGATGAACTTGACCCCCAGCGCGGATAATGTATCATAGGTTTCCTGGAATTTGTCAGCACTGCGCCGGTCAAGGACGGTTACCGCAATGCCCTTGCGCCGGAACACAGCGATCAGCTCCGTATGGCTCACGCCTGTGCCGATAAAGGCAACGTTCTTGTGCTGCATCTCCTCGAAAAAAGCAGAAATCTGGTTCATGATATGCCTCCTGAATACGTTTGAAACGATATAGCTGATACTATTATATCAGATTGTCACGGAAAAATCAATAGATATGGGATATTTTAGCGCGGAAATCAATTTTGGGTTATCCCGCCCATCGCACCATATATGGCAGCATACATAAGGATGGCAGATGCATCGCTGGCATCGATCACACCGTCATCATTGAAATCCATTTGCTGGAAATCTCCGGCTGTCAGTTCCGGAGCATTTCCTACGCCATCTTTTGCAGCATAGATGAGGATAAGGGAAGCATCCGAGGCATCAATCTCATTATCGCCGTTGCAGTCGCCGTTGACACAGCGAAAAACCGCCGTAACTGCAACGTTTTCCGCAGGCATAAGCAGGGAGCGTCCATCCGCTTCCAGTGTCAGGATTTCTCCCGAACCACGGGCAGCAATGAAGGAATCCAGTACATAATACTGTTCCGGTGCGGCAGAGAATTCAGCAAGCTCCTGATAGTGATGCACTGCGGCATCCGCCTGTACGGTGCCGTGTTTCGGCTGTACGAGGGAGATGCTGTAATCTTCCCAGTCGGATACCATTTGCAGGAAAATCGGGGTAGTGTTGGGTTCTCCGATGGTAAATGTGATATCCTCTGCCAGTTTTCTGCCGGTGGGGGCAGATTTCTGGTGCAGGGTATACGTGCCGGGGTCGATATTGGTCAAGGAAATTGCATTCTCCGGCAGCGACCAGACGGAATAAGGAATGCTCATTGTTTCATAGATTCCCAGATCCCCGTTGGCGATACCGCCTCCCGAACCGCTCGCAGTGTAGTAATTTGTGGAAACGATGACTTTCCGTGTAGTTTTTTCCACATAAATCTCCACATACCCATCTGCATCCGGAAGAGCTGCCGAAACAACGCAGCCGCTGCGGAAAACCAGATACATACCGTCATAGGGCTTTGAATAGATGGAATCATTCAGCGTGTCGGTGCGGGGATCGACGGTGTATTCTACACCGAACATTGTGATATGGGAACGACAATTCTGGTCGAACACATTCGGCATCAGCTCCGGCAGCCGGACACGTTTTTTGACATATTCTGTGGGCGTGTCAGAAATTACAATGGGATTGGCATCGTTTCCGCCCGTTGTATATGTTCCGACCGGCACCTGCATGGAAAGCTCCGTTCCGGCACTCTGTATGAAGCTGACTTCAGAAGCAGGTTTGAAATCCGGTATATCCCCGTCTCCCCGCAATGTGATGCCGCCGTCAATCTTTTTATTCGCCCATGCACTGTCAATGGCGAAATACAGGGTATTGCCCGGTACAACGAGATCGATGACAGGCTCTTCATAGGGAATATACTCATACACGCCGGTATAACTTGTTCCGTACTCGTGCTCGATGACAAGTCCTCCGCTGGTATATCCGTCAGTAACACCGTCCAGTGTCTTTCGGGTGAACCGGCGGAGTGTTCCCTTATCTGCAACAAGATCGGGAAGGTCGTAAAGGGTGAGCCACATATTCTCCTTCAGTCTCCATCCGCGCTGTCCGGAATACGTGGTCTGGTCATTACCTTTCCAGGAAGCGTAGCCGGTATCTCCCTTCTGGATCTGGTAAGTTCCGCCGTCAAGGGGATTGCCCTCTGCATCCACTGCCTGAAAGGTTGCTGTTCCCTGATTGGCAAAAATCACATGATCCCCGCCGTCGTAGAGATCCAGTTGTTCCTGGGCGGATACCGGAAGTACGTGAAACATCGCCAGAGCCATAAAGCCTGTAAGCCATTTTGCATATTGTTTCATTACTGATTCCTCCTTTATTTTCTCAGTATACCACAGTTTATGATGCATTGTCAAGTACGGCTGCCGGACTTCACCGGAAATCAATTTTTTGTGAGTTTCATACAAGAGCCGCCCAAGGCTGCCGCTTTTGGAAACCGCCATCCAAAATGAAAAGCGACGATGCATAGCACCGTCACTTTCATCTAATCCAGCTTTGCCCTCTTGCCGCAGGCAAAGGGCATTGCGGATATTAAAACCCGATTTATCGCCATTGCTAACTCGCAAGCGCGGTCACCGCGCCATTGCGGACATTAGAACCCGATCTGTCGTCATTGCTAACTCGCAAGCGCGGTCACTGCGCCGACAAAAGAAACCGCCCTGGGTTAGGGCGGTCTCTCTTTATTGTATCGTAACGCCCCCGGCATCGCAGTCGCGCAGGGCAATGACCGCGCCTCTGATCCGATAGGCGGCAATGCCGCGCCCTGCCTGCACGCAGGTGACACGCGTTCCCGGGATCAGCCCGATATCAAGCAGGCGGCTCCGGATCGTTCCTGTAAGCTGCAAGCTGCGCACCCTTGCCGAATGCCCCTCCGGGATGCATACAAGTGTCGGTTGTGATTCCATACTGTGACCTCCCCCTATATCTTATGCAGCAGGGGAGGGAAGTGTTATTCCTCAGCCGTGGGGAAGCCGTTTTCCTGCGCCCATGTCAGAATGGCAGCACCTGCCGGCGCATGGATGGTACACTTAGGATCAAGCTCCTCCAGCCCCCAATTCTCGTAGGAAAGCTGTGCATTCTCCACATACAGGTCGGTCAGCGGACAGCCTGTGAGCAGCTCCTCATTCGTCACCGCGACCGCCGCCGGAATGGTCAGCTCGGTCAGTGCGCCGCAGCCTGCAAATGTGCCGCGGTAGAGTGCCGTCACGCCCTGGGGAATGTTGATGCGCGTCATGCTGCCGCAGTCCATAAAGGCGAATTCGCCGATCTCTGTCACGCTCTCGGGCAAGGTGAGCGTCTCAACATCCCACGCCGCCTCAAAAGCGTACTGCGCGATCTCCGTCACAGGCGCATCGCCGATGTGGGAGGTAACGACAACATTCGCATCCTTGCCCGTAAAGCGCAGGATGGAGGCTGTGCCGTCCTCGCGGATGGTGTACTCGAAGGCGCTAAGGGGCGTTGCGCCTGCGTCGATCTCCGCCGTCTCCTGCTGTGCCACGGTGACAGGCTGCGTCTCGGTGGCATCTGCCATCCATTCCTCCACCAGATCGCTGGTGGTTGGTTCCTGTTCCTTGCTGCATGCGCACAGCATCACGCCGGCGGCGAGCAGCATCCAGAGCATTCCGGATCTTCTCATGCTTTCTTACCTCTCTGCTTGGCGCGCTGCACATTGTCCAGCACACGCTTGCGGATGCGCAGGCTCTCCGGTGTGACCTCCAGCAGCTCATCGTCTGCCAGAAATTCCAGACAGTCCTCCAGGCTCATCACACGGGGCGGCACCAGACGCAGTGCATCATCCGAACCGGATGCACGGGTGTTGGTCAGGTGCTTGCGCTTGCAGACGTTAACGACCAGATCCTCCGCCTTGGGAGATACGCCGACCACCATGCCCTCATACACCGCCGTGCTTGCGGTGATGAACAGCGTGCCGCGCTCCTGTGCGTTGTACAGACCGTAGGTAACTGCCTCGCCCGTCTCGTGAGAAATGAGCGATCCGGTGCTTCTGCGCGGAATATCGCCCTTGTAGGGGATGTAGCTGTCAAATACGCTGCTCATGATGCCCTCGCCCCGGGTGTTGGTGAGAAATTCGCTCTTGTAGCCGAACAGACCTCTGGACGGTATGAGGAATTCCATTCTGGTGCGGTTGCCCTGGGGCTGCATGGACTGCAGCTCACCCTTACGCGTGCCCATCTTCTCCATGACCGTGCCGACGCACTCCTCGGGCACGTCCACCACCAGACGCTCCTGCGGCTCGTGGAGCTTGCCATCGATCGTCCTGTACAGCACACGAGGCGTGGAAACTGCCAGCTCATAGCCCTCACGGCGCATATTCTCTACCAGAATGGACAGGTGCATCTCACCGCGTCCTGCCACGCTGAACGCATCGGTGTTCTCGGTCTCGGTGACACGCAGGGACACATCGCGCAGCAGCTCCTTCATCAGACGCTCGCGGAGCTGACGGGAGGTGACGAATTTTCCCTCACGTCCTGCAAACGGCGAATCGTTGACGGAGAACGTCATCTCCATGGTCGGCTCGCTGATGTGCGTAAACGGCAGTGCCTCGGGGGCATCGGCAGCACAGATGGTATCGCCGATGGTGATGTCCGCAATGCCGGACACGATCACGATATCACCCACAGTCGCCGTCTCGGTGTTCACCTGGTTCAGACCCTGCATCTGGGCAAGCGAAACGATCTTGGCGGTATTCTTCTTGTCGGGATCGTTGGCGTTGACCACCGTCACCTGCTGACCGACCTTCACGCTGCCGCGCTGGATGCGTCCGACCGCGATCCTGCCGACATAATCGTTGTAGTCGATAGAAGACACGAGCATCTGGAACGGCTCGTTCTCCTCGCCCTCCGGGGGCTGGATGTAGGAGAGGATCGTCTCGAACAGCGGTGTCAGATCCTGACCCTCGGTGTCCTTGTCGAGGGATGCCGTGCCGGCTCTGCCGGAGCAGTACAGAATGGGAGATTCGAGCTGCTCGTCATCCGCATCCAGATCCAGCAGCAAAAGCTGCACCTCATCGGCGATCTCGTCCAGACGCGCATCGGGGCGGTCGATCTTATTGACAACGATGATGATCTTGTGTCCCATCTCCAGTGCCTTGGACAGCACGAAACGGGTCTGGGGCATGGGACCCTCGGCAGCATCCACCAGAAGAATGACGCCATCGACCATCGAAAGCACGCGCTCCACCTCGCCGCCGAAGTCGGCATGTCCGGGGGTGTCGATGATATTGATCTTGGTGTCCTTGTACATGACAGCGGTATTCTTGGCAAGGATCGTGATGCCGCGCTCGCGCTCAATGTCATTGGAATCCATGACGCGCTCGGCAACTGCCTGATTCTCGCGGAATACACCGCCCTGCTTGAGCATCTCATCCACCAGCGTGGTCTTGCCATGG
>CAZKHW010000046.1:0-14600 GCA_964552525.1 uncultured Ruminococcus sp. | reverse complement strand
TTAAGAATAGTTAAGCAAAAAGTCCGATTTATCGGACTTTTTGAGATTTAAAGGGAGGCTTATTATGGTGTTGAGACTATTGGAAATGGCAATAGGACATTTTTCAGGTTCGATGTGTGACAGCAGGTCTGTCGGAAAATACGGTGAGAAATTG
Source organism: uncultured Ruminococcus sp. (assembly GCA_964552525.1). Taxonomy (GTDB): domain Bacteria; phylum Bacillota; class Clostridia; order Oscillospirales; family Ruminococcaceae; genus UBA3855. The sequence continues at coordinate 14,446 of CAZKHW010000046.1, read as the reverse complement.
ACAGAGCGTAAACTGAAAATGGTCGGTATGTTTGGCAGAAAGGGTAAAATTCTGAAAAATATCTATCTGCCAAAGGATGATGGTGGGACAACGGAGATTGACCTTGTGTATATTACACAAAAAGGAATTTTTGTGATCGAGAGCAAGAATTACTCCGGATGGATCTTTGGAAACAGCAAGGATCAATACTGGACGCAATCCATGCCAAATGGTACGAAAAATCGATTCTATAACCCAATCAAACAGAACCGCACACATCTGAAATGGCTCAGACAGTTTTTAAACCGTAATATTCCGTTGTTTTCTTTCATTGTATTCTCGGAACGCTGTGAATTGAAAAGGATTACATGTCATGAAAAAAATGTTTACATTATGAATCGCGATAAGCTTTATGCATCGGTGAAAAGCGTGTGGAATCAAAAAAGTGATGTATTGGTAAAGGAGGATATTGAGCAGATCTATGCGCTGCTTAAGCCCTTGACCAAAGTGAATACGGCTGTCAAGCAGGCGCATATTGATGAGATTCAGCAGAAGCTGCATCCGACAGAGCGCATTTGTCCGAGATGCGGTGCACAGTTGGTACTTCGGACAGCTAAAAATGGAGCAAATGCAGGAAATCAGTTTTATGGATGCTCTGCATTTCCTAAATGCCGATACACCCAAAATAAGGCGTTGCACTAGGTAGAGATCAGGGACGAGGAGCAGTAACCGTTAGTCTTCTCCGGATTTATAAAACGCTCCGCAGCAGAAATAGCATCTGCTGCGGAGCGCTTTTCGTGGGAAGAAACTTCCGATCAGTCAAGTGCCGGCAGGGTGTCGATCAACTTGACAACATATTTGAGAATGACCAGAGAGTCGGTGGAATCAACGTCACCGTCGCCGTTGGCGTCTGCCGCCGCGCGTGCCGTGTCATTCAGAGTACCCGAACCAAGCAGATACTTGTTGAGCATGATGCAGTCGAGAATGTCGATCTCGCCGTCCAGGTTTACATCGCCGCATTCGCCCGTAGGGGCGGTGATCGTAATGTATGAGGTTTTCAATCCGGTCTTTGCCGCATAGCTGTCAGCAGTAGAGCCCTCTGCACACTTGACCACAAAATCCTCCAGTACACGGTGAATGAAGATATAGGAATACTGCCCATTTGCGGTAAAGGTCGATGTGCAGCCAAATGCCTCGCGTCCGATCACAACGCTGGTGCTTTCCACAGTGACCTCGGGGAGCGCCTTGCAGTTGACGAACGCCTCGTCACCAATGCTTTTCACACCAGCGGGGATCACCAAAGAGGTCAGACCTGTGCCAGCAAATGCGCTCTCGCCAATGCGGTTCAGGGTGTTGGGGAGGGAAACGGAGGTGAGGGACTCACAGCCGTAGAACGCGCTGTCGCCGATCTGCTTGACACTTGTTGGGATGACTACGGAGGTGATGTTGGTGTTGAGTTTGAACGCGCTGCCCAGAATTGTGGTCACGCTCCGGGGGATCTCCACATCTCCGACCGCAGTCGTACCGTCAATGAGGATGCCGTTGAGGATGAGCAGCGGAGATTCCGCCAGCATGCCGGTCAGCCAGGGCGTTTCGGAAAATGCCTTGTCACCGACCCCCTCAATGCTGGTCGGCAGGGTGAGACTCTCAAGATGTGTGCAGCGCAGGAAAGCCTCCTTGCTGACGGTTTTCACACCCTCGGGGATGATGACCTCAGTCACAAAGCTGTTCGTTTTGCCGAAGATCTGCTCGCCAACGGTGGTCACGCCGTCCGGGATCGTAATGGTGATGGGATCGATCTTGTTGGGATCATCCGGCTCCGGTTCAGGGATCTGAACGCCTGTGGAGGGCTGTCCAACGATGATGCCGCCGTTCTGTTCACACAGATAGGAGACAGTCCACGCCAGTGCAGTGTTCCAGTTGATGGCGCACTCGTTGACGGAGTATGCCCCGATATCGTCAAGATAGCGAAGCTGCGGCGCTCTTCTGCGCTGTACCCAGTCGGTGTCCTGAACGACTTCGTCCTCCATGCCGGAGTTAGCGCCGCCGACCAGAACACCGCAGGGTGCTTTCGGGAACTCGTATTTGAGTACCTTTGCCCAGAAACGGTGGTGCGGATACTGCGCCGTGTGAAGTCCGTAACCGGTAACGTAGGAAATATCCAGCGGATTGTGCCCAAGGATGTAGTCCATTGCGCTGATGACCCCGTTGAGGTAGGCATCGTTTCCGGTGGCATCATACGCATACGCGAGAATGACCGCATTGTCTGCAATAAAGGAGTTCGAGCCCCAGATATAGCCGGAAAGGTTCGCCTTGAACGGCACGCCGTAGCCCTGTGTATCGGAAATGCCTGCATAGACATCTGCCGTTTTGGTCAGATTGGCATTCAGGGCAGCGTTCTCGTCCGCGGAAAGCACGTCCGGATGGAGCGTCAGGGTCAGAGAGCCAAGGGATGCGGTATGTCCCCAGTCAAAGCTGCCGGTGAAGTTGTCCTCGTCAACGCCGTTCATGTCCATGGGAACTGCAAATGCCCAGTCAGAATTCTGGAGATCCGTATAATAGGCAGTATCGCCTGTAGCTGCGTACAGCTCGCAGGCAGCCCAGTAGAATTCATCCGACACAACCTCGTCACCGTAAGCACCGCCGCCGCCGGAATCCGTCAGGGGCGCAAGCATATCCGGATGCGCCTGTGCAGCTGTATAGGCGTTCTTTGCCGCTGTCAGGCAGCTTTCTGCAAAGTCCGGGTCGAGATCCTTCCACAGACGGTATGCCTGTGCGCCGCATGCGGCAAGGTTCAGAGTAGCAGCGGTGGTCGGCGGCATCAGAATACGATCCTGCTTGTCCTTGGCAGGCTCTGTACCCAGTGCCGTCCACTTGGCATCGTGGATCTTGTGGTATGCCATGTCCTTGCAATCGCCGTCCTGCACGATCATTTTGAGCATCCATTCCATCTCATAACGCGCCTCATCGAGCAGATCCGGGTAACCGTTGGCATTTTCCGGAATTTTCATAGAGCCGTCTGCATATGCGGCAGCCGTTCCCTTGGCAAGGGCACGCTCGTATTCATTCTGCATCAGCCAGACCGAGATGCCGCCGTTGACAACGTATTTTCCGTGATCACCGGCATCATACCAGCCGCCGGTCACATCCTGCGTGCCGGCGGAGCCTTCGTAGCCCCAGACGTTCTGGATCTCTGCGACATCCGGTGCATGACCTGCGGCACGTGCCAGTTCTGCCGTATCACCGGAGGTGATGTATTGCTCCTCAATGGCAATGCCCGATCGCTGCTGGTAGAAAAAGTTAAGGGAATCATAGAGCAGACCGGAATACTGATCCGTCACGCCAATGGTGAACTCGTGGGAGGTCTCTCCGGTCTTTGCCTTGAGCGTGTAGGTACCCTCGGCTGTAAATGCGGAGAAATCGAGAATTTGTACGGTATCGCCAGAATCCACATCAAAGCCGTGCGGCACGGATGTGCCGGAAAATACGACCTTGCCGTCAGCGTCCAGCAGATCAAAAGCAACACCAGCCTCCTCTGCCGTCACAAGCGTGGCTTTCTTGGTGCGCTCCGGGAAGTAGCCAAGCTGATTGGTGATGATGAGCGAACGTTTCCAGATCTTCTTTTCCTCTGCTTCGAGTTTGGCCTGTTCCTTTTCGGCAGCGATCTCGGCGCGGCGGATGTTGACCGCCTCGGATGCGTCAAGCAGAATGCCGTTGACGATCACGTAGGGGGATGCTGCCTTCTGTGCTGCCAGCCATGGCGTGTCGCCGAATGCGCTGTTGCCGATGTAGGTGACACTCTTGGGAATGTCAATGGTCTCCAGTGCGGCGCAGTCGTTAAAGGCAAAGCTCTCAATGGTCTCCAGTGTAGACGGTAGAGTCACGTCAGCGAGCTTCGGACTGTGCCAGAATGCGCCGGAGGCAATGCATGTGATGCCCTCCGGGATGACGATGGAGGTCAGCTCACAGCCGTAGAACGCCGTCGCGCCGATCTTGGTGACGGGCTGTCCCTCGATCTTGGTCGGGATCTCAACAGTTTCCGCTTTGGCAGTACAGCCGCTGATCGTAATGCAGCCATCCTCCACCTTGTAGGTCAGGTCACCATAGGTGAGCTTTTCCTCGGCAGCAGATACCGTGGAAAGCTCGGATGACAAGCCGATCACTGGCATCTGCGTGCAGAGCAGACACAGTGCGGCTGCCAGTGCCGGGATCGTGTTTCTTTTCATAAGTACCCTCTCTTTCCCGCATGTGCAGAATGCGGTTGAATTTATCTACAGTATACCAAAAATACGCCACAAAATCAATGCTTTTGTGCAAAAAACAGGAGGCTTGTGATGAAAATTTATCAAGAACTTGTTAATGGATCAATGTTATTCATAATTTGCTGACTTTTCGGCTGCTCGGATGGCAGGAAAGCCGCACGACGCAAATGTATGTCCATAGAAACGCCATAGCATTTCATAGAAATGCTATGGCGTATGAAAAGTTCTGGAAATCCGGGAATGTTTATGCCTCGGCATTCACCGCGATGGCAGCAATGACCTCGGAGAGGAGATTTGCCGGAAGCGGCTCATAGCGGAGGAACTCCAGCGTAAAGCTGCCCATGCCGCGCGTTACCTGACGCAGATACAGCGCAAAGTCGTGCATTTCGCGGTTGGGGACTTCTGCGGTGATGGCAGTTTCGCCCTTAGCGGCAGGCTCCATGCCAAGCACTCTGCCGCGCCGTTTGTTCAGCTCGCCCATGATATCGCCGGTATTCTCATCCGGTACGGTGACAACAAGGGTCGAGATCGGTTCGAGCATAACGGGATCTGCGCTGCGCATTCCCTCCTTGTACGCGATGGATGCAGCCATCTTGAACGCCATTTCGGAGCTGTCTACCGGATGGTACGAGCCGTCGAGCAGGATCGCCTTCACGCCCACGACCGGACAGCCTGCCAGCACACCCTTGCGAACGCACTCCTGCAAGCCCTTTTCGACCGCCGGGAAGTAGTTCTTCGGCACAGAACCGCCAAAGACCTTCTCCTCGAATACCAGCTCATCGGAAACGCAAGGCTCAAACGCGATTTTAACATGACCGTACTGTCCGTGACCGCCGGACTGCTTCTTGTGCTTGCCCTCCGCCTCGACCTTCTTGCGGATGGTCTCGCGGTAGGCGATCTGCGGCTCGGCGAGCTTGACCTCTGCACCGAATTTTGCGGAGAGTCTGGCAACGGCGATCTCCAGATGCTGGTCACCCAGACCGGACAGCACCTGCTCCTTGGTGTTGGGATCCTGCTGATAGCTCAGGGTCGGATCTTCCTCGGTGATACGTGCCATGCCGGCAGATACCTTGCTCTCGTCGCCCTGGTTCTTGGCGCGGACAGCCATTGCGTAGCACGGACGGGGAAATTCCGGCATCTGCGCACTTGCCACACGGTCGGGCGAACAGAGGGTATCGCCGGTCAGCGCACCGATTTTCACGGCAGCAACGATATCGCCTGCCTCGGCGGACTTGACCTCCGTCTGCTTTTTGCCCAGAAGTGTGTAGAGCTTGCCGATTTTCTCCTCTGCGCCGGTGCGGGCGTTCGTAACGGCTGCATCGGCGGAAAGCGTGCCGGACAGCACCTTGATATAGCTCATTTTGCCCACAAACGGGTCTGCAACGGTCTTGCAGACAAGGGCAGCAAGCGGTGCGGATGGGTCACAGGTGATCTCTATCATGTCATCCCCGTCATCGGCGGTCGTGGAAGCTACCTCGTTGGCAGCCGGAACGAGCAGACCGAACTCCTTGAGGAGCATATCCACACCGGCAAGCGTTGCAGCGGAGGTGCAGACAACCGGAGAGATCAGACCCTTGTTCATGCCGGCATGGATGCCGTCGATCAGTTCCTTCTGGGTGAACTCCTCACCCTCGAAGAACTTCTCCATGAGTACCTCGTCCGTCTCGGCAACTGCCTCGGTAATGGCGGTTTTCAGACCCTCCAGACGGTAGTCGTGCTCGGTGGTCACCTCGTCAGGGATGGCGATCTCAGCAGCCTTGCCCTTGGCATCGTACTGGTATGCCTTCATCTCGATCAGGTTGATAAAGCCCGTGATCTCGCCCTTTTCAATGATCGGAACAACGACCGGGCAAACGGTAGGTCCGAATACGGTCTTTAGCTCCGTCAGGGTATTATAAAAGTTTGCATCCTTATCGTCGATCTTGGTGATCGCAAACATCGTGGATTTCCCCATGCTCTGTGCAGCAGCATACGCTTTTTTGGTGCCTACACGAACGCCGGATTTTGCGGAAACGGTAATCAGAACAGTATCTGCCGCCGCAATACCGGAGAGCTGCTCGCCTGCAAAGTCGAGGATACCCGGGGTATCGAGCAGGTTGATCCAGTTTTCCTCATAGGCAAAGCCTGCAAGTGCTGTGGAGAGTGAACTTTTGCGCTTGATCTCCTCGGGATCAAAGTCGCACACCGTCGTGCCGTCAGTGGTCTTGCCGAACCGGTCGGATGCGCCTGCCGAATGGAGCAGTGCCTCTGCCAGAGAGGTCTTGCCGGAGCTGTGATGCCCTGCAAGAGCGATGTTCTTGATATTGCCAGCATGGAATTGGTTCATGGATGCTACACTCCTTTTTTAATATAGTATGCAGTTTTCTGCGAATTTTGCGAAAAAAGAAATGGCATTCCCGTGACGGGAATGCCGCAGATCAGATTTGGTAATCGAACAATTCCTGTTTTCACACATTTATTATACCATTTATAAACAGTTTTTTCAATCCATTCCGGATAATTTCTATGTAATTTACATGAAGCTCCCTATGCGGTTGTGCAGTATTCACAAAAAATGAAATGCGTAAAACAGAATTTACATGAAATGGTGGATGTGTAAGGGAAGTTCCATCCTTTTGAAAGCATTGACAACCGCCCCAAAATCTGCTAAAATGGGAGTAGGCATTTACCCAAACTCTTGGCATAAGGAGCAGTAGCATATGAAAAATACATTCGGACAAAGCGTTGCCGTGACGATCTACGGTGAAAGCCACGGCGAGGCGATTGGTGTCGTGCTGGACGGTCTTGCACCCGGAATTCCGGTTGACCGTGATTTTATCAATGCGCAGCTCACCCTGCGCAGACCGTCGGGGCGGATCTCGACCGCGCGTCAGGAGCAGGACGAGTACCGTATCGTAAGCGGCGTATTTGAGGGGAAAACCACCGGAACGCCCCTGTGCATCGTCATTCCCAACACCCAGACGCGGAGCAAGGATTACTCTGCCACACGTGCACTGGCGCGTCCGGGACATGCGGATTACACGGCATACTGCAAGTATCACGGTTTTGAGGACTACCGCGGCGGCGGACATTTTTCCGGACGCATCACGGCAGGACTTGTGGCGGCAGGTGCTATCGCGTTGACGGCACTGCGCGGCAAGGGCATTACGCTTGGCACACATATCGCGCGGTGTGGCGGGATCTGTGACCGTGCGTTCGGCGAGATGCGCGAGGATATCGAAACGCTCGCTGCGATGCCGTTTGCTGTCCTCGATGAGGCGGCGGCATCCGCAATGTACGCGAAAATGGAGCAGATCGCCGCAGAGGGGGACAGCATCGGCGGATTGCTGGAGACGGCGGTCATCGGAATGCCGGCAGGTGTCGGCGAACCTTGGTTTGACACGCTGGAGGGCGTGCTGTCTCATGCGCTGTTCAGCATTCCGGCGATCAAGGGCGTGCAGTTCGGGAATGCGTTCGATCTGCTCGATGCCCGGGGCAGCGAGTACAACGATCCGCTGCGGATGGAAAACGGCAGGGTGACGGCAGTCACCAACCACAACGGTGGCATCAACGGCGGCATCACGAACGGAATGCCCATCACGTTCCGCTGTGCAGTCAAGCCGACCCCGTCTATTTACAAGCCGCAGGAGACGGTGGATTTCTTCCGGAACGAGAATGCACAGCTCCAGATTCAGGGGCGCCACGATCCGGCGATCATCCACCGTGCGCGTGTTGTGGTGGACAGCGTGACCGCGCTGGTGCTTTGCGATGTGCTGGCAGCGCGGTTTGGTACGGATTGGCTCAGGGAAGATTAAGAACCTGTCCACATAGGATGCCGCACTCGTCTTTTCGGCATCTTTGCACCGTATCTTTGTCCGAACTCCTAGGAATACATACAGTATTCCGTCGTCGTTCGTCCTTTGATACGGCACAAATCTGCTCGAAAATCCGAGCATATCCCCTATGTGGACAGGTTCTAAAACAATTCCCCCGGCATAAGGCGAATACGCATATAGAAGTAATGCCCGAAAGTAGTTTTTGAAACTGCTTTCGGGCTTATTTTGATGATTGGTTCAGGCAGATGTTCCCCATTGATAGAAAATGTATTCTGATTCTGTTTCAATCCCTATAGTAATATCATTCCATTCTGGAGCAATAATATAGACCGCACGAATAACAGGTTCATGGGCAATGCTTATGCGTTGATTCATCTCATCTAATCTTGATTTCATCCATTTCTTTTCCTGTTCATCAATGGGTGAATAGATACGGTTTTTGTACATCTCATTCCATGCATCACAAAATTCCGGGTCTGATTCCAAATAGTTCAATGCGTGGGTTACAAAATCGTCCATTGATGAATAGTCTTTTTTGGAAGCTAACACAATTAGAATACTTTGCTCACCGGATGGGCGGTTAAAACAGAAATGTCCGAAATGGATGGCAACCATACCATGCCCTCCTCTATTATATTGCAAATTCTGAAGATGTCGGGGGGATCGTTTATTTTGAAAAGTGTTTCGCCTCGATGAAATCCGCCGACATTGTGAACGGGTCAAACCGAATATCCTCGTTGCCTGCGGTCGTAATGAGATACGAGTTCTTGTAAAACAGCGGCACGAACGTGCAGGAGCTGATCATGCTCTGCTCGATGAAGGCGCAAAGCTCGGCAGTATCTGCCAGATTGACCGGATGTGCCATCCCTTTCATCAGCAGCTCAAGATCCTGACCGCCCAGATCCAGCAGCTCGGCATCCATGAACCCTTCCAGTGCCGACAAACAGCTATTGCGCTCGGGCGTGAAGCTGTACAGCGCGATGGTGTAGTCTCCGGATGCGATGCGGCTGTCAAATTCGTCCGGCGTTACCGTTTCAATACCGATATAGTAGCCGAACAGATCCTGCCAGTTCTGGCTCATTGCCAGCAGGGCATCGGTGTCAGTCAGCGTACTGGGCACCATGACGCGGATGGAGTTGAGGGAGTTCAGCCCAAGATTTCCGGATGCCTCTGTAAACAGCTCGGCAGCCTTGTCAGGGTCGTAGGGGATCGCAAGCGGCTCGTCCGCCTCGATCGAACGGTAGGAGCTGCCCAGCAGCGTGACAGCCGGCGGCACAAGCCCGTATGCCGTGCTCACATCCTCGCTCAGAAGCGGTTCAAGTGCGGCGCGGTCAAGCCCATAGGCGAGTGCCTGCCGGAGCATTTCATCCTGTAACAGCGTGTTCTCCGGATTGAAGATCAGCCCCATTGTGGTGGCAGCACAGGTCTGCACGGCATAGTCCTTGCTGTGCAGATAGCGGTCGTGGTAAATCGGGGTGAGCAGTACATCATCATTCCCGTCAGCAAAGTCCGCTTCGGCATCGCTCCGGTTGTGCATGATGTTGAATTGCAGATTGTTCGGATAGACCGCATCCGGCGAGTGGTAGTGCTTGCTCTTGCGGAAGGTCAGGAAGTTGCCGGAGCTGTACTGATCGTAGTTCCATTGCGTCAGATAGAACGGTCCGTTGCACAGGATGGTGTCCGCATCCAGCCCGTAACGGCCGTTGGTGGATTCAAAAAATTCCTGGTTGCAGGGAACGGCACAGGTACGTGCAAGAAGTGCCGGAAATTCCGGATTCGGGTAGTCCAGCTCAAACAGGACGGTGTTGCCGTCCGGTGCGGAGACACCGAGATGCTGCGCATCCATCTCACCATCCATGATCCGGGCGGCATTTTTGATGCACAGATAATCCTTTCCGTAGGGAGAGCGCATGGCGGGATCGACAAGTCGGCGGAACGCAAAGACATAATCACGGGATGTCACGCGTTCCAGACGCTCCGGATCCATGTCCCTGCTGAACCAGTAGGCATCCTCGCGCAGTGTGAACAGGTAGCTCAGCCCATCCTCGGAGACGATCATTTCCTCTGCGCCGGCGCAGACAGGATTTCCGGCAGAATTCATGCGCAGCAGCCCTTCCATCACGTTTGTGATGACGATGGCGGCATTTTCGTTCTGCGAGAACTGCGGATCAAGGCAGCCCGGATCTCCAGGAAGGACTGCCGAGAATGGGTAGCCTGCGCCGGTCTCCTCCTCGTGGGAGCATCCGGCAAAGCTCATAAGCAGCAGCACAGTCATCAGCAGGCAGCACAGACGCGCCAATTGGTATTTCATGGTATCTTCCTCTCAACTATCATTTTTGGTACAATATTATTATACCATTCCGCAATGCGATTGGCAACTGTTTTTTGTTCACAAATCCGGTTTTTCTTTAAAAAAAATATTGACAATTTGTGAACTGCATGGTATAATATAAAATACAGAGAGAAAGGTGTGTCCGACAGACAGTCGGATGCCGTACAGAATTATGGAGGATGAGATGATGAGACAAAAGCAGTATAGAGTCAAGGGCTTTACTCTGGTGGAGCTGATCGTTGTAATCGCCATCATCGGTGTGCTGGCAGGCATTCTGGTGCCGTCGATGCTGGGATATGTGAACAAGGCGAAGTTTTCGTCTATCAATGCGAGTGCCAAGTCGCTGCTCAACGGCGGAATGATCGCATGCCGTGAGAATGATGTCATCAAGCCGATCCCGACCGGCATTTATGTCGGAGCAGGAAAAGGCGGAAGCGATCCTGCATCCGGCGGCAGCGGACCGTATGAGGATCCGACCCTCAACAAGTATATTTATGAGTACTTTGAGGATGTGGAAACGAAGGAATGGGCGATCTACGTGGAAAGTGACGTTGTTACGGCAGCATTTGTGGCAAAGTCCGCCACGGATCAGTATATCGGCACTTACCCCAACCCCAACCATACCAAGAAGTCCATTGCAGATCTGGGCGGCAGCGCATATGCAGATGCCCTGAACTATGCTAAAACTGGAAACTGGTAATTCAGGACGACTGGGATAATCCACAAATCCATAAAGTTAATTTTGTGAAAAATGCGGTATCTAAAATGTTCCGGAAATGGTTGACTTTTCGCAGTAAAAATGGTATACTGTAATTGTGAATGAAATTTGAACTCCCTATGAGTGTGAGGTGTATTGATATGAAACAGAAGAAACTCCAGCGGCGCGTGAAAGGCTTTACTTTGATGGAGTTGATCATTGTTATTGCGATCATTGGCGTCCTGCTTGGGATTCTGATGCCGGCAATGTCGACGTATTTCCGTCGATCCCGTATTCAGGCAGCGAATGCGAATGCGAAGATGGTGTACAATGCAGCGCAGACGGCTGTACAGAAGGAAATGGCACGTGACCGCACGGCAACGGATGAGAGTGGGTTTGTAAACAGTAATATCAGAATCAGTTATAATCGTTCCGGTACTACGATGTGGGCTGCGGACACGAATCCGTATGACACCAATCCGATCGCTGGCTTGAGTGTAGTGTCCTGTCAGCGTGTTGTGAATTCTGTCAACAGAACGGTTTCGGATGCATCGCAGATCAACTGGGCGATCCGGATTGATAATTATATTGTAAAGGCTGCGGTAGCGGCTGATAATGATACGACCACCAATGTAGGGTTCTTCTCTACAAACAGACAGGTTGCAACGATGGACACTCCCCGTAACCCTTACAACACGAGCTTTGACAGTATCCTGAGTGACCTGGCAACCGGATATGATGCAAGCTGAGGATTGAACGAACGTTATGATGAAAAAGCTGGTTTCATGCCAGCTTTTTCTGTGTTTCTACAAGAGTTTGTACAGAGTGGACAGCGTTTTTGCTGCAATCTGACGGCTTTTGTCTAAAATAAACAGACCTGAATCAGGACAAAGGAGAACAAGGCTATGAAACGGAAAATTGCAGCGGTGCTTGCATTGAGCTATCTGGTGATGACGGCATGCGGCCGTGTACCGGAACAGACCGGAGATCAGTCTCTTGCCACGGAGACAGAGTCGATCGAGACAATTGTGCAGATCACAGAGGAAATGCAGCAGACGGATGCACCGCCCCAGGCGGCAGGTTCTGCCGAGACTGCGGCGATTCGCTCTGACGATGCCGGGATGGAGCAGTCCAATGCATCCGCAGCGCAGACGGATGCGAGCCATTCCGGTGTTTCCACAACAGCGCAGAATGCCGGTGGAAATGCAGGCGGACAGGGAAATGCCGCTGCCGCCAAACCGAACGCATCGACTGGAAAAAACGGTGCGCAGACCACGAAAACCAGCGGTTCCGGGTCAAAATCGACCTCTAAGACAACAGCAAAAACGACAGCAAAGACCACGACAACGACCAAGGCAACAACCACATCTGCGACCACGCCGCCTCCGACCGAGCCGCCGACAGAGCCTCCGGTGCAGGAGGGTGTGACCAAGATCGTGAACGGCGTGATGGTCGTCAACTCCGGAACAGACCATCCGCGTGCGATCGAGCTGTATTCGGGGAATTTTAACCAGGGGACGCGCTATGCCGAGACACTCAACGGCTACAAGGCGGCTCTGGGGGATGCGGTCAATGTGTACTGCATGGTCGTTCCCACCTCGCAGGCATTCTACACGCCGCCCGAGGAGGCAGGAAAATACGGCAATCAGCTCGACATGTTCAACCATATCAACGGCAGCTTCAACGGTGTGACGGGTGTTCCGGTCTATGAGACGCTCGATGCGCACAAGGAGGAGCAGACCTATTCCCGTACCGATTACCACTGGCAACCGCTGGCGGCATACTATGCGGCGGAGCAGTTTGCAGCTTTTGCAGGCGTTCCGTATGCAGGGCTGGAAACCTACACGCCTGTTGTCCGCGAGGGTTATGTCGGGGCATTTTACCGCGTGAACCAGGTGTCCGAGCTGGGGAATCATCCGGAACAGTTCACCTATTACAAGCCTGCCAATCTGGATGCTGTCACCTGTACTTACTACAACACGGCGTTCGGCGGCGCGCATCAGGGATCGCTGTTCTTTGAGAATAACAGCGTAGCAGCGAGCTACACGGTCTTTGTCGGCTCGGATGAGTGCATCCTTGAGGCAGATACGGATGTTGACAATGGTCGTGTCCTTGTCATTTTCAAGGACAGTTACGGCAATGCGCTTGTGCCGTTCCTGACGCAGTCGTTCTCAAAGATCTACCTGTGCGACTTCCGCTATTTTGACCGCAATGCCATCAGCTTTATCCAGGAGGTCGGCGCAACTGACCTGCTCTTTGCCATGTCCACAGTCGCTGTGACAACCTCCTCCAAGGTCGATAAGGTTGCCAATAATTTAACGAAATAGGCTTGCAGATCCATTTTGTTGCCTTTCATTGGGTGTTTCATGCAAGAGCCGCCGCAGAGCGTTACGCTTTGCGGCGTTTGGTTGTAATTGACAAATTTGCTGTGTTAGATTTGGTTGAAATGCACATAGCATTGGAGCAGGGAATATGGTATAATGAAAGAAGTATTCTACATTAGGTACGATACGATAACAGGAGGATGATGTTATGAAAAAAGGATTCAAAAGAGCAACAGCCGCTGTACTGGCTGCTGCGCTGTGCGGAACGCTGGCAAGCCTGATGCCTGCGGCAGTTTCCGCCGCAAACGGTCTTGGCACCTACGAGGCTGAGACGATGGAGGGCGTTGACCAGGTCTGGACTTCCATCTACGAGAACCAGATCCCGGGCTATTCCGGTGAGGGCTTTGCCTATCTGACCGCAGCGCCCATTTCTCTGGAGATCGAGATCGAGGAGGAGGGCATGTATCAGGTCGATGTCCGCGCGGCACAGATCCTTTCCGAGGAGGGGCGGCTTCAGACGATTTCCATCAACGGAATTGACTACACCTACAATATGCCCTATCTCAAGGAGTGGACGGATGTGTCGTTCGGCGTGTTCCGTATGCAGAAGGGCAAGAACACCATCACATTCAAGCCGATTTACGGCTATGGAGCGTACGATACGGTTACGGTTTCCAAGGCGGATCTGCCGAAGGTGACAGGCTCTGACACCCCCGTTGACCCCAAGGCGACCCCTGAGACCAAGGCGCTGATGAAGTATCTGGCATCGGAGTACGGTCAGCACATTCTGTCCGGTCAGCAGGAGATCTACGGCGGCGGTCACGGCGTGAAGACCTCGATCCGCTATGATGCTGGCAGCGACAAGTGCGTTGACGGTGACGGCAAGGAGTACACCATCGACCCTGACAGCTACGCTACGGACGAGCAGGGGAACAAGTTCCCGTGGCACTGCTCGGATGAGACGGGCTTTGTCTATACCTACAACACCCAGAACCACAACTGCAGCTACAATGACTACGACGTCGAGTGCCGCTATC
>CAZKHW010000045.1:0-14728 GCA_964552525.1 uncultured Ruminococcus sp. | reverse complement strand
AGGGCTGCATGCTAGGGACGGAAAAGCCCTTTGACTGCCAGATCTGGCCGTTTCGCATCATGGATGTGGAAGGCAGACAAGCCATTACCATTGCGCCCATCTGCGATGCAATGACGGCACAATCTGTCGAGACGCTGCTGTCATTTCTCAAGGAGGGACTGGCAGATACCATTTTTGCCTACGCTGCGGCACATCCGGATGTTGTACAGCCCTATGATGACCTGTATCCCATCCTGATGTGGAAGCCGCGGACAATATAAATTGGAGGAAAACCTTATGTCAAATCAGAGCTACGAAAGCCCGTTCTGCACCCGTTACGCCAGCCAGGAGATGCAGTATCTCTTTTCCGCTGACAAGAAATTCACCACCTGGCGCAAGCTGTGGGTCGCACTCGCACGTGCCGAGATGGAGCTTGGTCTGCCCGTAACACAAGCGCAGGTCGATGAGCTTTCCGCCCATATCGAGGACATTGACTACGACAAGGCGGCTGCCTACGAAAAGCAGTTCCGTCACGATGTCATGGCGCATGTCCACACCTACGGCGATGCCTGCCCGAATGCTGCCGGGATCATCCATCTTGGCGCGACCTCCTGCTACGTCGGCGACAACACCGATGTCATCATCATGCGCGATGCGCTCGGGGTGGTCAAGCGCAAGCTCGTCAAGGTCATTTCCCAGCTTGCCGTATTTGCGGACAAGTACAAGGCACTGCCGTGTCTTGCCTACACACACCTCCAGCCGGCACAGCTCACCACCATCGGCAAGCGTGCGACCCTCTGGTGCAACGAGCTGCTGATGGATCTGGAGGATCTCGAATTCCGCATCGCATCCCTCAAACTCCTCGGCTCTAAGGGCACGACCGGCACGCAGGCATCCTTTATGGAGCTGTTCCACGGCGATACCGACAAGATCAAGGCACTTGAAGAAAAGATCGCCAGGGAGATGGGCTTTGATGCCGTTGTTCCGGTCTCCGGACAGACCTACTCGCGCAAGGTGGACTATCAGGTATGCTCCGTTCTGGCAGGCATTGCCCAGTCTGCCATGAAATTCTCCAACGACATCCGTCTGATGCAGAGCTTTAAGGAGATGGAAGAGCCGTTTGAAAAGAGCCAGATCGGCTCCTCGGCAATGGCGTACAAGCGCAACCCGATGCGTGACGAGCGCATCACCTCGCTGGCTCGCTACGTGATGTGCGATGTCCTCAACCCGGCATTCACCGCCGGTACGCAGTGGTTTGAAAGGACCCTCGATGACTCCGCCAACAAGCGCATTTCCGTGGCAGAGGCTTTCCTCGGCGTGGATGCGATCCTCAACATCATGCTCAATGTCACCGATCCGGAGAACGGCTTTGTGGTCTATGACAAGATCATCCGCAAGCGCGTGATGGCGGAGCTACCGTTTATGGCGACCGAGAACATCATGATGGATGCGGTGGAAAAGGGCGGCAACCGCCAGGAGCTGCACGAGCGCATCCGCCAGCTCTCGATGGAGGCAGGAAAGCGCGTCAAGCAGGAGGGTCTGGACAACAATCTGTGCGAGCTGATCCTTGCCGATCCGATGTTCCCCATCACCAAGGACGAGATGGATGCCATCATGGAACCGGAGAACTTTATCGGCAGATGTCCGCAGCAGGTCGAGGAATTTATCGCGAACTGCGTTCAGCCCGTCCTTGATGCCAACGGCGTTTCGGATGATAAGGCGGAGATCAGCGTCTGATCCCCGCACAAACCACAACACACCCCTCCGACTGCTGTCAGAGGGGTGTGTTTCGTTATCGCTTTGAGGCGTGCGTTCTCTTGCCGCGCTTTCTGCGTTTCTTTTTCTTAAATGCCTTCGCAAGGATCAAAATGATCGCCGCAACGGCAATCAGCACCACAGCACCGAATCCGATCCAGATATAGATGAGATAATCGCTCTGCAGCACCGGCCGTTTGAGGTACTGCACGCCTTCGTCCTCCAGATACTCAAACTCGCCGTCTGCCGTGAACAGTGCTGTATCCCACGACGGCGCAAAGCCCAACTCGCGGATAGAGGCGATCTCCTCACTGCCAAAGTTCAGCCCGACCCTCGCGCCCTGATCGACACCCTCGTCTATGATGCGCGGTCCGACAAAGGGATTTTCCAGATCGACCCAGAATGTCAGGTTGCTGTCCTTGCCGTCAGAATGGCGGTTTCCGGTGATATCCGGTGTACCGGAGAGCTTGACGGGCAGCGTACTCATGGCAAAAATTCCGCCGCCGGAACCCAGATATTCGCTGGATTTGGCGATATTGTTCTGTATCGAGATGTCTCCGCGAATAGAAAGCTCCGCCGCATCCTGCGTACAGATACCGCCGCCGCCCATCGCGGAATTCTTGGTCATCGTGCCCGACTGGAGCTTGGCGATACCGCCGCTCTGGTAGATGCCGCCGCCAAAACCAATCGCGGTGTTATCACTGATCGTGCCCTTGACGATCTCAAGCTGCGCATCGTACATCGCAATGCCGCCGCCCTGGGCATTGGCGGTATTTCCCTGAATACTGCCGCCGGTCATATAGAGCCTGCTGTCCTCGCCGTTCAGCCGGATGCCGCCGCCGCTTTCCTCCGTGCGGTTGCCTATGATGCAGCCGCCCCAGAGATTGAGCGTACCGCCTTGCGCGACTTCAATGCCGCCTGCGCAATTGGTACTGTAGCCGCCGGTGACCTTTCCTGCACCGCCTGCAGCCGCCTGGGTGTCCGTCAGGTTCAAAACACCGCCGTTCTCGACATAGATGACCTCGCCGTCCTCCATTGCCACATCAAGCTGCCGGTCGATGGAATAACCGTTGAGATCGAGCGTGATCTCATGACCGGAGGGCACACAGATCACACCTTCTGCTGCCATGCCCTTGCCTTGTGTGACAAGGCGTGTGCCGCTCTGGGCATCCCAGTCGGTGTAGAGCTTGACAGTCGCCGCAGAGGCTGTCACCGCATCGTTCCACATGGCAGTCAGACCGCCGGAAACCTTGGTATCATAATAAAATGTTGTCACGCTCCCTGCCGTCACAGCACCAATGGCATCGGGGGGAATGTTCTCCGCAGACACGCTGACCGGCAGGATCGCTGTGCCTGCGAGCATCACGGAAAGCAGCACCGCGGCACTGCGTTCTCTGGCTCTGAGGTTCATGAGCTTCTCTCCTATCACAATCATTGGACGCAATGTCCATACATACTATTATTATACTAAAATTCCGGACAAAATGCAATTACCCTTTAGACGAACTATTTCGCGATATGATTCAAAAATTTGTCATTTCCTACAAAAACAGTCATATCCTGCACGATTTCCGGCGCGGAGTCCGCGCTGACGAGTTTGCGATGACGATAGATCGGATTCTGGTGTCCGCAATGTCCTTTGCCTGACGGCAAGAGGGCAAAGCTGGGTCGGCGATAGCCGACCAGCCAGCGGTTTCCAAAGGCGGCAGCCTTGGGCGGCGGCGGCGCGCAGCGCCGCCCCTACTCCCCCTCCCCTCCGGGGAGGGGGCAGGGGGTGGGGGGCACCCTCCTGTGTGGAACTCACAATTTAGGATTGCATTTTTCTGTCGGATATGGTATAATGAAGTCGAACCATCACACATACAGCAGAAAGGAGTCGGCTATGTTTTGTAGGAATTGCGGCAAGGAGATCCCCGATCCGTCTGAAACCTGTCCTGCCTGCGGTACTGCGCAGACCATCACGGAGCTGGAATACCGCACAGGTGCCAGAAGTCCGCTTGGCGCGGCGATCAAGCATTTCCGTAATGAACCTGCCACGCGGCAGTGTGCGCTCTTGCTGGAGGTGCTGGGAATGCTCCTGGGACTTGGCGGCGTGATCTTCGCCATCGTCTTTCCCGGCGAAGCGTTTCCTGTCGGTCACCGCGCCATGCTCGTGCTCGGCGGCGGTGCGCTGCTCCTCGGATTTGGCATCGCGCTGTGCCATACCCTCGGCAAATGCCGGAAACCGGAGGTGTAACCATGTTCTGTCAAACATGCGGTAAGGACATTCCGGATGGTGCCGGAACAGTCGTGGACGGCCGTCTCCTCTGCAAGGAATGCGCGGCGGCATCTGTCATAGCCTTCTGCCAGCGGTGCGGCAGGGAGATCCCTGCCGATTCTGAGCCGCAGAACTCCGGCAAGCTGCTGTGCGCGGACTGCGCGAAACTTCCGGACGATTCCAGACAGGACGAGGCGTTCTGGACACCGGACAAGCCGCATCCAAAGGCAGCGCGGCTGCCCATGCTCCCCGTCTGGATCGCAGCACTCTCCCTCGTGATCGTGGCAGGTGCTGTGGCGGTACTGTTCGGGACAAAGACCCTGTGCTGGCACACCTGGGTGCAGGCAACCTGTCAGCAGCCCGAGATCTGCGAAAAATGCGGCAGGATGCACGGCGATCCCCTCCCCCACCGATGGAAGGAAGCGACCTGTTCCGCACCGCGCACCTGCATGCTGTGCGGCAAGACCGAGGGTGGGATGCTGGAGCATAGCTGGCTGGATGCGACCTGCACCGAACCGCAGATCTGCTCGCTGTGCGGCGAGACACAGGGCACGTCCGCCGGGCATACGTGGGAAAAGGCAAACTGCCTGCACCCGATGCGTTGCAGCACCTGCGGCGAGGAAAAGGGCAGCATCGGCTCGCACAAGTGGCAGGCGGCGACCTGCGAAGTACCCAAGACCTGTACGTTCTGCGGCATGACCGAGGGTGAACCTTTGGGGCATGTGTGGCTCGATGCCACCTGCACGCAGGCAAGCACCTGTGAGGTCTGCGGTCAGACCGAGGGTGAGCCTGCCGGGCATCAATGGAAACCGGCAACTGTCCTCTCTCCCAAGCGCTGCAAGGTCTGCGGCGAAACGGAGGGCAAACCACTCAACATCCGGGACATTCTCCCACTGGGACTGCTGGACGTTGCCAAGGAGGATTTCATCGAGGCGACCGGAGATGCCCACCACGAATCCATCGGCTGTGAGGTGTGCAGCGGCAGCCGCAATACCCTTGTGTGCAGCATGTTCCCCGGCTATATTGCCGCCTACGGCAGCAGCGCCGATTCCCTGCCCGAGCATATCCACATCTTTGAGGGAAAGATCACGGAAAACACCTTTATTGGCATGACCTACGAGGAGCTGACCAAAGTCTGCGGAAATCCTATGTGGTCACTCCTTGAATCCAACCAGTCGGCAACAGCAAGCTATACCATTGACGGTCACCGTGTCGAATTTGTGTTTACGGACAAGAAGGTCTTTGACGACCTCATTAGCTATCAGCTCGAAAACGACCGGGATTCCGTCATTTCTGACCCCTCTGTCAAGGTGGTGGCTGCCACGATCTCCTGACACAGAGAACACGCCGCTTCGCCGCAGTACCGGCAGTCCCCTCCCCTGCCAGGCAAAAACGCATTCGTTTTGTCCACCAATTCTGCAAATTATGGGTTGTAACATCCGATATCATGCTATATAATTAAAAGAGAATATATAATTTGTTCAGAATTTATTTACAAATCTGATTTGAAATGGAGGTCAAACGTATGAGAACGCATTTTGCTCTCAAAAAGGTGCTGGCAGGCATGCTGGCAGGCGGCATGATCGCCGCAGCGATCCCGGCAGTCCCGATGCTGGCATCGGCAGCACCGACTACCGTTGCCAACCCCGTCATTTTCTCGGATGTTCCCGATGATGATGTCATCCGCGTGGGAGATACCTATTATATGGTAAGCACCACCATGTACTTCACACCGGGCGTACCTGTCATGAAGTCCAAGGATCTTGTATCCTGGGAGCTTTGCAGTTATGTCTACGACACCTACGCAGACGGTGACAAGCAGAATCTGGTCGGCAATGAACACGACTACGCGCACGGGCAGTGGGCAACCTCCCTGCGTTACAAGGACGGCGTGTACTACGTGTTCTTCGGCAGCTACGGCAGCGGAAAATCCTATATCTACAAGACGACCGACATCGAAAAGGGCACATGGACGCGCACAGAGCTGAACGGCATGTACCACGATGCCTCTATGTGGCTTGACGATGACGGCAGAAATTACCTCGTCTACGGCGGCGGCGGCGAGATCAAGATCAAGGAATTCAACGCCGAAATGACCGGATTCAAACCCGGCGGCGTGGATCAGACCATCTTCAAGACCGGGCTTGACGGACTTGCCGGAGAAGGCTCGCATGTCCAGAAGATCGGTGACTACTACTACGTGTTCGTGATCGCATGGCCAAGCGGTCACGGCCGTCTGGAGCAGGTGTACCGCAGCAAGAGCATCACAGGTCCTTACGAGGGCAAGACCATTCTGGATTCCGGGCTTGGCACTTACGGCAGCGGCGTGGCACAGGGCGGCATTGTGGATACACCCTCCGGTGACTGGTATGGTCTGATGTTTCAGGATCACGGCAGCATCGGACGTGTTCCGGTTCTCGTTCCGGTCAACTGGGTGGACGGATGGCCGATGCTGGGTGTAAACGGCAAAGCTCCCACAACCATCACGGTGGATACCGATTTCAGGGGCACACAGCTTGCCAGGGACGATGATTTCAGCTATTCCTCCAACAAGCTCGCCCTTGAATGGCAGTGGAATCATAACCCCGACAACAAGGCATGGTCAGTCACCGAGCGCGACGGCTATTTGCGCCTGCATAACGAGCATATTGCCAAGAGCATTATGAATGCGCGCAATACCCTCACCATGCGCACCGAAGGTCCTGCATGTTCGAGCGTCATCAAGCTGGACACCACCGGAATGAAGGCAGGCGACTATGCAGGTCTGTCAGCCTTCCAGTTCAATTACGGAAATGTCGGTGTCCGCGTTGACGACAGCGGCAAGAAATACGTGTATATGGCGAAGAACGGCTGCTACGGCGGAAATTCTGTTGTTACGGACAGCTACGACAAGATCATCGAGGAAACTGCACTGACTGGCGATACGGTCTATCTGAAGGTCAACTTCAACTTCAACACGGTGGATGCCAATTTCAATGTCTCCAACAACATTGACAAGGCAGATTTTGCCTATTCCTATGACGGCAAGACATGGACGAAGATCGGCGATACCCTCGGCATGACCTATGACCTCAAGCTGTTTACAGGCTACCGTTCCGCGATCTACAGCTATCCCACCAAATCCACCGGCGGTTATGCGGATATCGACTTCTTCGACTATGAGCGTGCGGACTGGAATGTCCCCACCGTCTACGAGGCAGATGCCAACGGCTACTACTTCCACGATACCTTTGAAGGCTCGGACTGCGGCTGGACAGGACGAGGCGCGGCAAGCGTCGACACAAGCGGACGCACCGCCTATGAGGGCAGCGAAGCGCTCCTTTCCTCGGAGCGGACTGCCTCCTGGAACGGCGCAGCCAAGAAATTGTCCGGTGCGTTCGTTCCCGGCGAGAGCTACAGCTTTTCGGCAAACGTACAGTTCCTGGAGGGCGGTACGCTTGACACCTTCCACCTGACGCTCCAGTATGATGATGCAGAGGGTACGGCGCACTACGACAAGGTCGCGACCGCATCTGCCGGCAAGGGCGAATGGGTACAGCTTGCCAACACCGATTTCACCATTCCGGCAGGTGCTAAAAATCTGGTGCTGTACGTGGAGACCGACAGCAGTACCAACAATTTCTATGTGGACGATGTCATCGGCGCAGTGGCTGGCACACAGATCAAGGGCGCAGGTCAGAGCAGCGTGCATCCGATCGTAAAGGGTGATGTCAACGGTGACGGCGTGATCGATGTGTTTGATCTGGGACTGGCAAAGCGCGGCATTCTCCAGGGATTTGCCAATCCCTGCGATGAGGAATCCGCAGATGTTGACAGCAGTGGCAAGGTGGAGCTGACCGACCTTGTCATGCTCCAGAAATATATCCACGCGCTCCTCAAAGAGTTCCCCAAGGTTGAGCCGCCTGAACCGCCTACAGAGCCTGCTCCTGCGTTCAACTACGATCCGGCGGTCAAGTACCGTGAAGCACCTGCCGGCTATCTCGATGCGTGTTCACAGGCAGGCACTATCACCAAGGAAACCTACAACGGCATCCGCGGCAGCAAGAGCCTGAACGTCTACACGCCCTACGGCTACGATCCGAATAAGCAGTACAACATCTTCTACCTGATGCACGGCGGCGGCGAGAATGAGAACACCATCTTCTCGGACGATGTCAAGCTGGGCAACATCCTCGATCACATGATCATGAACGGCGAGCTGGAGCCGCTGATCGTTGTCACTCCGACCTTCAACGGTCAGGGCAGCGAGGCTGGCAACTTCTGGGAGGAGTTCCGCCAGAGCGTTGTGCCCTTTGTCGAGGGCAAATACTCCACCTATGCCAAGTCCACCTCTCCGGAGGATCTCCAGGCATCCAGAATGCACCGTGCCTACGGCGGTTTCTCGATGGGCGGTCTGTCCACCTGGTGCGTGGCTGACCACGATATGGACATTGTTGGCTACTTTATGCCGCTGTCCGGCAACAACTGGGAGGGCATGGGAAAGCTTACCGCTGAGATCGACAGTCTGGGGCTGAAAAAGAACGAGTACTTTATCTTTGCCGCTACCGGCTCGGATGATATCGCCTACCCGAACATGAAGCCTGAGATGGAGGATCTGCAAAACAATACGAAGTACTTTACCTACACCTCCGACTTCTCCCAGGGCAATCTCTACTGGCTCGTTGCGGATGGAAAGACGCATTGGTGGGGATTTGTCAGACACTACGTTTACGATGCACTCCCCTACTTCTTCCACGAGGGACAGTAACGTGAGTATTCACCGCAGCCATTCATGATATAGCAGCATAACACCGCCCCGGGAGCGTTCCGGGGCGGTGTTTGGTTTATGATGCAGCGTCTCCGCGCCTGCCAAGCTGCCAGAACGCGACCGCGGATGCTGCCGCGACATTCAGCGAATCCACCCCATGTGCCATGGGGATGCAGACAGTATGGTCACACGCCGCTATCGTCTCGGGATGCAGCCCCTCCCCTTCTGTTCCCAGAATGACGGCAAGGCGATCCTCGGCGCACAGCGCGGCATCATCAATGGCGATGGTCTGATCGGTCAGTGCCATTGCTGCCGTCCGGAATCCCATCGCGTGCAGTCGTGTAATGTCTGCACCCGTTTGCGTGTCCTCACCAAGGTATGTCCACGGCACTTGAAAGACCGTGCCCATGCTCACACGCGCGGCTCTCCGGTAGAGAGGATCGCTGCAGGAGGGCGTGAGCAGCACCGCATCCATATACAGTGCCGCTGCCGAGCGCAGGATCGCTCCCACATTCGTCGGGTTGACAACATGCTCGAGCACCGCGATACGGCTTGCATCACGGCAGATCGTTTCGGGAGACGGCAGTGGTCTGCGGCGCATCGCACAGACTGCACCGCGCACCATCGGGAATCCGGTCAGTTCCCGAAGCACCGTCTCCGGTGCGGCATACACCGGAATATCCCCCACACGTTCTAAAACCGGCTCTGATTGCACCTGTCTCTGCTCCATCAGCATGGCAAACGGTTCGTAGCCGGCATCCAGCGCTCGTCCGATGACGAGGGGGCTTTCCGCCAGAAACAGTCCTTCCTCCGGCTCAAAATAATGCCGGAGCTGCTGCTCGGAGCGCTGTGTAAAGATCGTAAGCTCCGGCAGCGTGAGCCGGTCTACGGGGATGATCTGCGGCATATCCGGTTTCCTCCTTTCACGCGCCCTTTTGGGCAAAGCCACTCCCTGCTCGTGGGGTGCTTGTACATTCTTTGCACTTCCAGTATAGCATATTTTTAGCGGCAATGTCAAGCGCGGAGTCCGCGCTGACGAGTTGGCAATGGCGATAGATCAGGTTCTGGTGTCCGCAATGCCCTTTGCCTTACGGCAAGAGGGCAAAGGCGCGGTGACCGCGCTTGCGAGTTAGCTATGACGGTAAATCAGATTCTAGCGTCCGCAATGTCCTTTGCCTGACGGCAAGAGGACAAAGCTGGTTCGGCGTTAGCCGACCAGCCAGCGGTTTCCAAAGGCGGCAGCCTTGGGCGGCTCTGTATGAAACTTACAAAAAATTGAAAAATCGATTTCCGTGAAACTCCGACATTCGTCGCTTGACATCACCGGGGTTTTGTGGTATAATGATATCGTATGCATTTTCGTTGTTAAGACGGCACTTTTTGGCAAACATAGTGCCCTTTCTAAGAAAGGATTTCTGATTATCATGCAAAAGCAAACCCGCAGAAAGGGCAGCGGTTCTGCCCCGAACAAAAAGAAAAAGCCTGCCAAGGCATGGCGCGTCATCAAACGCATTTTCTCCGTGTTGTTTTCGACACTGCTTTCGATCTTCCTGATCTGCATCATCACCGGAACCATTGTCGGTACGGCGGCGGCTGTCTACGTCCTTGGGCTGATGGAGGAATCCTCCTCGATCACCCTTGAAGAGATGGAGATATCGTGCAACACCAGCGTCTATGGCTACGATACAGACGGCAATCTTGTCACGCTGTATACAGTAAAAAACGAAGATCAGCGTATTCCGGTCGATATCCAGGAAGTTCCCCAGCATGTGATCGATGCCTTTGTGTACACCGAGGACGAGCGTTTTTATACCCATGACGGTGTAGACTACAAGAATACCATCGCGGCAATGGCGAACCTTGCCCTGAATTTCTGGGACACCCAGCGTGGCGGCTCGACCATTACCCAGCAGCTCATCAAGAACGTGACCGGCGATGACAAGGAGTCCCCCAGTCGTAAGATCCGTGAGATCTTCCGTGCCATGACACTGGAAAAGAACTACTCCAAGACTGAGATCATGGATGCCTACCTCAACATCATCGGTTTTGGCGGTCCGATCAACGGGATCCAGATGGCATCCATCGAGTACTTCGGCAAAACGGTCGATGAGCTTTCCGTTGCCGAGGGTGCGGTGCTTGCCGCCATTCCGCAGTCTCCCAACTCCATCAACCCTTTCGCGTATTATATTGACGAAGAAACCGGCGAAAAAGTCAACACCGGACGCAAGCGCAACCGCGACCGCCAGGAATACGTTCTCTGGCAGATGTACGATCACGGCGCTATCTCCTATGACGAGTATCAGGATGCACTCAACGAGCATCTGCTCTTTACCGATACCGATGAATATAAGCGTCTGCATCCGCAGCCCAAGGATGACACCACCGAGAATGCCCAGATGACCTGGACGGTAGAGCTTGCGATCCGCGAGGTGGAAAGCTATCTGATGGACACCTACGGCATCACCGCCAAGGAGGCGGATCACCGCATCAACACCGGCGGCTACCAGATCTATACTACCATTGACCCTGCCATGCAGGAATACGTCGAGGAGAAATACCTGAGCCTTGACAACATCATCAATACCAGCAACTCTGCCCGTTATCAGGACACCAACGGTGACGGCGAGATCGATGACAATGACGAAGTTGTCTATCCGCAGAGCGCATTCATTGCGATGAACTATGAGGGCGAGATCCTTGCCTGTGTCGGCGCAGTCGGCGAGAAGCAAGGCTCTCTCATCATGAACTACGCGACCATGGAAAAGCGTCAGCCCGGTTCGACCATGAAGCCGGTTGCCGGTTACGGCTACGGCATCTACTCCGACCAGTTCTCCTGGGGCTCTATGATCCGTGACTACGGTCTGACCCTGCCTGACGGCTCGCTCTGGCCGAAGAACTACTCGTCCAACTCCGTTGCCACCAACTACTCGGGCAAAAATCTGCCGATGTATTACGGTCTGATGAAGTCCCTGAATACCATCTCGGCACACCTGGTAGACGAACTGACCCCGGACGAGGTGTTCCAGTTCGCATCTGACAAGATGGGACTTGAGCTGCTCGAAATTGATGCCAACGGCTACACCGATAAGGCACTCTCGCCGCTTTCTGTTGGCGCGCTGACGCACGGTGTGACCATGCAGAACATGGTCAACGCCTATATCCCCTACGGCAACGGCGGATGGTACTACAAGGCGCATGTCGTTTCGCGTCTTGAACAGGGCAACCATGAGCTGGTATATGAGAATGACGGCGCACCCTACCAGGCAATTGACGAGGAGACCGCCTATGTCATGAACCGCATGATGAAAAACGTTGTATCCTCCAACGGTACTGCCGGCTATGCCCAGCTCTCCAACAAAGAGGTTGTCGGCAAGACCGGTACTACCCAGAACTGGGATGACCTCTGGTTCGTCGGTCTGACCGAGGACTTCGTTTCCGGCGTATGGATCGGCTACACCAATCGCCAGAAGCTTGACACCTCCATCAGTTCCGCTAAAATGTGGCAGAACGTCATCGGCGAATTTGCTAACAACTACCACACCGATGAGGACGAGCTGCGCGAGTACCCCGTTCCTGAGAATATTGTTGAGGATTATGTCTGCGAGATAACCGGTCTGCGTGCCGGAAAGTACTGCTCCAAGGGTGAAAAGGGCTATTGGAAATCCACCAACTGCCCGATCTGCGAGAGCTGTAAGTACAGACCCAAGGAGGAAACGACTGCAACGGACGAGGACGGCAATCCGATCCCGAAGCCTACCTCCTCCAACAGCGGCGGCAATTCCAGTGGCGGCAACTCCAGCGGCGGTGACAGCAGTTCTCCTGATCCTGGAAACACGTCTGTGCCCGATCCGATCGAGCCGGCGATTCCGGATCCGCCTGCACCTCCTGTCAGCCCCGAGGGAGGTGAGGAGTGATGGGCAGCATCCGTTTCTCTGCTCCCTGTCATTTCGGTCTTGAAAAGATCCTGCAATTTGAGGTCAGACGCATCGGCGGTGAGGACATCACCGTGCAGGACGGCCGCGTGAGCTGGTCGGGAGATCTCTCCACGCTCGCCAAAGCGAACATCGGGCTGTCCGTTGCTGAGCGTGTACAGATCGTGCTTGCTGAGTACAAGGCGACCACCTTTGAGGAGCTGTTTGACGGCATGTACAACGCGCCGCTGGAAACGTTCATCGGCAAAGACGATGCGTTTCCGGTGAAAGGACATTCCGTCAATTCCCAGCTCACGAGCATCCCGGCATGCCAGAAGATCCTGAAAAAGGCGGCGGTCAAGCGGCTGCAAAGAGCCTATAAGACCGAGGGGTTTCTCCCCGAAACGGGAAGTCTCCACCAGCTCCAGTTCACGATCCTGAAAAATCAGGTGAGTCTGTACCTCGACACCTCCGGCGAGGGACTGCATAAGCGCGGATACCGCCGGAACGCGAATCTTGCCCCCATCCGCGAGACGCTTGCGGCAGGGATTCTTGATCTTGGCAGGACACGCAGCGATACAATTATCTGCGACCCGTTCTGCGGCAGCGGCACGATTCTGATTGAAGCAGCACGGAGAGCCTGCAAGATCGCACCCGGTCTTGACAGACGCTTTCAGGCTGAGCAGTGGGACAGCATCCCGGCAGATGTCTGGCGCAACGCCAGAGCCGAGGCACTCGACCGCATCGACCGCACGGCAGCCTTTGAGGGGTACGGCTATGACGTTGACCCGGCGGCTGTCCGGCTGACGCTCGACAATGCCAAAAAGGCTGGCGTTGAGAAGTTTCTGCACGTGGAGCAGCGTGATATCGCGGATTTCGCGCCTGTTCCGAATGCGGTGATCTTCACGAATCCGCCCTACGGTGAGCGCATGCTCGAACAGAACGATGCACGGCGCATTTACCGTACCATGGGCAAGGTGCTGTCGCAGCCTGCCTACATCATCTGCGGTGACGGCGATTTTGAGCAGTATTTCGGCAGAAAAGCCGACAAGCGCCGCAAGCTCTACAACGGCATGATCTCATGCCAGCTTTACTGCTACTACGGAAAGTGATTTTCAGCTCCCGATCCCTGGAGGGATCGGGAGCTGTTTTCCACATTTTTTAAATAATGGTATTAGATCCCCTAAAACCGGGCATACTGCCTATTGAAAGGCAGGTGCATATCCTCATGAAAACAATCAGTTGGCGTTACGCGTCCATTTTTCTTGTCACGATCTCGCTGATGATCTCCATGCTTATCCTCCTTGTAAACGCCGGAAAGCAGGTGGTACAGCAAAAATCCGATGCTGTCGCACAGCTCAATGCCTACCGTCCTGATGAACCTGAGCCGGGGTTCGTCCTGCGTGCCTATGACGGTCATCTTGCCCTCTGGCGAGAGGGAGCAGACAAGCCTTACCGGATCCTGCGCTCGGAGCTTTGGCTGCTCTCCGATGCGGACAGGCTGACGCTCGAGGAGGGCATCACCGTGGCAACGGAAACGGAGCTGCTGCGTCTCCTGGAGGATCTGGGCGCGGAGGAGTGATTTGTCTGCAAATTGTCACAAGCCTGTCATATTTTTCCCGACCTGCACATAAGGTATCACAAGAATCTTTGGAAATCAGGTGATATCACATGCAGAACAAGCAGTTGATCGGACGCATTGCCGCAGTCTGTGCGGCAGTTGCAGTTACCATCTGCGGCGCGTACTATGCCTCAACACGGGCAGAACGTGCCGCCATGCAGGCTGGAAGTACCATGGGAGAACGTCAGGTCATTATCCTCGATGCAGGACATGGCGGCATGGACGGCGGTTGTTCCTCTGCTGCCGGGGATGTGGAAAAGAACATCAACCTTGCCATTCTTCTGGACCTCCGCGAGCTGCTGCAAGCCTCGGGGTATGAGGTCATCGTCACGCGCGACGCTGACATCTCCATCCACGACGATGGGGTGGAGGGAATCGCAAACCAGAAACGCTCGGATATGGACAATCGCCTTGCGCTGTTCAATTCTGTAGACGGTGCGATCTGTCTGTCCATCCAT